>NZ_JAJSLU010000003.1:292604-438357 GCF_023063025.1 Pseudomonas sp. YL2 | reverse complement strand
GATGAAGAATCAGGGCGAATACCGATCAGTTTGAGATTCTAGGGTTGCTGAGCAACATAGAATCTCCCACATGGGGTTTGATGGCGGTCTTGCGCCCAAGCATCACCGTTGCGATGACCCCGCAGGCAAACACCCAGGTAATCGGCTCGACATGTTCACCAAAGAACAGCGCCGAAAACGCGATGGTGAAGAAGATCTGCAGCAACTGGATCTGACTGACCCGCGCGATCCCGCCCATCGCCAACCCGGCGTACCAGGCGAAGAAGCCGAGAAACTGCGAAAACAGTGCCACGTAGCCGAACGCCCACCAGGCCTTGGCTGACACTGCACCGTGATGTTGCAGCGCCAGATACAAGACTGGCCCGATCAGCAGCGGCGTCGACAGCACCAGCGCCCAGCAGATCACCTGCCAGCCGCCCATTTCCCTGGCCAACCGGCCACCCTCGGCATACCCCAGACCGCCGACGGCAATTGCGCCGAGCATCAACAAGTCACCGGCCTGAATGCTCCCGGCGCCGGTGTACAACGCGTAGCCGAGCACCAGCGCACTGCCCAGTGCGGCGCAGGCCCAGAAGGCTTTCGACGGGCGTTCATGGGACAGCCAGGCGGCATACAGCGCCACGCACAGCGGCTGCAAACCGTTGACCAGGGCGCCGTGGGACGCCGGTAAGGTCTGCATGGCCCACGCCGACAGCACCGGGAAGCCGAGAATCACCCCGGCGATCACCAGGCTCAGGCCTTTGATCTGCTGCCAGCTCGGCCACTTCTCGCGTCGCCATAACAACAACGCTGCCGCGGGAATCGCCGCGAACAGCGCGCGGCCGAGGCCGTTGAGCAGCGGATGCAGTTCCTGCACCACAATCCGGGTGAAGGGCAGGGTGAGGCTGAAAATCACAACCCCGAGCAGGCCGAGGGCCATGCCGGTGTTTTCGCGCGAGGACATGTGAGTGACCAGAATTGAAGGTGACAGGAAGGTGGCTTCATCTAGCCATAAACCGGGCGGGTCGGGCTGTTACAGCTAGGCACAGACTTAGGCGTACAGTTTGAGGGCCTCTTCGCGAGCAGGCTCGCTCCCACAGTGGACGGCATTCCAGTGTGGGAGCGAGCCTGCTCGCGAAAAACGATAACGCGGTCTTCGAGGTAGTAGCCGGTTGTTACCCGCCCCAACGGATAAGGTCTACCTTGAATACTCCTGCAAGCCCATTCCCAGAGGAGTCCTCCCCATGGCCGCGAAAAAAATCCTGATGCTGGTCGGCGATTACGTCGAAGACTACGAAGTGATGGTGCCGTTCCAGGCCCTGCAAATGGTCGGTCACACTGTGCACGCCGTGTGCCCGGACAAGGCTGCGGGCAAGACTGTGCGCACCGCGATTCATGACTTCGAAGGCGACCAGACTTACAGTGAGAAACCGGGTCACCTGTTCGCCCTCAATTTCGACTTTGCCAAGGTCACCGAGGCCGATTACGACGCGCTGCTGATCCCCGGCGGTCGTGCGCCGGAATACCTGCGCCTGAACGAAAAAGTCCTGGAGCTGGTGCGCGCCTTCGACAAGGCCGGCAAGCCGATTGCTGCGGTCTGCCACGGTGCGCAATTGCTGGCAGCGGCCGGCGTTCTCGAAGGTCGCGAGTGCAGCGCCTATCCGGCCTGCGCCCCGGAAGTTCGGCTGGCCGGTGGCACGTTCATCGATATCCCGGTGACCGACGGCCACGTTCAGGGCAATCTGGCGACTGCGCCAGCATGGCCGGCGCATCCGAACTGGCTGGCCGGTTTCCTCGGTTTGCTTGGCACCAAAATCACCCTGTAACGAGGATTCGCCGATGTGCGAGCTCTACGTCAAGGCCGACCCGATTCTCTACGAATCCCGCTCGCGCTCGTTGCGCATCTGCGGCGTGGTGACGACCCTGCGCCTGGAAAACCAGTTCTGGGACATCCTCAGCGAAATCGCCGAAGTCGATGGCATGACCACCAACCAGTTGATCGCCAAGCTGTATGAAGAGGTGATGGATTATCGCGGGGAGGTGGTGAATTTCGCTTCGTTCCTGCGGGTGAGTTGCACGCGGTATCTGAGTCAGCGACGGGTGAGTGCGCCGGAGTTGTCGGTGGTGCGGGCGGGGGTGAAATAGCCAACACCGGGGTGACGCCTTCGCGAGCAGGCTCGCTCCCACATTGATTGCCGAGTGCTCACCTATTTTTGTGATCACTGGAGATCTACTGTGGGAGCGGGCTTGCTCGCGAAGAGGCCATTACAGGCGACAGAAGTCATGGGCTGGTCTTTACTCATTGGCGCAAAACCTTTCAACCGCCAAGGAGAAACGAGCATGTCCGGATGGTACGAAGTGAGCAAAAGCAGCAACGGCCAGTTCAGGTTTGTGCTGAAGGCCGCCAACGCTGAAACCATTCTCACCAGCGAGCTCTACACCACCCGCGCGGCTGCCGACAGCGGCATTGCTTCGGTGCAGACCAATAGCCCGCTGGATGAACGCTACGAGAAGAAATCGACGAAGGATGGCCACCCATACTTCAACCTCAAGGCCGCCAACCATCAGATCATCGGCAGCAGCGAGTCGTACTCCAACGATGCCGCGTGTGCCAAAGGCATCGCGAGCGTCAAGGCCAATGGGCCGAGCAAAGTGATCAAGGACAAGACCTTGCCGGTGCTCTGAAGAGCACAGATGAGCAAAAATGTGGGAGCGGGCTTGCTCGCGAAAGCGGTGGATCAGTCAATGGAGATGTCGACTGACACGACGCCTTCGCGAGCAAGCCCGCTCCCACATTGGGTTTGTGTGTCAGCGCAGGGTCTTGAGGATCGCTTTTAGCTGAGCTTGCCCTGCTTCGCTCAGCGGGAACACCGGTAGTCGTGGAGCGCCGACTTCCAGCCCGATTTCACGCAGTCCGGCCTTGATCGTCGCTGGCAAACCGCCCTTGAGAATGAAGTCCAGCAGCGGCAACTGGCGGTAGAACAACTCACGCGCCCGTTGCAGATCACCGGCCAGCGCAGCCGCGTACAAATCCAGATTCAGTTGCGGGATCAGGTTCGGCGCAGCGGTGCACCAACCCTTGGCCCCGGCGGCGAAAGCCTCCAGCGCCAGCGGATTGCAGCCGTTGTAGAACGGTACCTGACCGTCGCCCAACAGTTGCAGCTTGTGCATGCGCTGAATGTCGCCAGTGCTCTCCTTGACCATGGTCACGTTTTCCACGCCATTGACGATGCGCAGAATCAGCTCGACCGACATGTCGGTGCCGCTGGTGGCCGGGTTGTTGTAGAGCATGATCGGCACACCGACGCTGTCGCCGATGGCGCGGTAGTGCGCAAGGATTTCCGCTTCAGTCAGCTTCCAGTACGACGCTGGCAGCACCATCACCACGTCAGCGCCGTGGGCTTCGGCGAAGCGTGCGCGGCGTACGGCTTTGGCGGTGGTCAGGTCGGACACGCTGACGATGGTCGGCACCCGTTTGGCTACGTGCTTGATGCTGAACTCGGCGACCTGATCCCATTCGGCGTCGCTCAGGTAGGCGCCTTCGCCGGTGCTGCCCAGCGGAGCGATGGCATGGACGCCGCTGTCGATCAGACGATCGATGGATTGGCCGAGAGCCGGCAGATCGAGGCCTTCGCCGTGGGTGCCGAACGGGGTGATGGTGTAACCGATGATGCCGTGAATATTGGACATGATGAGTCTCCGGAAAAAGCTGAAATCAGTTCAGGCAATCGGCGTGTTGGCGCAGGTTCTGCCGGGCGTAGTAGTTGAAAGCGGCGGCGTGGCGTTTGGGTTTCGACACCCAGTCATGGGCCTCGCGCCCCAGCGCCGGAATGATCGGTTTGATGGTGCCGGCGGCCATCGCCAGCAGCTGCAGTTTGGCGGCGCGCTCGATCAGTTGGGCGATGACACAGGCTTCTTCGATCGTGCTGCCGGTCGACAGTTGGCCGTGGTGCGACAGTAGAATCGCGCGCTTGTCGCCCAGTGCACCGGCAATCAGTTCGCCCTCTTCGTTACCCACCGGCACGCCCGGCCAGCCTTCGAGAAACGCGCAGTCGTCGTACAGCGGGCACAGGTCCATGTGGGAAATCTGCAGCGGCACCTCCAGCATCGACAGCGCGGCAATGTGCGTCGGGTGCGTGTGGATGATGCAGTTCACGTCCGGCCGGGCGCGGTAGACCCAGCTGTGGAAACGGTTGGCTGGGTTGGCCATGCCGTGGCCTTCGAGCACTTCCAGATCTTCGTTGACCAGCAGCAGATTGCTCGCGGTGATTTCATCGAAACCCAGGCCCAGTTGCTGAGTGTAATAGGTCCCCGGTTGTGGGCCGCGAGCGGTGATCTGCCCGGCCAGACCGGAGTCATGACCGCTCTCGAACAGGATCCGGCAGGTCAGCGCCAGCTTTTGCCGGTCAGTCCACGTATTATCCGCCAGCGTGTTTTGCATCTGGGTCAGCGCTTGCTTGACCAGTTGCTCTTTGGGTAGTGCTAATGTCTTGGCCATGTCTGTGTCCTTTGGGTGATTGCAAATGACACTAAAGAGCCTATATGACACAAAGTGTCATAAGCAAGCATCAATCGTCGTTTCCTTGATGGAATAACTGCTGCGCATGTCTATCCGTTTGAAATTGTTGAGAAAAAAACTTGGCGTGACACTTGAGGCGCTGGCGGAAAAATCCGGCATGACCAAGAGTTATCTGTCGAAGGTCGAGCGCGGGCTGAACACCCCGTCGATTGCGGCCGCGCTGAAACTGGCGAAAGCGCTAAACGTGAAGGTCGAGGAATTGTTCTCCGAAGACAACGTCAGCCTCGACAGCTACAGCCTGGTGCGCAGTCACGAACGCCAGTCACTGGCGGCCAACGATCAGAGCCCGGGGTATGCGGTGCTGGCGCATCAGGTCAGCGAGCGCAACCTGCTGCCGTTCATCATCTACCCGCCGCGCGAGTTCACCGACAAGACCTTCAAGGAGCATTTGGGCGAGGAGTTTCTGTTCGTCCACGAAGGGCAGGTGGAAGTGGATTTCATGAACGAACGGGTGCTGCTGGAACGGGGCGATGCGCTGCATTTCAACGCGCAGAAGCCGCACCGGATCAGGTCGGTGGGCGAGGTGCAGGCGCAGTTGCTGGTGGTGGTGCACAGTAGCGAAGAATGAGTTGGCCCCAAAAGCTTCGCGAGCAAGCCCGCTCCCACATTTGGAATGCATTCCCCTGTGGGAGCGGGCCTGCTCGCGAAAGCGTCAGTCCGGTTTACATCAAACCTCGACCGGCACCGACAACTTCGGATTACCCAACGCATGCGTCTTCGCATCAAAAAACCGCAACTCAACCCCGGTCCCTTCGAACACCTTCGCGTAATGCCGCTTCTGATGCTGAATGAACGCCGCACTGCGCGGATAAATCGAGATCGCCACACTCGCCGGTTTCGCCAGGCGCAGTGCCCTCACGATGTGAGCATCCTGCTCGCCCAGCGCATGACCGAAGATGCACAGGTTCTGCGCGTGTCCCAATAACTGCTCGTAGCAGAACGACAGATACTCCGAGCTGCGAATAGTCTTTAGCTTGTCCGCGCTCGGCCCTTCGTTGACGAACAGCGGCACGTCGTCCAGCGTCTTGATCGTGTTGTTGATCGCGAAGCTGCCGAGCAGGGTGCCCTCGGTCGAGGTCAGTTTGCGCGCGGTGCCGTCCTGATTGCGCACCAGGTGCAAACCGCCGTGCAGGTACAGCAGGCGCGGTTTGGCGCTGGCGCTGTCGCTCAGATCAAAACTGGCGTCGGGGCCGTTGAACAGGTCGTCGATGGCCTCGCTGCGGTGCTGGATCGCCCAGTAGTTGAGCAGGTCGTAATTGGTGGTGAACACCGTGCGATAACGCGCCAGTTCTTCATTGAGCGTGGCCAGGGTCGAGGCCTGCACCAGGCGCCATGGAATGTGCACCGCATGTACGCTGTTGATCAGCGCTTCCTTGATCGCGTAGTAGCGATTGCGCGGTGCGGCCGAGCTGACGGCCAACGCTTTGTTGACCCGGCTGGTGGTTTTCAACGCACCGAGCACCTGCTCGAAGCTGCGCGTCTGCAACGCGTCGAACACGCTCAGTTCCGACGGGCTCAGCGGTTTTTCTTCCACGGTGCGCGCGTTTTCGAACAGCGAGTCGTAGCCGAAATCGTCCCACACCGCGCGGCTGGCGCCATTGCCCACCAGCAGACCGTTGAAGTCGGCGGTGGCGCGCAGGGCGCTCCAGTCTTCGAGGGTGGCATCGACATCCAGAAAATCGGTCATTGCGTGGGCAGTCTCAAAACAAAGGGCGGATGGACGGCGACTTTATCACGAGCGGGCATTGAGCCAGATCAACATCGGTGGTGACCGATCGGTCGATCCTGTGCACATCCGCCGTATCGGAGCAGTCGATTCGGCCCCAGTCAGGAGACGCGCATGAGCAGCACCTTTTTCATTCCGGCGGTAAACATCATGGGCAACGGATGCCTCGACGAGGCCATGGTTGCGATCCGCAACTACGGCTTTCGCAAGGCGCTGATCGTCACCGACGCGGGGCTGGCCAAGGCTGGCGTGGCGACCATGCTCGCCGAGAAACTGGCGATGCAGGACATCGATTCGGTGATCTTCGATGGCGCCAAACCGAATCCGAGCATTGCCAATGTCGAGGCCGGGTTGGCGCTGCTCAAGGACAGTCGCTGCGATTTCGTGGTGTCGCTGGGCGGCGGTTCGCCCCATGACTGCGCCAAGGGCATTGCTCTGTGTGCGACCAACGGCGGGCAGATCCGCGACTACGAAGGCGTCGATCAATCGAGCAAGCCGCAATTGCCGCTGATCGCCATCAACACCACCGCCGGCACCGCCAGCGAGATGACCCGTTTCTGCATCATCACCGACGAATCACGCCACGTGAAAATGGCCATCGTCGACCGCAACGTCACGCCGCTGCTGTCGGTCAACGACCCGGCCCTGATGGTCGCCATGCCGAAAAGCCTGACGGCCGCCACCGGCATGGATGCGTTGACCCATGCCATCGAGGCCTACGTCTCAACTGCGGCCAACCCGATCACCGATGCCTGCGCACTGAAGGCCATGACCTTGATCAGCAACAACCTGCGCCTGGCCGTGCGTGACGGCAGCGACCTCGCGGCGCGGGAAAACATGGCTTACGCGCAGTTCCTCGCCGGCATGGCGTTCAACAACGCATCGCTTGGCTACGTGCACGCCATGGCCCACCAGTTGGGCGGTTTCTACGACTTGCCCCATGGCGTGTGCAACGCCGTGCTGCTGCCGCATGTGCAGACCTTCAACGCGTTGATCTGTGCCGAACGCCTGACTGACGTCGCTCACGCCATGGGTGCGGACATCCGTGGTTTCAGCCCGGAAGAGGGCGCTCAGGCGGCGATCAACGCGATCCGTTGTCTGGCCAAGGACGTCGAGATTCCGGGTGGCCTGCGTGAACTCGGCGCCAAGCTCAGCGACATCCCCGTGCTTGCCACCAACGCGCTGAAAGATGCATGCGGCCTGACCAACCCACGGGCGGCGGATCAGCGGCAGATCGAGGAGATTTTCCGTAACGCGTTTTGAGATGCGCCGTCCTGATATGTTCAGCAGAGCTCACTGGCCCCTTCGCGAGCAAGCTCGCTCCCACAGTTGAAATGCGATCACTGTGGGAGCGAGCCTGCTCGCGAAGACTGACTCGTCAACACCACAAAACCATGAGCTCTCAGATCAGCCAACCGCCGCCACATTCCGCTCAAACACCCCACCAAACTGAATCAACACCACCCCGCCAATCAGCAGCAACGCGCCCAACACCCGCGACGCCGTCAGCTGTTTTTCCACCAACCCGAACAACCCGAAGTGATCCAGCACCATCGACGCAATCACCTGGCCGGCCAACGCCAGCGCAACAAACCCCGACGCGCCGAGCTTCGGCAGCAACATCACCGCCAGCGCCACAAAGCACACGCCGAACGCACCGCCAGCCCACATCCACAACGGCGCCTTGCTGATAAAACCCAGCGACGGCAGCGGCAGGCGCAACGCCAGAATCACCGGCAACAGCACCAACACACTCACCAGCAACGAGGCCAAGGTTGCCCATAGCGGATGGCCGAGGCCCCGCGCCAGATTGCTGTTGATCGCACTCTGAAACGGCACCACCGCCCCGGCAAACGCGGCCAGCAGCAATAAACCGACCCACTGCAACGTACTCATGATCACTCTCCAACAGGTTTTGCTGGACTCTAGGTTATTCGTCGCGCAGATTTAAATTCCGTTTTGTCATCCAGAACATGCACAAGATGAATGATCTGCGCCGTATCGATCTCAACCTGCTGGTGGTCCTCGACGCCTTACTCGGCGAGCAACATGTCACCCGCGCCGCCGAGCGGCTACACCTGAGTCAACCGGCGGTCAGCCATGCGCTGGCGCGGCTGCGCGACTTGCTCGGCGATCCGCTGCTGGTGCGCGCCGGTTCGACGCTGGTGCCCACGGCGCGGGCGCTGGAACTGGTTGCGCCACTGGCCGAAGCGTTGGTCCAGGTGCAATCGCTGCTGGCGCCGAACACGTTCGATCCGGCCACTGCGCGGCGAACCTTTCGTGTGGCGATGTCCGACTACGGCGCGGCCATCATCCTGCCCGATCTGATCCGCACCTTGCGCCGCGAGGCGCCGGGCATCGACCTGCAGATCAGCCATGCGAGCCGCGAGGGCATGCTGGAGGGTGTGTTCAACGGTGACATCGATTTGGCCGCCGGGGTGTTCCCGGAAATGCCCAACGAGTTGCGCAGCAGCGTGCTGTTCGAAGAGCGCTACGTCTGCCTGCTGGATCGCTGTAGCTTGCCGGCCGACGGCGTACTGGATTTGCCGACCTACCTGTCGCGCCCGCATGTTTTGCTGGAAATGCGCGGCAGCGGCACCCCGGAAATCGAGCGGGCGCTGACCTCATTGCACGAACGCCGCCGCGTCGCCATCAGCCTGCCGCACTGGAACGTCGCGCCGCAGTTGATCAGCGGTACGGATCTGATTCTCACGGTGTCGTCACGCAGCGTGCGCGAGATTGATCAGCAGGAGCTGATTGTGCTGCCGCCACCGTTCGAGATTGCGCCGTTCACGTTTGTGCTGGCGTGGCATAAGCGCCGGGGTGGGGATCAGGCGTTGAACTGGTTGAATCGCCGGATTGAGAAAGGGATAGTGCGCGGCTGAAAACGTTATCAAGGAGTGGGGTGTGACAGTGAAGTCTGGATGGATCGGGTGGGTGGCCCTGAGTGGGTGGTTGATGGCGGGGCAGGTGTTGGCTGGTTGCGTGCCAACACCGATGGCAGGAGATCTGGATCTTTCTGTCTGCAAGGAGTGGCCTGCATATCCAGGATTAACCATCAACGCCACTGCACAGTTTAAGCGCGGATCCCCATCTGATGACCCAGAAGCGCTGAGTACCTACGATTTCGACTTGTCCGTTCTGGACACCGCTCAATCGAAGCCCATTGCGACTTATTACAAAGCGGCTGCATTTGTATTGGATGGCGTCAGTTTGCGAGAAATAACGCTCGATACGGCTCGCTACACACTGACTACCGATCTTCGTGCCTTTGGCGTACGTGCGTTATCCACTAATGGATCCCGGATCAATCCGATGGAAGAAAACCTGCTTTCGCTCTACGTGAAAGAGGGCGAAAAATTGCGCCCGGTATTGGATAAATTAGTGGTTTATCGGTATGGCGGCGAGTGGGATGGTGACTGCGAAGGCGAGCGATATGAGATTTCAAGAACGGTGGAAATCGCTAAAACGAGCTCTCACGGCTATGCAGATCTGATTGTCGAAACCTTGGAGAAAGACACAACAAGTGTGGGGACGGGAGACGCATGTAAAACTGAAACCACTGACAACAAACCCGTTTTGACAACATTGCACTACGACGGAAAATCCTACGTTTTGCCAAACGGTTTCCAAGGCCTGTAACTCGCCAGCCCAACACGACACTTATCAAGGAAGAACCATGCTTAACCCCACGAGACTCCTGATCGCCCTCGGTTTGCTAGCCATCACCGCCCAAGCCCACGCCGCCTGCACCACCAAGAATTTCGACGGCAAATCCATGTCACGCTGCAACGTCTGGCCGGCGTTCCCGAGTCAGGCGATTTCGGTCAAATCCACCTATCTGGCCGATTCCGGTGGTGACGATGCCGGGGCGTTCGATCTGGACCTGGCGCTCCTCAATGCCAGCAACGCCAAACCCATCGCCACCTACCGTAAGCCGGGCGCCTACAACTCTGATGCCGTGCGCCTGGATGATGTGCGCATCGACACGGCGCGCTACCGTTTGACGCCGGATATCCGCGCTTTTGGGCTGCGAGCCAAGTTCGTCCACAGTTCCCATGCCATTCCCTACGAGAAAACCGATCTGGCGCTGTATGTGCGCGAGGGCGACGAGTTACGTCCGGTGCTTGAAGGCCTGGTGGTCTTCAAGAACAACGGTGAGTTCGTGAATGACTGCGAGGGCTACAGCAAAAAAATCCGCCGGACCCTCGAGATCGCTCCAACGAGCCACAATGGTTTCGCTGATCTGATCGTCACCACCACCGGCAGCAAAATGAAAAACACCAAGTCCGGCAATCAGTGCGTTTCGACAAACACCGACCTGAAGAAAAAACAGATCACCCTGACGTACGATGGCCAGCAGTACAACATCCCTGAAGACCTCAGAGGTTACTGACCCCATGCTTACCGGCCTCAACCACCTGACCCTCGCCGTCAGTGATTTGCCCCGCAGCCTGGCGTTCTATCGCGATGTATTGGGTCTGCGCGTCGAAGCCTCGTGGGACGCCGGTGCCTATCTGTCGCTGCCGGGGCTGTGGTTGTGTCTGTCGCTGGATGCGCAGCGCACCACCGAGCCGTCCGTCGACTACACCCATTACGCGTTCAGCCTCGCCGAGGCAGATTTTCCGTTGTTTGTGCAGACGCTAAAAGCGGCGAATGTGAAGGAATGGCGCGACAACCGCAGCGAAGGTGCGTCGTTCTACTTTCTTGACCCTGATGGCCACAAGCTTGAGGTTCACGTCGGTGATCTGGCTTCGCGACTGGCAGCCTGTCGGTTGAAACCGTACACGGGCATGCGTTTTTACGACGCGTCGTGATCAGACACATTGGGCTGATATAGACTGGCCATCATTTGTACTGGCGCCAGCAGGTTTTCCATGACTCCATCGCTGCTAATGGCCGTTCTGGCCTCGGGTTTCATATACGGCATCACGCCCGGGCCGGGTGTTCTGGCGGTGTTCGGCATCGGTGCGGCGCATGGGCGACGGGCCGGGGCCGGGTTTCTTTGTGGGCATTTGCTTGGCGATGTGGTCTGGTGCAGCACCGCGCTGATCGCCATCGTCGGTGCCCGCGAGATCGGCAGCACCGCATTCGATGTGCTGGGTGTGCTCAGCGGCTTGTACCTGTTCTGGCTTGGCTGGCGCGCAGTGCGAGCCCAGCGGCGCAGCGCTGATCAGCCACAGGGCGCGGCGCGTCAGCCGTTCTGGCACGGCATCCTGTTCGGCCTGACCAATCCCAAGGCGTATCCGGTGGCGGTGGCGACGTTTACGGCGCTGCTGTCGAGCCGCGCCGAACTGCTCAACTGGTCGATGCTGCCGGGGCTGATCGCCCTGAGCTTTCTCGGCGGATTGCTGGCTTACGCTATCTTGATCGGCGTTGTCGGCGCCCGACGGGTGCGCACGCTGTATCAGCGCCACGAGCTGATGATCACGCGTTTGTGTGGCGTGATGTTCATCGGTTTTGCGATCAACGCACTGATGCACGCACTACCGGGATTGCTGCCGAACAAGGCTTGAAGTTGTGTGCAGGGATGCGTGAACAAAGGGTCAGGGATGGTTGAACAGTGCTGCATTGTCCGGACACCCACGCTGAACCATGGAAAGCCGAAATTCCGCGCCGTTGGCGAGTTATATGGACCTGTTGCTCGATGCCGTCTGCGCGGTGGACAGGCAGGGCCGTTTCGTTTTTGTCAGTGCTGCCTGCGAGCGTATTTTTGGTTATACGCCTGACGAGTTGATCGGCCGGTCGATGATCGAACTGGTGCATCCCGCAGACCGCCAGCGCACCCTGGCTGCCGCCCACGACATCATGAGCGGCGAACCCAAGCACAACTTTGAAAACCGTTACGTGCGCAAGGATGGCCGCATCGTCAACATCCTCTGGTCGGCGCGCTGGTCGGAGGTCGATCAACTGCGCATCGCCGTGGCCCGCGACATCACCGAGCGCAAGCAGGCGGAATCGCGTCAGGCTGCGCTGTACGCGATTTCCGAGGCGGCGCATGTCGCCGAAGACTTGCTGGCGCTGTTCAAGCGCATCCACCTGATCATCGGTGAGTGGCTGCCGGCGCTGAATTTCTCCGTGGCGCTGTACGACGAGCACTGTGCGCAGCTGAATTTTCCCTATCACGTCGACGATCACGAATTGCAGCCCGAGCAACCTGGCACCGTTACCGGGCGTTTGTGTGCGGAGGTCATCCGCAGCGGTCAGCCGATTCTGCTGACGCCGGACAGCCCCGACGCCTCGCCCGACTTCGCCGCGCTGGTGGCGGGGCAGGACTCACCGTGCTGGCTCGGTGTGCCGCTGAATTCGAAGAACGGCACCATCGGTGCGCTGATTGTCAAAAGCCTGCCGGGCGGCGAGCGTTACACCGAGCAGGACAAGGAACTGCTGCAATACGTCTGCGCCCAGGTCGCCACCGCCATCGAGCGCCAGCAGTTGCACGCGCGGCTCAAACGCATGGCGCAGTACGATCAACTGACCCAGTTGCCCAATCGCGGGTTGCTCAAAGACCGCCTCAAGGCTGCGCTGGCCGCTGCCCGTGATACCTCGGGAAACATGGCGCTGCTGTACGTCGATCTGGATCGCTTCAAACAGGTCAACGACACCTTTGGCCATGCGGTCGGCGACATGCTGCTGCAAACGGTGGCGAGTCGGCTCAAGGGCTGCGTACGCGACACCGATACCGTGGCGCGCATCGGTGGCGACGAATTCGTGGTGCTGTTGCACAGCGTTCACGCCGCTGAAGACGCCGACAGCGTGGCCGGAAAAATCCGCCAGGTGCTGGTGCAGCCGATGCGCCTGGACGGTCACAACCTGCATATCGAACCGAGCATCGGCGTGGCCCGTTATCCCGAACATGGCAGTGAGGAGCAACAATTGTTCCGGCATGCCGACCAAGCGATGTACGCCGCCAAACGCCTCAATCATCGGGCGGTGGATAGCTGAAACAGTGCGCGCCGTTCGTCGCGGCGCGGGCAACTTTTCTAAACCTTTGGCAGTCCGGCAATTCTCAATCTAGGCGGGCATCTGCTCGCCAACGATCAACACCAAGAGGAAGAGAATCATGCCTAATTCAAGAAACTCGAACTCGGGAAACTTCGCCAACGATCGAACCAAGGCCTCTGAAGCCGGTCGCAAAGGTGGGAAAACCACCACCACGACGGTCGACAAAGAGCCTGCGAAAACCGAAATGGGCCGCAAGCCAGCTCAGAAGTCGAAGTAGTCGGTGAGGTAGTTTTGATTGAGAGGCGGGGGTGCAAGCCCCCGCTTGAATTTGCAGAGATAGGAGGGCGCGACCATGAGCCGGATGGCCACCCAGATACGTCGTTTCAGTTTTGCCACGCTGTTGGGTTTGTTCGCGGGCACAGCATTCGCCCAATCGCCTGCCGACTTCATCAACGATGCGTCCGCCAAAGGCATGGCCGACATCGAAGCCAGCCGTCTGGCGCACCAGAAATCCGAATCCAAAGAGGTCAAGGATTACACCATTGTCGTGATCAATGACCGCACCACGGCCAACCAGCATCTGGCGAAGATCGCGAAGAAACTCGATCTGCCGGTCGCTCCCCGTGAAGAAATTGCCGACAAGGCCAAGACCATGATCCCTCAGGTCAAGGACGGTGAAACCTTCGACCAGGCCTACGCCGCGAGCCAGGTGAAAGCGACCGAAGAGGCCATCCAGCAGATCCAGCAGGAAGCGCAGTCGACCGACGTGCCGGAAATCAAGGCATTTGCCGACGAGACGCTGCCAAAACTGCAAAGCCATCTGGAAATGGCGCGGGCGCTGCAAGCCAGTCGCTGACACCAACTGCCAATCAAAAGATCGCAGCCTGCGGCAGCTCCTACATAGAACGGTGTAGGAACTGCCGCAGGCTGCGATCTTTTGTTTTGTTCAACTTTACTTAGCAGTCATTCAAATCCTGCTTCGGCTTGCTCTTCTCCCCCAGCCCCTCAAGGTTGAACACCTCGCTTTCCCCCAAGCTGCGGTAATGCTTGCGCAGCGCCTCGAGTTGTTTGAGATCCAGCGATTCCAGACCGAGCATCGCGTTCTGCGCCTCCTTGTTCACCCGCAATAACTCATCAAGCTTCAGATGCAGGATGTCGGTATCACGGTTCTGCGTATTCTGGATCAGGAATACCATCAGAAAAGTGATGATCGTGGTCGAGGTGTTGATGATCAGTTGCCAGGTGTCATTGAAATCAAAAATCGGCCCACTCAACCCCCACAGAAAAATCAGAATCAATGCACCCATGAAGGTTTTCGGGCTACCGGCCCAGAGGGCCAGGGTCTGGGAGATTTTGGCGAATTTCATTGCGGTGTTCCTTATTGGGAGAGCTTGAAATTCAGACATCCGGGGCGCGATGAAAATTCTACTTACAAATGGCGACTGCCAATAATTGTGAGGGCGAAGACATCCCTTGCAATAAGCCCGTCTGGAACTGCCCGCAGCGCTACCTGTATTGTGACGAACCGCTGGAATGTCCCGACAGGAGAACGCAATGAGTTGGTCCGCCAGACAATACGTCGCTTTCGAAGATGAACGCACCCGCCCGGCCCGTGATCTGCTGGCGGCGATTCCCCCGGTTCAGGCGCGATCGGTGGTCGATATCGGTTGCGGCCCGGGTAACTCCACCGAGCTGCTGGTGCAGCGTTTTGAGCTGGCGCAGATCCGGGGTCTGGACAGTTCGGCAGACATGATCGCTGCGGCGCGCAAGCGCCTGCCGGAGTTGCAGTTTGAGGTCGCGCAAATCGATAGTTGGGCGGATCAAGGGCCGTTCGATGTGATCTTCGCCAACGCCGTGTTGCAGTGGGTGCCGGATCACGCGGCGTTGCTGCCGGCGTTGGCGGGTAAGCTTTCGGACGGTGGCAGTCTGGCGATCCAGATGCCGGACAACCTCAACGAGCCTTCTCATCGACTGATGCGCGAAGTCGCCGCCAACGGCCCATGGGCCGCGAAACTCGCCGACGCCGCCGGGCAGCGCACCGAGATGGCCAGTGCCAGCGATTACTTCTCGATGTTGCGTCCGCACTGTGCGCGGGTCGATGTGTGGCGTACCACCTATCACCATCAACTGCCGGGCGGGGCGGCGGGGGTGGTGGAGTGGTTCAAGGGCAGTGGTTTGATTCCGTTCCTGAATCCGCTGACTGAAGAGGAGCAGGCGCAGTATCTACAGCAGTATCTGGCGGCCGTTTCCGAGGCGTATCCGGCGTTGCCTGATCGTTCGGTGCTGTTGCCGTTTCCGCGGCTGTTCATCGTCGCGACTCGCTGAAGCCAGCCTTCAGCCACCTGTAGTGAGGGGATGGACTGCGCAGCAGGCCCTTTAAGCGGTTGCTACGCAACCATCGGGGATAAATCCCCTCACCACATATTGTTTGCTCAGATCAGATTAGCGCTGCACCGCCACCAACATCATCATCGGCCGTTCCCGCTCTTCAGCCAGCGCTGGTTGCGCGGCCACCTCCGCATCGCTCGGCCCCCATTCGTTGACATGGCGAATGGCAAAACCTGCCGCGATCAACGAATTCAACAGCGTGCCCATCGTGCGGTGCTGCTTGATTACCCCTTCGGCCAGCCAGTTGGTTACCCGCTCGCCCTCCATCTGATAGCTGTCCAGCGGCCAGCGCTTGTGACCGTCGCTGTCGACCAGCCAGTCCGGATTGCGCGGCGCCATGAAGATCGGGTGTTCGATGGAGAACACAAAATGCGAACCCGGTTTTAACGCCGCGTACAGATGAGCGAACAGTCCGGCCAGATCCTTGATGTAGTGCAGCGCCAGCGAACTGTAGGCCAGATCGAAACTGCAGGCCGGCAAGTCGAGATGTTCAAGGTCGGCACGTTCATAGCGAATGTTCGCCGCCGCAGTGGTTTCGCGCGCCCGCTCGAGCATCTTTTCCGAGACATCCAGCCCCAGCACATTGGCGGCGCCGTGCTCACTGGCCCAGCGGCTGAACCAGCCATAGCCGCAGCCGAGGTCGACCACGTTCAAGTCGTGCATCGATGGCAGCAACGCCTTGAGCGCCGGCCACTCCGGCGCGGCATCGAGGCCACCGATGGAGCGGTTCATCTGGCTGTAGCCCTGGAAAAACTCCGGGTCGTCGTAAATATTTTGCGTCATGGGGGAAGTGCTCTTTTGAGTTCGGTCATCAGCGGCACAGAGGCCGCGCCATGGAGTCCCTCGAAAGTCAAAACGCGTATTCGTCGATGGCCGCGCAGGGGGAGGGTTGTGGATGATGGGTGATGGGGAAGTCCTGGCGGAGAGCCGGGTTTGCATTCAACCTTGCTGCAAGACCTTCAACGCTGCCGAAGCCAGAAACCCCGAACGACTTTTCTCTTCCGGGTGATGAAGCACATATTCATCAATGCGGTTGAGCAGATGGCCGGGCAGCGTGATGTTGAGTTTCTGCGCCTTGCCCAGGTATTTGGTAACGTCGATATCAACCACAGCCCAGGCACAACCGGCATATTGCGGGTTCACTACGTGCACGCCAAGCTTGCTGGCTGGCGGGATCGGCGAACCGTCCTCTGCCAGAATTTCGAAATGACCCTCAATGGCTTCGCGAGCCATCGCGACGGCATCATCCAGATCATCGCCGGCAGAAAAACAGCCGGGAATATCCGGCACTTCCACTCCCCAGGCGTGTTCTTCATCACCTATTGAAATTGCGATCGGGTAAAGCATGTTCGTGGTCCTCCTGGGCGCTGTTGGCGGAGTAAGTCAGAGCAGCGCCTGTTTCATAATGCTGATGGCCGTTTTCTTTAGCAGGTCTTTCTTCGGGTGCGGCACCGTCACCAGTCCAGGCTTGACGGGATGTTTAAAGTGATGATGACTGCCTTTGACCCGCACCAGATACCAGCCGTCTGCGACGAGTTGACCGATTAAAAAGCGGCTATTCACAACACCTCCTTGTGGTGTGCTTGGTGGGTACTATAACTACTGATTTTTTTTTATCAACACCATAACCACCGAGCGGTCATCGACTTTTAATTGGCTCGCTGGCAAGGTCCAGTCTAGGCTGGGGCTTCGCGTTGGGATGATGGGTGTGTTGCAGGCCTTTACGGGGCAATGCGGACAAATCCCGGACACAAAAAAACCGGCCCTGTAGGCCGGTTTTTCTGTTCCTGCATCCCCCGTCATAACACGACGTGAGACCTGAATGAGTGGAGCGGGTAGAGGGAATCGAACCTTTATTGGATATTTCCCGCCTGAAGCGTGTATCCGTGTAGTGATTCTCTTCCCCTGCGACCCGGTTTTACGGGCGAATAGCTTTCTTTTTCATTGTGCACCATGGTGCACCTTGAAATCCATCACCCCACGGAACGATAAACAAGGAATCGGTCGCTCAATCCTGATGCTTCAAAGCAGCGCATGGCAAGGTCGACAGGGTAGCTCGATTGCGAGTCTAGCGGAGCTCGGAGAGTACGATGCGGTTATCTTCGGCACCCCGACCGGCGTCGACCCTTTGGACGTCGCGTCCACTTGCATGAGGTGGAGCAAGCTGTCAGAGGAGGCTCCGACTCCTCACAATTAATCGTTGATGATGAGATCCAATCCGACGAACATGAGCCGCTAAAGCTCAACGGCGATTGGGAGGTAAACAAGGATGGTGGACTTCAACAAACTCAGATCGCAGTCTCAGCGACCTGCACCGATAGATCCCCTGGAAATCTTCAGGCGCATGCCCAAGCCGCAAGGCATCAATGATCTTTACACCAGTCAAGCTGAGGTGCTGGAGGCCTGGTTCAAGCGCAAGGACGAGCGTGACACGGTGGTCAAGCTCCATACCGGGGGAGGAAAGACTCTAGTAGGTCTGCTGATTGCTCAGTCGACCTTGAATGATCTGAAAGAGCCTGTGCTGTATCTGGCTCCGACCACGCAGTTGGTCAAGCAAACCCTGGAGAAAGCAAAATCGCTTGGGATTCTCGCTGTCCCATACACCCGAGGGCAGCCGCTGCACGATGACTTTATAAACGGCAAAGCGGTGATGGTCGCGTCGTACAAAGCGTTATTCAACGGCCATAGTAAGTTTGGGGTTCGTGGGGGGCGGATGCCCATTAAAGTGGGCGCAGTAATCCTCGATGACGCCCATGTGGCATTCTCTGTTGTGCGTGAGTCGTTCACTCTTGAGGTCTCCTCTGAGGATGACAAGGAAACGTATAACGCGCTGTGCACCTTATTCCGTAACGCCTTTCGAGAAATTGATCGACTGGGAACCTTTGACGATACCGTTTCGGGCCTGAACAACGGCGTCGTGGAAGTACCTTATTGGGCCTGGAATGAGCAGTTGGACACTGTAAGGGGAATGTTGCGTGGCAACGGCGAGGACGTTCCGTTTGCTTGGCCATTACTGCGGGACAATCTGCACCTGTGCCATGCGCTGATCAGTAGCAAAGCATTTACTGTTACGACTGTCCTGCCCCAGGTGAACAATTTCCCCACATTCGCTGATGCTCCCCGGCGAATCTATATGTCGGCGACCATCGCTGACGATAGCGAGATTGTCCGTACGTTCGACGCCGATCCTCAGCATGTGAACAACGCGTTGGCCTCCAGATCTCTCGCAGGGATCAGTGAGCGGATGATCCTGATCCCAAGCCTGATGCAGTTCGATTTCGATGCACAAAGCGTCGCTAAATCCATTCTCAAGCAAGTCGCTGCGATGAACCTTGGGGCTGTGGTATTAGTGCATGCCAATTATGCTGCAAAGGCATGGGATGGCACTGCTCAATTCGCCGAAGGCTCAGACCAAGTTGAGAATGCAATTGAGGCACTGCAATCCCGCAGAACCAGTGGGCCAGTCGTATTTGCCAACCGTTACGATGGGATCGATTTACCTGGCGATTCATGCAGAATCCTGGTGATGGAAGGGCTTCCCTCCGGGACGTCTGATTATGAGCTCCTGCGTGCTGCCACCCTATACGGTGGGGCTACCATCAGTCGCATGCTAGCGCAGCGCATAGAGCAGGGTATCGGACGTGGAGCGCGTGGAGCGGGTGACCATTGCGTAGTGCTGCTTCTTGGTTCTGATTTAGCGGGTTGGATTGCCAAGGACGCGAATTTTAAGCTGCTCACGAGCGCGACCCGAGCACAGCTCGAAATGGGGTCGACGGTCAGCAAGGAAGTCAGTGACGTTAACGATTTGGGGAATACAATCGGGCTCAGTATCAACCGGAACACTGAATGGGTTGAATACCATGCCGCCATGCTCGCGGAATACGTGGGCCCGGAAGCCCCAGATCCGAAGCGGTTCGATACGGCGTCGACGGAGCGCAAAGCTTTCAACCTCTGGGCGGATGGCTGTTATGACAAGGCCATCGCTCGCTTGGATCAGGTAGCAGGTGCTCAGGACGCGGTTGATGACCAAACACGCGGTTGGCTGTACCAGTTGGCAGGCCGGATAGCGAACAACTGGGGACAAGCCGAGCGCAGTGACGAGCTCCAACGATCGGCATTTTCGGCGAACCGTAACCTTCTACGTCCGCGCACCTCATCACCCTACCGACCCCTCCCTACTCCTGGTGCGCAGGGCGCAGCGATTGCATCTCAGCTGCGTGGATATCGGATGAGACGTGGATTGCTTCAACGTTTCGAGCAGGTGGTATCCAGGTTGAACAGCAACGCTTCTGCCGCCCAGTTTGAGCAGGCGCTTGCAGACCTCGGTGGCTTGATAGGTCTTTCTACCGAACGCCATGACGTCGGTGGGGAGGGGCCTGATGTTCTCTGGCTTCTACCCAACAAGGCTGCTCTGATCCTGGAAGCAAAAAGTCGCAAGCTGGACAGAAACCCTTTAACCAAGGAGGAGCATGGTCAGCTCCTGGTCGCAGAACAGTGGTTCGTTCAAAACTACCCCGGATACTCAAGTCTCCGTGTAGTTGTGCATCCTACGAACAAGGCAACCGCAGCAGCGTCAGCACACGAAAGCTATGCCCTCACACTTGATCGGCTCAATCAACTGGTGGCAAATTCCCGGGTGTTGCTGAGAGAGCTCTGCGAGTCTCAGTTGACCGACATTGAGCTTGAAGGGCATTGCCAGCAGCTAATCGAGCACTCGCAGATACGTGCGGACAGATTGGCCAACTACTTAGTGCCTTTTGTGGAAGGGTAGTGGATATCCACGCATAGTACTTCTGGAATCGGTGGACGGCGGGCGCATGGTGCGTCAGCCGGTCGCCCAAGTCGAAGGTTCAGTAGGCTAGTGCTCGCTAGCTGGTTACCTCGATCAGCTGCACCTGCATTTTTCAGGATTTTAGTTTTACGGTTCTACGCTCGTCAGAGGGAGGATATGTGCCTGCAGTCGTTCGAAGTTGAGCGCCATATCCGCCTCCTGGTAGATCCTTTAGACCAGCCTCAAAGGTGGTTCAGGTGGTGTGAGCATGAAGCGGCTTTCAACCATCTCACGGGTAAGCCCACAGGCCTTGAGAGCCTTTCTCCAGCTAGCGTGATCCAGCAAATCCAGCGCGCGCTGCACCAGTCGAGGGGATTCCATCTCGATCTGATCATCGAGATCTTCCCGCCGTGTGAAGCCCTTGCGATTCAGATAGGTGAAGCCTGACTTGGCCTGTTCTTGGCTGATGAGATCCAAGGCCTGAGCCCGATAGATCAGCGCCTTGAAACTAACCTTCCACCTCAGCTTGAGCTCACCCAAGGCTTGCCAGTTGAGATACCTGCCTCGCATTGCAGGGAATTCTCCTGCAAAGCTGGCCCTGGGCATCAAAAGGGCACTTGCGAATTGGTTGGCCTGATCTTCCGTGTGCCGGCAGCCCGTTTCCACACCTTGGTGCATCACCAGGTGACCGAGCTCATGGGCGATGTCGAAACGTTGTCTGCACGGGTTCTGCTTCGCGGTATTGCGAACAATCAGTGGGCGCTTGTTGTGTAGGGAAAACGCGTCGATGCGGTCATCCGCTTCAGCGATATTGACGACCAGCACTCCAATCTTCTCGACCAGTCTGGTGACGTTCGAGAGAGGCCCCAGCCCCAACGATTGCTCTCTACGAAAACGCTCTGCAATCTGTTCGATAGTATCGACGCTTGTCACTGGTTCATCGTGTGTCCGAAAGCTGATATCCGGGAACGCGACTTCTTTGTCGAGCTCATCGATCAGCAGTTCGAAAAGCTCAACCTGAGCTGCAATCGATTTCTTCACCGTCACCGTTGAGGCGCGCACGCTTCGGAAATGGCATTGCTCAAGTTCAACGGAGCTGCGTCTAGGCGCAAAGAAAAACTCCTGAGTGACGCCCAGAGCCGTGCTCAGCATTTCAAGCTGCGCGGCGGAGGGAAATCCATTCACCTCCAGTTTGTGAGCATACTGCCGGGTAACCCCAAGCAGGTCACCGATGTCTGCAAGCGACCAACCGGACGCGCAGCGCGCAAGGCGCAGCTTGTCCGGAGAGAATTCGTCGCCTAATGCCAGTTGCTGTGTTCTATCGTCCATCTACGCTGCCAGGTTCGTCGGGTTTTTTCGTGTCGGCGTCTTTGTTTCTGCGAACCACCAAAGGTTCCTCGATCTCGACTTGAGCAGGGAGATCGCTGGTTCTGACCGGCACGCTGGCCTTGTATTCATGTGCCCAGTGGCAAAGGATATTTTGGTTGATATCGAAGCCCACGATCGTGGCTTTGAACTCAGGGAATTCGAGGTCGTTGTTCCCATCGACAAACAGTCTCCAGGTGGAAACCTCGGGGCTGGCCTCGAAGAGACTCAGTTGGTGCAGCTCGACCAGATTGGCCTTGAGCCGATGCAGTTTCTTAGGAGCATCAGGATCGTCGGTGACGATCTGTAGCAATACACCGTTGATGCTGATCGTGAAGTCCATGGTGCCGTTTCGCAGCTCAAGCCATGGCAGGGTCACATCGGCACCCAACGCCTTACAGAGCCCTTGGAGACGCCCGTAGAGCAGGGTTGCGCGGGTGTATGCGGTATCGTTTGGGGTAGATGCATCAGCCAGCGCCTGATACGCAACTGAGATCACTTCCTGGCAGACCAGATCCAGGTATTCGGGGAGCAACTCGGGTGCGAAATGACTTGGGTGCTGGGTTTCGTGCATCGATACGACCTCGAAAACTGTGCAAATAAGGGATACTGTCAACCGGCATTTTTGTGCAGAAATCTTGGTTTGTCAACTGGATGGTCTTCTGGCTCTTCGCACCCAAAAACGTCTCAACCAGCGGATATCGAGCCAAAGCGTTTATTGATCGGTCGCGTCTATGCGAGCTCTGTGAGCAGCCGACACAACGCATGGTTGGAGTAATGCTCAGCAGTTCCTGACATCACTCAACCAGCGGCACAATCCTCTGCAAAGTCCCAGGGCTCGCAAGCCTCGGAGAGCCCTCAATCTCATACACGCAGTGCTCAATCACGCGAACTCCTTGCGCCTGCAGGTTCCTGACGAAGGCAGCCCCCATCTTTTCTCCACCAGCACCGCCTTGAGCGGAGGTGAACACCAGTACCGGAGGGAGCTCGACCCCCAGTGCTTCGCTCGGGCTCAGTGCAAATCCTGCATCCCATGAGTACCCCGCGAACTCGTCCGCTTTGATCATCCGATACGTCTGTGACTGAGACACGAAAAGCTCATTCGACCTGACGTTCACAATGCGAATCAGGGCGTCATCCTTACGTCGAAGACCACGTGGAGAGAGCCGAATCAGATCGCCCTTTTTAGGCACTTTCGTATCGGCTGGAACTGAGCTGTATCGTCGATTGAGCAACTGGTTAATATCAGGGCAATCACAGATCACCGCGATGCGCTGAACGTCCTCTGCATCGATCCGTGCCTCGATCTCGGAGAGTTTCCGAAGGCATTGCTGTATTGGCAAAGCACCTTGCTGGCGAATGCGGACATCCACGGTGGGGAAGTAGCGAGACATCTGATCAACAGCTGCATTGGCCGGCAGGGTGGCATCGACCAGCGCAACCAAATTCACCACATTCTCCAGCTCTGCCAGCAGCTGAAAAATCTCGAACAAGGGCAACTGATTGAGCTGATGTACGACGATTGCCTGGGCATGCGCGCCATCTGTAATTTCGTAGAACGGAACAGGGGCATGACCTAACTCATTTTCATAGGCCGCGCACCTGGCCTTCGCGATCGTCACCGAGGTCGGCACGGTATTCGTCAAAAGCTCCGAGACCGCACAGTACTGCTGGGTGAATTCGACGGCTGCTTGGACATCGTCATATCGAACGAGCAGTACGCGTGAATTCAGTGCCAAGGTCACTTCGTCGAGCATGTCGAAAGCGAACATGTCCGGGGTGAACGCGCTCAAGCGGCTGAAGGCGTGTTCAATCTCACGCTCGCTATAGGTTGGGTGAAAGGGCGTGCAGATCCTGGTCAGATGATGGCGTACTGCGCTCTGCAGGATATGGTTCGACTTGAGCTGAACGTGGCCCTCCGTCGCCACAACCCAGCCGTGGCCCTCACACTCGCGAATCGCTTCAAGCACATCATCGGAGCCCGCGATGACGCTGCCGATAACATCACCACCGCCATCTACCTCAACCGCATTGACCCCAACCACGTCAGCCCCACATCCATAAACAGAAGCGACTTCAACAAGGGTGTTCCCCGCCGTTGACTGGGCTTCCAGATGCCTTAGCAGTGCCCAGGCCTTCCTCAATCCAGGCGTCTGATCGAAGCCTGGATGATCCAAAACTGAGTCGTCATTGGTCTCCAGAAACGGTAGTGCCAGTGGAGGATGAATAAGGAGGAAGCAGGCGTTTAGTGGCAGACAAATCACCATCTGCTCCGCACTGGCTTGGTCGAATCCTTGAATCATGATTCCAGACACCGACTCCTGGAAGTCCATGTACTCCTGCCATGCGAACTGCAACTGGGCCGTCTGAGCATCGCCCAGGTGCTTCCCAAGAATGAACCGACTTTCATGGTCAAGCAGCTGTCGCACACTGCGCTGTTCCAGCAGAGCAGCTTGTTCCAAAACGCTCGCGAGTCCGGACGGCGGTGAGTATTGGGGGAGCGCTTTCTGTGTACTCACGAAGCCCGCCAGTGCCCTGCATTCGTCATATTCCACGCAAAGAGCGGGGTACAGGTAGGTAATGACCAGCCCCCTCCCGCGCTTAGCGATGGACGCGCGATAGGTCATGCCGGGGAATATGGGTTTCGACACAAGCTCCGGATCGAGCCACGCCTTGAAGGATGTCCCGGTGGCCAGCGATAGGAGATGGAATTGCCGCTCGCCATCCAGCGTGAGCGTGAATTTCCGGACGAAGTAGTACTTTGCCATTGGCCTGATGCACCGTTGGGTAGAAAGACAGGGAAATGAAGCTGGACGAAAGCTGCTGTGAAGCCGCGAAGCGGGGCCTGCCTAGGGCCCAGTCAGAACGTGAGGATCTTCCCTGACCGAATGATCTCTTCCCGGAAAGCCGCACGCTGCAAGCCACGCTCGGCATCTCGCAGCTGGGTTCTGAGCAGCTGGATCTCGGTTCGTAAGCTGGCCAGCGATTTGTCGTACTGCGAATGGGCCTTGGTGGAGGGTTGGGATCGCACATGCTCCAGCAGCAGCTCTGCAATCTGGGACAGCTCTGGCCCGCCACGCCCCTCGTAAAAGACTTGCCTGGTAAGCCCCACCGTCCCGGCCAGCCATGCAAGGTTTATCTTGCCGGCCCGCATCCGCACGCTCTTACCTGACTCGATGATCTCCAGGGCTACCTGGCGCAGCCTCTTCGCCGACTCCAGTTCCGGTTCCATGGCGCGTAGCACCTCATGCGGCGAACCGCCTCCAGAACCGACTCCAGAAGCACCTACAGAAGCACTCCCAGCTGACCTAGCCCCAACTCCCAACCCAACTTCAGCCTCAGCCTCAGCCTTGGAGATACGATCATTCAGTTCACGCACGGGCATTCTTCCATTCGACATAGGGGGCAATGAGTGTTGAGTCGGCTATCGGTTTCGGGATGCCGCTGACATCTGAGAGGTCGGTCAGGGTGTCGTTTATGATCCGAATGGCCCGCTTGTGATCGAGGATCCTGTCCACCAACTGGCAGGTCACTTCATACTCGCGCTGGTACTCAGCCACTCCGCTGGCCTTGGTAGCAACGTCCTGAGACCGGGCAGCCTGCATGGGGCGTTTCGACAAATCGTCCACGATGTTGCGAAGCTTGGCGTTCTCCTCCTCCAACTGGGTGTTTCGGATCATGACCGGATGCAGTGGATCTATGTGCGTGTTGTATGGGGTGGGTGGGGCACTTCCATCGCCAAGGAGCCCTGGGTAAGCGTCGAGGCACTTCCTGTATGACTTTCCACGCTTCAAGAGCAGGCTGCGGTCGACGCCGCAGATACGAGCGACTTCATCAGCCAGCTGGCTGATGTTTTTGAAGGGCTCAGCCTGTTGTTGAAGCACCTGCAAGGCGGCATGGATTCGAGCAATCGTTGCCTTGAGTTGTGCTTCACCTCGTCGCTCTTTGGGTGTTCGAGCAGTCGGAGCTTTAGTGGGTGTTCCTTTCATGGTCAGTTTCGCGCAGTCCTGCAAGCTCGCCTGGCCAATTCACCTAACTTGGACACACGAGCTCGCCTGGTCATCTCAATTTGCCCCTGCCATTGAGGCCTGATGGTTGAGGAGAAGGGCGGAGGGCTTGCTCAGCGCATACGCGGAGATTTCCTCAAATGTAAGGCCTGTACCGCCCATGATCGACAAGATCTGCCCGATGTAGATTTCCCTTTCCTCGAACGGTTGGTTGGCAACCTGGAGGAACTCCGGATTACGTGCGAGCTCATCAAGAATCAGGGGGTAATGTTCTGATGCGAATGCTGGAAACTGGGAGGAATCTATCAGCATCGAAATAACGCGCTGCTTGGGATCTGCCATATCGACACTGTGACGAACAGCGTTAGCAAGGTCGCGATGACGAGCGATGTAGCCTTTAGGAAATTTTTCTTCTCGCCATTTTTTTTCAAGAATTTGGATGACTTGACGATAGCCAGCCAGCTCCAGAGTGCACAGCGAAAGTTCGTCGTAAATTATCTCGGCGTTGGATGAGTTGGGCTGGTACTTTAGTGTCTGCTGTAGCCTAGGTTTGAGGTTTTCAGCACGGTTAGCAAGGTCGCGGACTTTTGCGTTAAGGCCAGGCAGGTGATCGACACCGAAGACAGCGTAAGGGCAGATACCACAGGTACGAGCCTTCCGGGTGAAAGCCATCAGTTTTTTTGGGCACTCGCCATCAAGTGCGCACATGCAACAGTCTAGAAATTTGATGCGCTGAGTTTTCGTGCTGGCAATCAAGTCCAGGCCAGTTTCATCGGCATCCAAAATATCAGGGATTACAGAGACAAGATGCTGGTCGCGCACGGTCTCTTCACGATGTTGTGTCCAGCCTTTGACTAGGGCTGAGTTGGGCGATGACGGGGCGGGAGGCCGTCCGGTCAGAGCCGCGAATGCGTGCGCCGAAACCGCTTGGTTGGCGGAATCAATCAGTGCCAGCGTTTCTTGCTTAGTCGGCACTACGTAATGAGCGGACGTGTACCGCTGTGCGTGGCCGACTTGTCCTCCGATAATGGCGTAGTCGAGGTAGGCATAAATGCGGCGATGAGTAATCCACGTCGCACGCAACGCATGGGGAGTGTGTACTGCTGACCAATTCCCACTGGCTGTTTGCTCCACGAAATCATGGCGATTTTCAGGGGATACGAAGCTGTTGTACACCTCCTGAAAGCCCCGAAGTATCAACGTCCACTTGAGGGCGTATGATGCATCGGAAAACGGTGCGCCGTTCGCGAGCCAGGGACTTCTGAAAAGGGGGTGGATTTTTTTATATTTATTAGTGCTATTGGGGTCTTTCTCGTAATAAATGCCTGTGTATTTTTTGCCGTATTCTCTTGTCTGGAAATGGCGCTCTTGAAGCAGCACGTCCATGACTTTGTAAGGCAAAGTCACAGGACGGCTATTGCCGTTTTTGTCCGTGTTGACATAAAGGATACAGCTACTCAGACTCCCCCTCAGGGAATGATCATAGTATTTATCGAAGCTGCGAACATCAAGCCATTGGCAATTTTGCAAGCGTAGGCCTGAAAACAGGGCCACTGTGAGCATCCTCACCTGCGATAACCATGGTACGTATACTTCCCCGTTACTGGATTTGAACTTTTCATTCTTCCAAGAGTACGCGTTGATGATTTTTTTGAGGGGGATCTCCAGGGCTTCAGAACTGCCATCAGGGTTCCACAGTTTGATGGAGTACGAAATTCCGTATTTCTCAATGTCAATCCAGACGCTGTTTTTCAGATCCAAGGTGTCTTGGAAACTCAGTAAGCCTTTGATGCATTTGTTCTGGAGTTCGACTCCGACCGCATCGAGTGCCAACATGTAGGCTTCAACCATCATCATGGAGTTAATGGGCAAGGGAACCTTGTCACTTTTTCCCGACGGGCCACTTCCAGGTGAGTCCAGCTCTGGATGGATTGGGTTTTTGTAGGGCCCGCTGATCAGTACTTTGCCGTTTGGCAGTAATTCGCTACCGTTCGCTATCGCGACCTCAAAAAAACGCCATACAGAAAAGATGAAGTGTGCTTTGGTTTTAATGCTCCGCTTGAGGTCATAAAACTGCATCAGCGTGAGGGGAAGATCGACCTCGGAGTTATCTTCGTTGTTAGTGAGCTTGGTATTTTTGCTCGTGCGATGCCAAAATATGGAGCGATGGAACTCCTCAATATTGGTCGGGAATTCGATACCGCTTTCTGGATGTTTGCTCAGCCATGCGGGCAGATACCTGCCCAGGTAGTCCATCAAGATATGAATATAGCCAATCTCTTGCCGGCGAGTGGTCTTCGCGAGTTCTTCGATATGGCCAAAATGCAGATTTCCTGCTTTGATCCATGAGAGTAAATTTTCCTCAATGTGCGGGTTTTGTGGGGTGTTGTAATAACCCTCAATCCATTCGTATGTACCGCTGGTGGGGCGCCTGCGACCAGGAAGAACCGCGTACTCTTCGGGAGAGAGTACACTCTGCGCTTCCCAGCTTTTTGTATTGCGGGCAAGTTTTTCCTCAGATTTTTTTTGGTTCCTCTTCTTGCGGCCATCCAGCCCTGAGTTATAGCGTGCCCTTCTCCATTTGAGGTTTTCGCTTTTTGATTGATTAGGGTCGATCGAGCCCCAGTGTTTTGCAAACTCCTCATAAGATTTTCTGATTTCGGCGCTCGATTCTTCAATCCTTGTCGTGCTTAAGTGAGTATGATAGCCCTCAAGCAGTCGCGCTTGATCAGGACTTACAATCGCCGGATATTTTTGGGCGAATAGGTGAAGCCAAGATAAATAGGAAAAGTGAAGGCATATACCGCCCTTCTTAGCTTTGCTTTTTATTTGACGTTGTTTGTCAACAACTGCAGGAGCTGCCTCCCATAACTCTTCGAATACCACATCTTCAGGTTTTTTCCAGTTAACGCGATACTGGAATGTTCGACTGCAGCGCTTCTGATGCGACTCTTTAATTCCAGTGATCTCGTGAATGAAATCCTCAGATCTGCCAATCATCTCGGGATACTTGGGCCATACACCACTCAGGTTGAAGCTGTAGGGGAGGGTGGCGTTTCCCCTCGACCATAAGAGTACGAACATCGCCCGGATGGGGATGCGAAGTCCGCTTACATCTTTGGGAGGTGATGTATGCTCGCCCGTAAGCTGTACGTACAAGGGCATTGCAAGATCGAGCTGTTTGTCCGGTACGAGGCAGAGCCTGTAGAGCGTTGTGAGCTCCTGATAGGTCAAAGCTCGACCTTTACGATGCCTCAGGAAGATGGTTAAGGCCAGGCGATGTCTGGCTTGCATATCCTTCAGAAGCTCGGGATTGGTTTTCCCCGCAACGTTCTCGGCCTCCATGGCTTTCTGAGCCAGCTCTTCCAGGATTGCCGCAGCGCTCTCAAGGACATCATCGCCGTGCAGGGTGATACTGTCGGTGGTGTTGATCACGCTTCTGGGCCCCGCTCAAGCAGTTCTTCGCTCAAGCGCGCGTAGGCCAGGCCACGGTAGTGGTCAATGCTTTCGCCCTTGCCTTGGTGGTACACGAGTTCGTTGGCAGCATCGACGTCCACAAGGGTGTTGATGCCCAGATCTGCGGCATAGATCTCGGTACTCCGGAGGTCGGCGTGACCCATCAGCAACTGGATTTCAGGTAGATCGAGGCCCGGCTTAGGTCGGCCCGGCACCATAACGTAGTTGCGCGCCCACACGCCGAAGAGGTGCCGGAAGTCGTGGGACGAGTAGTTTCCCTGGGGAGCGACGAACTTCAGTTTCTTCTGGGTGGCTTGAATGCGGCGGTTGATCGCCTTGTTGACGGTGTTCGAATTGAGCTTGCAGAGAGGTGCGCCGTAGGTGTCTTCATCAAGCGATAGCAGTAGCCATGGGCTGTCGGAGCAGGGGCGCACAGCCATGTAATCAGCCAGCTTCTGCCAGAAAATGGATTTGAACGGCTCGAACATCGTGACGACAGCAGTCTTGCGACCTTTGAACCCAAAGCTTCCCTTGTTCGTCGTATCACGTAGGCCATTAGGGTCTTCTACGCGAATGATCCTCTTGTGAACGTCAACGTCCTCCAGGCGAACCCCAACCGCTTCCGACAGCCTCAGGCTGCCAAGTCCAAAGCTCCAGATCAAACCGTCCAATGGCGTTGGGGCGTTCTCAAGCATGGGTAGGATATGTGGGAAGCCAATGTGCTTGGCCTTCCGGTCTTTTTTGACCTTCGGGGCACGCAGGCCGCCTCGGGCTACCTTTGCGCCGGCACCAAGGGTGGGTTTGACCTGCAGCGTGTTGGCATGGATTTGAGCTAATTCCTGAGGGCTGCGCAGCCTGGGATTGAGTTCCGGCAGCGCATTGGTTTGAGTCTGAGGAGGCAGGCCGGTCAGCACGGAGGTCAGTTCTGCCTGCTCGAACGAGATCGCGCTGCAGACGTTCAGCATGCGATTGGCGCCTGCGATGTACTGCCCGGCAGACTTGGGGGAGATCGTTTTGCGGCCCGTTCGGATGAATGCCTGGCGGACGATCGGGTCTTTGGCCTGCGCACCATCGATGAGATATGACGGGAAAAGGTGCATGGTTTTCGATGCAGTCGCAGGGTCGAGTCGGCCAGAGAGGGTGCCGGTTTCGTAGAGGAACTCGGTGAAGACCCGCCCACCTCTCTCCATCGCAATGGCCGCGTTGCGCGAGCAACTGATGCCGATCTCACCCCAAAGGTGCTCGGTGAACTCATTGTAGAAATCCAATGGTGCACCTGTGGCTGTCTCGTAGAGCCTGGGTGGCTCGCATTTGACTCGCGTGAGGCTGTGCATCGCCTCGATGCTATTACCGGCGGTTGGCTGCTTTTTCGGGGCCTTGGGGGGTGGATTCGAGCCCTGGCCAACCAAGGCAATCTTCGATTTACGCATATATTGACAACACTCCTGAATCGTGATGTAATCTAGGAAGCAGGATGGTATTGACTGTAAAGTACAATTTGAAATGACAAAAAGTTCTTATTTTTAGGTTTTTTATGTCTTTTTTTGTATTTTTATCGCCTTATTGTGCTACTCAGCACGGCCCTGAACCCCTCCCTTGCTCCCGCAAAGCCGCGTAATCAAGGGCTCACAGCCTCCCTTCGCCCCGGTCACCCGCCAAACCCATGTCGTTGACCAACCAGTGCGCTCTCAACATCAATTTCATGACTTTTTGTCCACTTTCGCGATGCGCCAGGGGTGAATCAGCTGCTGCCAACCCGACGAGCAGCCTTATCGCGGGGTGATGTCACGATGGTCGGCTTCAGCGTTTTGCGGTAATTTGTACTGGCATGAAGCCATACCCACCGCAGGACGCACCTTCCCGGCAAGGGCTTTTAATCCCTGGTCGCTTCCGTTCCTGCGCACTTATTTCGTGACAGGAACGACCATGTCAGGCGGCGAAACCGAAAAAATTGCGAGGCTCGCGGAGCTCGTTTCCAACGAGATCTTCAGCTTCTTCCGCTGGAAGAAAGAGGGGCCGGCGAACCTCAACTTCGGCTGTGTGAAGAAGGAAACACACGCGCCCTTGAAGAAGTCTGAACACACGCATCCCACTGACGTGGTGTTCAAGTACGCAGACCCTTATCTGAACAAAGCCGTCTACCTTCATACCGATTTGAAGAGCTACGCGGTGGGCTCAATCACGCTGGACTCGATCAAGAAGGCCTTGAAATCTCTGGGCAAGACCATCGACTGTGCGCGTGCCTCGACGGAGTGGCAGACGCGCTACCACTTGGCCAAGCGTGAGAGGTATGAGGTTCGTGGGATGCTGTTCGTGTACAACCACGACGACGAGTACGACAAGAATTTCTACGATCACTTCAAGGACTACAAGGGCGAGAACCTGCACATCAAGGATTCTCAGCAGATTCATATCGTCGAGCCTTCACTGATCAATTACCTGAAGACGCTGCAGGTCGATGTGAATGCCCTCAGGGCGGCAGGGACATTTCCGAAGGACAACTACACCTTCTATTACCCTGACCTCGTGTTGCACAAGGCCAGTGGCGAGTACTGGGAGCGTGCGGCCACGGCTGAGCTCATCGCTTCGCCGTACATGATCATCCATCACAAGGAAGTGATCTCGTACTGCGAAAAGGCCATGAAGCTGACTGAAACGTATAGCGAAGGCTACCTGATCTACTATCGCCGCGATGGCAGCAGTGAGATCGAATTCCGGTACCTCTTTGACGCCCTGTCCAGGTTCCAGATCCTCAACGCCAACAAAGACTTGAAGATCCGGATCAGGGTTGCCAATCGCTACCATCACAGCAGCATCCTCAGCAATTTCAACGCTGCCATCAACAGCTACGTCACTGAGTGGGGCGAAGACGAGAATCGCAAGCGGAAACTGCAGGCGATCGAACTGGACATCGTAAATCACGCGATTCCGAACTATAAGCCCGAAGCGATCGGCTGGGAGCGAGACTGACATGAGAATGGGTAGCCTGTACTTCGCGTCCGACAAAGCGATCTATGACGCGCTCACGCAGCGAAGCCTGACGAGCGCTGAGCTCCGGAAGGTCTTCCTGTCCAGGGGAATCGTGATCTCCAACGAGTCAGACAAGAAATTCCTGGCCAATCGGTTCAGTGCCCTGTTCCATGACTACTACGACTATCGGAACCTGTCGCTCCTTGTGGGTGGCCGTGACAGTCGTGAGAAGACCACGAATGTGGTCGTCACTACGGCGGTTACGAAAGATCAGCTGACCGACGCGTTGACCTCCGTCAAAGAGTGGCTTGTGGATGACCAGCACGAGCAGGCTGAAGTAGCCATCCATGGCGATCAGCTCAAGCTCACCGTCAAATACCAGAAGCTTGATCTGAGCCAGGCTGAGTTCCGCCAGGTCGTCGAGAAGACGGCGGAGGTCATCCTTGAGAAGCAGGGCAGCGGCTGGAAAATTACCGGCCCCATGAACGAGAAATTCAAGGACATCACCGATCAGTTGTATTCCCAGATCGAGATTGTCACTGACAATGATGTGTCGACTCGCAGCATCTCCCTGGAGGCAATCCCGGACGCCGGCATCAGGACAAATTTCCTTCGCAGCTTGATCCGCAACCTCAAGGACATGGAGGTGGTCGATGTTGTCGACGTCTCCACATTCAACCCTAAAGATCACGATGATGATGACCTGGATCTCAGTGATGAGGCGTTGGTGATCGAGGATGCAGTTGAGTTTGACTCAGGCGATGAGGGTGAGGAAGCGGATGGTGGCGATCCGGAAGCCGAGCTGGCCAGGCCGCAGCCTGAAGCCAAGGTTCACAAGATTATCCGCATCGACAAGGCATCGCTGAAGGGCAAGGGTGTATTGGAGTCCAAGCAGCTCATGGAGCTGGAGGGCCACGGCTTCTACATGTGGAAGATTCGATGGACAGCCCGCGAAAAGCCCTTAGGTTCAGAGATCGTTCAGTTCGAGGCTCAATTTGGCAATCAGGCCAAGTACTGCGATTTTTCCTACATTGTCAAAGGTGTCTACAACTACAACAACGGAAAATACGCCAAGAACCCCGTACGCGCTGAGCCGGTGCTTGAGCAGAAGCTCAAGATCCGCTTGGAGGAAGCGGCGCAGAAGACACTGGACGACATCGAAAGGAGCTTGATGGCATGAAGTCAAAGCGGCTGAAACTCTGGGTTCTGACCGCTCGTATTGACTTTCAGACCCTTGTTCATGGCCTTCGGCAGCAGCCGTTCAACGACGAGAATCGGCTCGGCGTCGAGATTCTTGAAATCCTGGATGGCAAGGCCACCTTTCGGTACCACGAGCAGCGGGATATCACGCAGTCTTTCACGAACCCTCTTGGTGAGACGGTTGAGTCGAGTTACTCGACGTTCATCAGCTTTGACATGGTGTTCGAATCGCTGGGGGCGGATCGTTTTTCGATCTGCATGAGTTCGCCGCCCAAGGATCTGAAGCCGTTCGTTGAGCTTATCCGGGCCGCAGCCGGGACAACATTCGCCCTGGAGATAGTGAAGCCAGATATTTTGTCGGTCTACCAACAGTTGAAGGCCGACAAGCGCCTCACGAGGGTCATGGCCAAGCGCATCGTATCCGGCGCGGTCACCTTTGATATCGAAAGCAGCTACCGGGTGGATATCGCCTCGACCGGTAATGCGATGACGAAATTGCTGGAGATCACAGGTGGGCGCTCGGCGCCGATCGACAAGATCAAAATCGTCTACATGTACGACTCAGTGCCTGTGCAGGTCGAGTTGTCGCGATCGGGGTCGGTTGCGATTTCTCTGGATGACGATGAGCACCTGCACTTACTGACGAGACTGTTAATTCGCTAGCAGGCTGGATACTTCGCAACATGGGGGGAGAGAGGGTGAACTGGCTCGCCCCTGCGCAGATAGAAGATTGACCATAAAACTAGTCAGATGATTGCTTACCCAGAATTTGGAGGTCACCTACCACATATCCAAAATGATATTTAAATTGAGTCAAAGAGCTGTGGACGTTACCCCCCTACGCTAGCGAAGTTCGCCATGTGGAGCTGGATGGAAGGCAAAATCGGTGAGAGCCGGCACCCAATTCGGACTCAAATTGAGTCTATTCAGCTCGACCTGTAAACCCAGAAAGTGACTTGTTAACCTTGGTGGTTTACAGGTTATTTTTCTGGTTTACACCCTCTCCAGGCTGGGGTGCGGCTAGCCCGAATCAAGGCTACGTGTCATCTTCCGCATGGTAAAGCTGGTCGTCAGATTTTGACGATCTGAGATTTCAGGGACAACGTCATGGCCAGGCGCCGGTTAGTGAAGGTCTTGAGGAATCCCGCCTTGATGGCCTTGCTCTGGGCCGGGGGAGGTGCTTTCCACAGACAGATGTTATGAACTCGTCGTTTTCGCTTAGCCCATCAAACCCGCTTGCCTTGGCCGCCCACACACACACTTCTAGGCTAATACCATTTGTGGGGTTCGTTGGGATCCTGGGTCACCCTGAGTCGTTCGAGATTCATGACATTGAGCGTGGGATCGCCCTCGGCACCCCGCTTGATCTTACCCACGCGTCCTGGGATCGCGATCGGGTATTGAGTCGAACTCTTTGAGACGGCGTAGTGGGCCTCCATCAGCCGGGCATGGTCGAAGTAGAACTGATTCTCGCCAACGGTATTGCCTGCAAACACTGGTTCTAGGTGCTGTCGATGTCAGCGTATTCGTCGCACATTGCGCGCAGTCTGGATGTTCAACAAGCAGAGCACTATCGCAGAGAGGAAAAGTACAGAGTGGGCGGTTTTCCCAAGGCTTTCTTGAACATTGTGATAAAGGCGTTAACAGAGTCATAGCCCAGGGTGCCTGCCACACGCTGCACGGGTACGCCTTCTGCCAGATGACTCAGTGCGATCATCAGATGCAGTTGCTGGCGCCAGCGTCCGAAGCTCAGCCCAGTCGTACTTTCCACCAGTCTGGCCAGCGTTCGCTCACTCGTTGCAAGCCGATTGGCCCACTCGCGCAACGTGGTTCGGTCACCGGGGTCTGCAAAGAGCGTATCCGCGATTTGTTTGATCTTGGGGTGGTCTGATATCGGCAAATGCAGCTCTTTCAGCGGAGCATCGGAAAGCTGCTCAAGCAGTACTGCAACCAGCCGCGCAGTTTTGCCCTCGGAAAGACTGGAGGGTTCCTGCTCTGCGAGGTGAAGGATCATCTCTCGGACAATGGGTGTAATGGCAACCGTACAGCAGGCTTCAGGCATCTCTGCTGCACCGGGTTCAATAAACAAAAAACAAGTGCGGGCGTTTTCGGTCATGCGGCAACTGTGCGGCGTGCCGCCGGGAATCCATACTGCATGTTGGGGAGGCACAAGCCAAAGTGCGTTCTGCACCTCACAGCTCACCGCTCCGTGCAAAGAGAGGATTAGCTGGCCTTTGCGATGATCGTGGGCGCGGGCAACCGAATCATTGAGGGCAGGCGCAACCTTGAGCGCAATCGCAGCCTGATCGAAGAGATTTGAATCGAAATCTTCCGGTGAGGAAACGACATTTTTTGAGCTTGGCATAATTTAGGTATCAGGTGTCTTGATATCTATATTACATAATTCTGAACCTCTCTACAGTGGTCTTCTTTTCAGAGGACAGCTAGAGAATATGTCAGTTACAAAAAATAAGTGGCAGACCGTTGCGCTCGTCGCGGGCATTCTGCTTATTGCCTTAAACTTGCGCGTTCCCTTTACCAGCATCGCGCCTGTTTTGCCGCTCATCCAGAAAGATTTTGGCTTGAGCGCCTCGGCTCTAGGCCTACTTACTTCACTGCCTCTCCTGGCTTTTGCCGCCTTTTCCCCGCTCAGCGCGTCGGTCGCCCGCCGGTTCGGAATCGAGCGCACGCTCTTCGGTGCACTGTTGGTCTTGTCATCTGGCATTCTGCTCCGTTCCGTAGGCAGCGCATGGGCGCTGTACTCCGGTACGATACTGATTGGCACCGGCATAGCCCTGGGCAACGTACTGCTCCCCGGCCTGATCAAACGCGACTTCTCAAAGAGAATGGCGTCCATGACCGGCGCTTACTCCATTACGATGGGCGCAGGGGGCGCGGTGGGATCTGCAGTGATAATTCCCCTCACCCAATCCTGGGGATGGCCTGTTGCCCTGAGTTTGTTGATCGCCGCCCCATTGTTGGCGCTGGTTGTGTGGCTCCCGCAGTTGAAAAAGCACGAACACGTGAATCTGTCTGGCCCGAAACAAGTGGCAACCGTGGCCGTATGGCGTTCGCCGCTTGCATGGCAGGTCACGCTCTTCATGGGGCTGAACGCGATGCCCTTTTATGTCGCCGTAGGCTGGCTGCCGACCATTCTGATGGATCATGGCATAACCCCGGATAAGGCAGGAGCAGTACACGGAACGCTTCAACTGAGCACAGCCATCCCCGGATTGGTTCTGGCGGCCACGCTTCGCCGTCTCAACGACCAGAGATTGGCCGCCGCTACTGTCAGCCTCTTAACCACCTCATCTCTGATCGGGCTTTTATATGCCCCAGGCTACGCCATGTTGTGGGCCGCATTCATGGGCTTTGGCTCTGGTGCAAGCATGATGTTGGGCCTGACATTCATCGGCTTGCGCACAAAACATTCGGGTGACACAGCGGCACTTTCAGGAATGGCGCAATGCGTTGGCTACTTGATGGCGGCCGCAGGCCCCTTAGTGCTGGGCCAACTGCACGACTGGACGGGTGGCTGGGCAGCACCGCTGCTGATTACAGCCGCAATTTCTATTGCGGGCGCATTCACCGGGATGCTGGCTGGGCGTAACGTTCAGCTCGAACCCGCTCGTCGCAAAAGCACCATCGTGCCATGCCACTGACCGGTAAACATGACTGATACGTGTCGAGACCGACCAAGTCGTCCTATCAAGACCCCAATGTAATCACTGAGTAATATGTATGAGCAACGTACTGATTATCAACGGCGCAAAGCCATTCCAATTCGCCAAGGGCGAACTCAACAATATGTTCGCCACACTGGCGACTGAGCACCTCACAGCACTCGGCCATAGCGTTTCCACTACAGTGGTCGACGCTTCTTACTCGGTTGACGAGGAAATTCAGAAAATCGCTAATAGCGATGTCATCATCTATCAGATGCCCGGTTGGTGGATGGGCGAGCCCTGGGTTGTCAAGCGCTACATCGATGAAGTCTTCAGCGCGGGCCATGGCGTCCTGTATGCCAGCGATGGCCGCTCAAGTAGCGACGCCTCGAAAAAGTATGGAAGTGGTGGCCTGTTGCAGGGCAAGAAATACATGCTGTCGCTGACCTGGAACGCGCCACTGGAAGCCTTCGACGACCCGGAGCAGTTTTTCCACGGTGTAGGGGTAGAGGGCGTCTATCTGCACTTTCACAAAGCCAATCAATTCCTCGGGTTGGAAGCACTGCCCACCTTCGTCGCCAACGACGTCGTGAAGAATCCGCAGATTGAGCAGGACATCGCCAACTATCGCCGGCACCTCGATCAATGCTTTCTTTGAACCGTCGTCGTTGCTATCAACGCACGAGCCCGCTATCCAGTCAGCAAATGCGCTCACGACCGGGGAAAGAAAGCGCTGAGGCGGGTATAGCAGGTGCAAAGGAACCGAAGCAGGCTGCCAATCAGCAAGCACTTCGACCAGCCGACCGTCTCGCAGATGTTCGGAAACCACGTTCTCGGCAAGTTGCACCAGCCCAAATCCTTCTAGGTGGAAACCATGGCCTTTAGCAGTAGTGCGAGGAGGATATGTTTGCCGGACGGTTACAAAGCTTGAGCGCGACCTCGTCTAACGGCGTGATCGAACTGGGAACTGGCACTAAAGCGAGCGCTCGTAAGTCTTGTGCTGAATGTTTTATATGAAAACATAAGTCAATCGGCGCGTCATGGGATAATAGGGAGACCGCAAGCTCGAACAACGTCATTAAAACTCAAGAGTGAGCGCATGCGACCAGGTTGATCGCGTCAACGCTCTAGGGGTGATTCAAGTGGAAATTTCATTCAAACAAAGCAGGATCGACTTTGTGTCGGCGAGCTTGTTCAAGGTGGCGCCGCATCTGGTCAGCAGCAGCCAAGCGGTCGCCACGTTCCAGGCAATCGAGAATCGCTAAGTGCTCTTCCGCTTGGCCTTTACGGGGTGTGCGTGCGCTGGCCTGGCGGTACTCCACCAGGCGTCGTAACTGGTCGAGACGGCGGACAGTCTGCTGCAGGAAACGGTTACCCGAGCACGCTGCCAATGTCTCGTGGAACTGGGAGTTGGCCTCAAAAAGCTCCTGAGGCGTCATGGTCAGGTAGCCGCCGTTCGCGATGAATTCCTGCTGCTTACGACATGCCGCCAACGTCTCGCGATCAATCTGAAAAGTCGGTGACAAAAGGCCAGAAGGTTCGACGGTCGCTCGGAAGGAGTAGCTTTCTTCGTAAGCCTCAACAGAGTCGATCATGGGAAGCAGACGCCACCCTTGGCCTGCACGCTGTTCAACCCACCCTTCTTGCTGCATCCGAGACAGCACGGCCCTCAGAGCTGCTCTGGACACATCGAACTGCCGCATGAATTCGATCTCGGTAAACAGTTCAGGAAGCTGCCGACTGAGGCGAAGTTCTGCAAGCGTCAGGTACAGAGGATCGTCGCTCTTCTCCATGACTTCAGAGACAAGGTCGCTCAAGTCGTCACTGGCTCGCGCGAGGAAAAATCCCCTGTTGCGGTCGTAGGTCAGCATACCCTTTTCAACCAAATGGCCCAGGGCAAACTTCACAGGCGTGCGCGACACATTCAGTGTGTTCGCGAGCTGTGATTCAACCAGATGATGGCCAACAGCGAAGCGTTCACGTCGGACGTGGGAAACGATGTCACGCGCGATGCGTGCTTGCAGCGGGCTTAGAGGCATTAGGTCGGAAACCACAGAGATCTGAACCGAAGAAAGCCCATTCTAGCGCGTCATTTTACGCTGTGGCAGAGACCGTTTGGCCTCCGCCTCAATTATGACGTCCAGCGGGGCTTACCGAACCTGATAGAAGGGAAATGCCCCAAACAGAAGGCCGCCCACCAACAGGCCGAGGCTGGCCAAGATAGCCCATTTGAGCGCGAAGCGTTGATGATCTCCGAGATCTACTTTGGCCAAGGCAACGAGCAGATAGAGCGATGGCACCAGCGGGCTGAGTAGGTGGACGGGTTGACCCACAACCGAAGCCCGCGCGATTTCTAGTGGAGTTATCCCGTATTGGGCTGCAGTCTGTGCGATCACCGGAAGGATGCCAAAGTAGAACGCGTCGTTAGACATGAAGAATGTAAACGGCAGGCTAACGAGGGCGGTGAAGACAGCCAGGAACGGGCCGAAGCTTGGTGGGATTACATGCAGCAAGCTTTTCGCCATTGAGTCCACCATGCCGGTTCCGGAAAGGATCCCCGTGAAAATGCCCGCAGCAAAAATGACTGCTGTAACTGCCAACACATTCGTCGCATGAGCGGCAATACGTGCTTTTTGCTGCTCAATGTTCGGGTAGTTGAGCATGATGGCAATGGCGAAGCCGACCATGAACAGGATCTGGATAGGCATTGCGCCAATGATCAGGCAAGTGATGAGGCCTAGCGTCAAGATCAAATTCGGCCAAAACATTTTCGGACGACGATTTTCATCACATTGCTCTGCTGATCCATTGCCCAGCGACACAGGGCCGTGATGAAGACCGTCCATATCAAGAATGCCAATGCGCGCACGCTCTTTGCGCCCAATGACTACAGCAGTAAAGATGAGGCAGGCGCAACCTAGCAGCATGCCAGGAATCATGGGCAGGAAAATCTCCATTGCATCCACATGCAGCGCTGCTGCTGCGCGAGCAGTTGGCCCACCCCACGGCGAGATATTCATGATCCCGCTGGCAATGTTCACCAAGCATGTCATGCCCAGCACGCTCATCCCCAGTCGCTGATACAGCGGCAGGAATGCAGCGCAGGCAATCATGTAGGTAGTCGAGCTGTCACCATCCAGCGACACCAGCATCGTCAGCACCGCAGTGCCTACCGAGACCTTCAGAGGGTCGCCTTTCACCACTTTCAAGATGAAGCGGACGAGCCCGTCGAACAGCCCAGCGTCGATCATTATACCGAAGTAGAGAATCGAGAAGGTCAGCATCACGCCGGTTGGAGCAAGTGTTTTGACGCCGTCGAGCATCATGGCACCGAGGCCTACGTAATGGCCTCCGATCAGCGCGAAAACGATAGGTATCAAGATCAACGCGATGAGCGCAGAAAGGCGCTTCGTCATGATCAAGTACATGAAACAGATAACCATTGAAAAGCCAAGGACTGTTAGCACGGTCGAACTCCCATTTTTTAGATCTATGTGGCTCTGGTCGGCCATATGGCCTGGATAGCGCAGTAGGTCTCAGGTCGAGACCGGCTCGATCCAAATGGGAGTGGTGGTGGAGCGGGGGCAAAAGAGCTTGATCATGGCGGGCCTCGATTTTTCTTATCTTTATTTTTTCTACCGTACCTGACTGGGCGCTACGTCGAAGGAGCGAGCATGCGCAGTAGAAATCGTTGCTTGGGTACGTCCGACACTCAAACGAGATGAATCGGATGAGTCAACATTGACCTATATCATCACAAAGTGCAATATGCGTCCCACAAGAACGTTACCCGTGTTGTTTGTGAGGAATAGTCAATGCCTAAGTCAAAGGGTCAAATCGTTTCCGCCAACGGAATCGAGTACCGTGTCAGCGACATCCGTGGGGTCGTGACCGACCTGGGTGGTGATTACGCGAAGCTGCCCTACAGCTTGCGAATCCTTGCCGAGAACGTTTTGCGTGGAGAGGCTGACCCTGAAGCCGCGCTCAAAGTCATCTGCGCCCGCTCTAAAGAATTCGACATTCCTTTCCGTCCAGCTCGCGTCGTTCTGCAGGATCTGCTCGGTACGCCGGCGCTGGTCGACCTCGCGGGTTTACGTGACGCCGTCGCTGCTCAAGGCGGCGACCCAAGGCTGGTCAACCCTGTCACTCCGACCCACCTTGTAGTGGATCACTCGCTCAACGTAGAACGCTGGGGTGACGCCAGTGCACTCGCCGATAACGAAACCATTGAGCGTGAGCGCAACGCCGAGCGTTTCCAGTTCCTGGACTGGTGCAACAAGGCATTCAGCAATCTGTCGATCATTCCTTCGGGCAAAGGCATCCTTCACCAGATCAACTTGGAACGCTTGACTACCGTAATTGGCACTCAGCGCCGTGATGGTGAGCTGTGGGCGTTCCCGGATACGCTGGTCGGCACCGACAGCCACACCACCATGATCAATGCCATCGGCGTGCTTGGTTGGGGTGTCGGTGGTATCGAGGCTGAAGCAGCGATGCTGGGTAAATCCCTGATGCTTCGTCTGCCTGAAATTGTCGGTGTGCGTCTGGAAGGCACCTTGCCCCAAGGCTACCTGGCAACGGACATCGCTTTGGCTCTGACCGAGCTTCTGCGCAAAGCTGGCGTGATTGGCTCGTTCCTGGAGTTCTTCGGCCCAGGTGTTCCACAGTTGTCTCTTGCTGACCGAGGCACCCTGTCGAACATGGCGCCTGAGTTCGGCGCTACCGCTGCCATGTTTGCCATCGACGACCGCACGCTGCATTACCTGCGCATGACCGGTCGCGGCGGTCAGATCTCGGGCCTGACCGAAGCCTATGCTCGTGCTCAAGGCCTGTGGCATGACAGCCTTGGCGAGGTTGAGTACAACCGAGTCGTTACTCTGGATCTCGGCACCGTGGCGCGTTCTATCGCCGGCCCGAAACAGCCTCACCAGCGTATTGTGCTGGGTCAGAAGGCACCGGCAACTAATCTACCAACTGGCCTGGACAATGGTTCGGTCGTATTGGCTGCCATCACCAGCTGCACCAACACCTCCAACCCACGTGGTGTGATCGCCGCTGGTCTGGTGGCACGCAACGCCCGTAAGCGTGGTCTGAAGCGCGCCCCATGGGTAAAAACTTCGTTTGCGCCAGGTTCGATGGTGGTTGCTGATTACCTGGAACGTTCGGGTCTGAACAAGGATCTGGATGCACTGGGCTTCAACCTGGTTGGCTACGGGTGCACAACTTGTAACGGTATGTCGGGCCCACTGCTGAGCCCTGAGATCGAAGAAGAGATCCGCACTCGCAAGCTGGAAACCGTGGCTGCGACATCCGGTAACCGTAACTTTGAAGGCCGTGTTCACCCACTGGCTCGCGAAGTCTTCATCATGTCGCCGCCGCTGATCGTTGCTTACGCTATCGCCGGTACCTACCTGATCGACCCGGAAAAAGACGCGCTGGGCGTGGATGACAACGGTGTGCCTGTCTACCTGCACGAGCTGTGGCCAACCGACGAGGAACTGACCTCTATCGAGGCTGAAAACCTCACCGCCGACCTGTTCGACAAGGCGTATGAAGACGTCCCTCGCGAAGCCGGCCTGATTGCCAGCGACCTGCGCGCCGGTGTCAGCGACCAGTACGCATGGCAAGCGAACAGCACCTACATCCGCAAACCTCCATACTGGAGCGATGCGGTGACGGCCACCGACACGAGCAAAGACCTGAGCAACATGCGCGTCCTTGCCATGCTGTCGGACAACATCACTACCGACCACATTTCTCCTTCGGGTGCGATCCTTCCGGAAAGCGATGCGGGCCAGTACCTGCAATCGCACGGTATCGCGGTACCTGACTTCAACTCCTACGGCACACGTCGCGGCAACCATGAGGCTGCGCAGCGCGCCACCTTCGCCAGCCCGCGCCTCAAGAATGAGTTGCTCGAAGATGGTCGTGAAGGCCCATGGACGCTGCTGCTGCCTGAGAAAGAGGTCACCACCATCTTCCAGGCTGCCGAGATCTACGCCGATCGCAAGCAGTCCCTGATCGTTGTCGCCGGCAAAGAGTATGGTAGCGGCTCGTCTCGTGACTGGGCGGCTAAAGGCCCGCGCCTGCTGGGTGTGCGCGTCGTTGTGGCTGAGAGCTTCGAGCGTATCCACCGTACCAACCTGGCGGGTCTCGGCATTCTTCCGCTGCAGTTCGAGCAGGGTGTCTCGCGTCAAAGCCTGGGTCTGAATGGCCGGGAAACCTTCAGCGTGGAAGGCATCACAGATGACTTCCAGCCAGGCGCCAAGGTCACTCTGGTGATCGAGCGCGAAAATGGCGAAATCGAGCGCGTCACTGTCGTGAGCCGTCTGGATACCTTTGAGGACGTACGTTACTTCCGCAGCGGTGGTCTGTTGCCGCAACTGCTGATCGAGAGCATGAAGAACGCATCCGCTAACTGATGTGTCGCTGATTTGTCGCAGGAGATATCAAATGACTCAAAGACGTATTCCAGCCGTTTACATGCGTGGCGGCTCCAGCAAGGGTGTGTTCTTTCTCGACAAGGATCTGCCGCCTGCAGGCCAAGAGCGAGATGCCATCCTGCTCCGCGTGATCGGTAGCCCGGATGTGTACGGCAAGCAGATCGACGGGATGGGTGGTGCGACCTCCAGTACCAGCAAGGTGGTGATCATCGGTAAATCCAGTCGCGAAGATTGTGACGTGGATTACCTGTTCGGGGCTCCGGCCATCGAGACGCCAGTGATCGACTGGTCGGGCAACTGCGGCAACCTGAGCTCGGCTGTCGGCCCATACGCCATCTCTGAAGGTCTGGTAGATGCGCCTCGCGATGGCATCGCCGTCGTCCGTATATGGCAGGCCAATATCCAGAAACGCATCATCGCGCATGTGCCTATGCGCAACGGCGAGGTTCTGGAAGAAGGTGATTTCGTGCTCGACGGTGTGGCGTTCCCCGCTGCTGAAGTCGTGCTGGAGTTTCTTAAACCAGGCGGCTCGGGGGGCAGCATCCTGCCGACGGGTAACGCCATCGACGAACTGGATATTCCAGGCATTGGCAATATGCCCGTCACGTTGTTGAACGCTGGTAACCCTACCATCTTCGTTGAAGCTGACCGAGTGGGCCTGAAGGGCACCGAAACTCAGGATCAGGTAAATGGGGACGCTGAGCTGCTGGCACGCTGCGAAACCATCCGTGCCCACTGCACCGTTGCCATGGGACTGGCCGCCACCGCCGAAGAGGCAACTCGTCTGCGTCCGCACACGCCGAAGCTGTGCTTCGTGGCCAAGCCTCAGGCCTATCAGGCGGCAGGCGGCAAGCTCGTTGAACCTGGTGATATCGATGTGATCGCCCGGATCTTGTCGATGGGCAAACTTCACCATGCGATTACGGGTACGGGTGCAGTCGCTGTCGCCGTCGCGGCAGCTCTCGACGGCACGCTGGTGAATCGTATCGTGGGTGACATCGGGGATCGTCAAGTTCGTATGGGGCATACCGCTGGCAGCGTGGCAGTAGGCGCAAAAACTGTGCTGGAGGACGGTGCCTGGAGTGTGGACAAGGCTGTGATGAGCCGCAGTGCTCGCCGTCTGATGGAGGGCTGGGTACGGATTCCTGAAGTCCTCTGATCCAGCCCGTGCTCATGTCGGCTTCCGTCCGGCATGAGCACAACCCTGATCAATAATAAAAACAACAGAGAACCACACCATGAGTTCATCCGAATTCCCGCGTCACTCGATGCTCCGCCGTCAATTCATTCAGCTTTCTGCGCTCGCGGCAGGCGGTGTATTGGCTGGTGGCTTCACCCTCCCGGCACACGCTGCTGCTACCAGTGATAAAAGCAAGATGACCAATAACAAACGGTCGCATACCCCTCGGTTTGCTTATGTTGGATCACGCACAACCAAAGAGCGCAATGCCCGTGGCGTAGGCATTACTGTATACCGTTATGCGCCTGAAACGGGTGCGTGCACATTGGTTCAGACGCTCAATGATCTGGTGAATCCATCGTTTCTGACCTTCGACCACTCGCAGACTCATCTTTACTGCGTACATGGTGATCTCAGCGAGGTGAGCTCGTTCGCCATTGATGCGAAGAGCGGTGAGCTGACCAAGCTCAATACAGTTGGCACCCAAGGCAAGAACCCCGTTCATCTCAGCGTCGATCCTTCCGGTAAGTTCCTGGCTGTTGCGAACTACGCCACTGGCGGTTTTGCGATCTTCCCGATTCAGGATGATGGTAGCCTCGGCGCACTGGCTCATCTGGAGTCGCTGCCTGGCGAGCCTGGGCCGCATAAAGTGGAGCAAAGCAGCTCTCATCCACACATGATTCCTTTCGATCCGTCCGGACGATTCTTGGTCATTCCCGACAAAGGATTGGATGGCGTCTTCGTCTACCGGGTGCAGCAGAACAACGCGAAATATGGCGCCACCCAGGTCAGCATGGTCAAAGCACGCGAAGGCTCGGGCCCGCGCCACGTGGTATTTACGCCGGCAGGGAAGAACGCTTACGTCGTAAACGAACTCGACAGCAGCGTCACCGGGTACGCCTACGATCCTGAGCAAGGCTCGCTAAAGCCTCAGGAAATTGTCTCCACTCTGCCGTCGAACTTCACAGGCAATAGCCGTGCAGCGGCCATCGTGATGGCGCCGTCTGGAAAATACCTCTACGTGTCGAACCGGGGCCATGACAGTGTGACGACTTTCGCGCTGGAAGAGAGTGGGGCATTTGCTGCCAAGGCTCACACTTCGTCTCAAGGGGGTAAGCCTCGCTTCATGAACCTGACTCCGGATGGCACACGTCTGTTTGTCGCCAACGAAGAGACAGACACCATTGTCGGCTTTGATGTTGATCAGGCTTCCGGGGTGCTTACCTCGAACGGTCAGTTGATCAAGACCGGCAGCCCGGTGTGCATGATCTTCAAAACTGTCTGATTAACCGGCCCCCTGGCTTGGAGAGCTCATTTTGATCGAACTCATAAACTCGCCAGGGTTCTGGCTGGCGGTGATGCAAATCATCGCCATCGATATTTTGCTGGGTGGCGACAACGCGGTGGTCATCGCGCTGGCTTGTCGCAAGCTCCCAGAAGCTCAGCGCAATCGCGCCATCATTGGTGGCGCGTTGGGAGCGATCCTTCTCCGGATCGCCATGATCTTCTTCGCTCTGCAATTGCTGGAGCTGCCGTACCTAAAGCTAGTTGGCGCCGTGCTCCTTCTGTGGATCGGGATCAAGCTGATCGTTCCCGAAGGCGAGGACGCTCACGATAACTTGGCTGCGAGCCCCAAGCTTCTGGGGGCAATCAAAACGATCATCGTCGCCGACGCGGTGATGAGCCTGGATAACGTCGTTGCTGTGGCGGGAGCATCCAACGGCCAACTGGAACTCGTGATCTTCGGCATCGTCATCAGCATTCCCATCATCATTTGGGGCAGCAAGTTGGTGCTGCACTTCATGGATCGGTACCCGATAGTCATTACGCTGGGAGCGGCACTGCTGGGCTGGATCGCGGGTAGGATGGCGATCACCGACATTAGCGTGCCGGCAGTGCCGACATGGGCTCATTACGCCGCTGGAGCATTAGGTGCGCTCATGATTTTGATTATCGGAAAAATGATTATCCATTGGAAAGAGGCAGGCGCTAGCCAGTCAGAAGCGGAAAGGAGCGAGCGATCGTGAAATTTGAACTTGCCAACGTGTGTAGGGATTTGGCTCCTCACGGGACACTGCGGGTGGCCATTAACCTTGGCAATCCTGTCTTGGCGAAGCGAGATGAGCAAACTGGAGTTCTTTCCGGAGTGTCAGTTGCGTTGACAAAGGCCCTTGCCGATGAGCTTGGCATCCAAATTTCGATGGCGACGTACGATGCTGCCGGCAAGGTGTTCGCTGCTTTAGAAGAACAGGCTTGGGATCTTGCATTTCTGGCAATCGAGCCAGTTCGGGCCGAGAAAATCGCGTTCTCGAACCCCTACGTTTGTATCGACGGAACCTATCTTGTGAAGACCGATAGCAAATTCCATCGAGCCTCTGCTCTGGATACAGGCGGAAACCGTATCGCCGTAGGAAAGGGTGCCGCCTACGACTTGTTCCTGTCCCGCACACTCAAGAATGCTAACCTCGTCCGAGCGGAAACCTCGTCTGAAGCTGTCCACACCTTCCTGGAGTTGGGCCTGGATGCAGCCGCTGGTGTTCGCCAACCATTGGAGCGTTTCGCCAAGTCGACCACTGGCGTGAGGGTGCTAATGGATAACTTCACAGAAATCCGTCAGGCACTGGCAGTGCCTAAAGGCCGCGATATTGCGGCGGAGTATGTCCAGGGCTTCGTTAACCGCCAATTGCGAAGTGGATTCGTAGCTAAGGCTCTTGGTGACAGCGGCGAGTTCGACGCCCATGTCGCCATGCCCGCTTGAATCCTCATGAAAAAAACCAGATCTGCACTGGCTGAATGAGGCGACAACCTCTCTCATGAGCCTATGCCGTTCTTGGACGTCTCTGCTATGCCCCCCCAGTTGGCAATCTCCGCTACCCGAGGATGAATCTAATTGCTCAGATCAACAACTTGGCTGAACCCCAAGACTGAGCCTTCAATGGTCTATAGAGATCTTTTCCCTGTGATGGAGACAGTGCTTGCGAGCGGCGTTACGCTTCTCGGGGGGCTGCAATATCATAGAGTTGATGGCTACCGTCCCCTGACGCTCGACCTTTACTCCCCGTCGAAGAAAGGGCAGCCTCACCCAAGGCAGTTACCCCTGCTGATCTATATCCACGGAGGAGGTTGGAGGCGTGGTGACAGTCACCGATGCGGTGTTTTCACTGACTTTCCGAGATTATTGGGCGATATTGCGAGCAGAGGTTATGTCGTCGCAGCGGTGAATTACCGACTTAGCTCAGAGGCGAAATGGCCAGCGCAAATCGACGATGTTCGAACTGCTGTCAGTTTTCTGCTGAACCAAGCTGATGCATTCGGTATAGATCCGCAAAGGGTCTACGCTTGGGGCGTATCAGCCGGAGCTCAGTTGGCTGCCTCGCTGGGCAATCCAACTGAATCGGTAAGTAGTCAAGATCAGCATTGTCCGGTCACGGCACGCGTTCATGGCGTAGCGGCTTGGTATGGAGTTTTCGACTTCACCACTCTCGGTGATCAAGCGCTACGGCTGGGAATTGACATTCCAGATGATGCGCCGGAGTGGAGGCTTATAGGGGCGGAGTCTGGCCAGGATCGCACTGCTCGTTTTCGCTCAGCCAGTCCCGCTTTTCACCCCACATCTCGAACTTCGCCGATGCTGATTTTAGCCGGGAAAAAGGATCGGAAGGTTCCATATCTTCAAAGCGTGCAAATGAAGGATGCACTGGATAGTGTGGGTGTGCCAAATTCTTTATATATATATGAGGAAGTAGGGCATAGCTTCATCTGCGAAGATAACCCTGCTGAGACTAATCGAGTCAATCTATTGGCAATCAATCAGACTATTGGTTTTTTCGATGCTTTGGCCTTTTAGTGTCGACTGAGCAGCAGCATTGGTACCCAACATTAACAGCCAGCGCAGGCGTCGCCTGAGCTGGTGTCACTATGTGCAATGCATGGTCAGCATGCTCAATGCTGATGGCCCAACAAACAGCGTCAGTGCGATTGATCAATTACTACGCTATTCCTCGGCACCGGGCTTCTAGTACGCTGTGAGTAAATCAGTCAGACGCTTCTGAGCCTAATGGTGTCGACGTGGGTATTTGCCATACAGGCTTTTTATCATTCTGACTGTCGAAATTACGCCGCGCCTTGCGGAAATCCTCAACGTTTTCGACAACCCACGTCCAGATGGGGGACATGCGGATCAACAGTTCCATACCCAGCGGCGTCAGCTCATACTCGACACGTGGGGGAATTTCACCAAACTCCCGCCGATTCACTAAGCCATCCCGCTCCATGGCGCGCAACGTCTTGGTCAACATCCGCTGAGTCACCCCGGTCATCTGCCGTTTTATTTCGGCATGGCGCATTGTGCCGTACACCCCCAGGGCATGCAGGATGCCTAATGACCAGCGGCTGCCTGCGTGAGCAAGCACTTCCCGTCTGACGCCATCATCGTCTTCTCTAAGCGTTCGGCAGATTGTCTCAGCTTGGCTGAGAGCCTCCTGACTGGACATTTCTTTGTCTGGTATCACCGGTGTGCCTTCTTACAAGCGTTGCCTAATCGTGCAAGCATTTGTTCATCTTACAGGCAACAGGTCTCAGGAGAAATCATGACCGAAGTGACCCAGCTTTCCCCCCAATCCATTCTCGTTCTAGGCGCCGGTGAGCTTGGATTGCCGGTTTTGCGCAACCTGGCGAGGGTAGCGAAGCGTGCGCCAGGTTCCACAATCAGCGTCCTCCTCAGGGACTCGACCATCAACACTCAAATTCCTGAGAAAAAGGTTGAAATCGATGAGCTTCGGGCCCTCGGCATCCAGATGGTAGCCGCAGACCTCGTGAATGACTCGATAGATCAGTTGGCTGAGGTATTCGCACGTTTCGATACCGTAATCGGCTGTGCAGGCATGGTTGCAGGCCGGGAAACCCCAATGAAACTGGCTACCGCTGCCCTCAAGTCCGGTGTGAAGCGATACTTTCCCTGGCAGTTCGGTGTCGACTTCGAGGTGATCGGTCGGGGCAGTCCTCAGGATCTGTTCGATGCTCAGCTTGATGTACGCGAGTTGCTTCGTGCCCAGGATAAAACTGAATGGGTAATCATCTCGACTGGGATGTTCACCAGCTTTCTGTTCGAGCCTGTATTCGAGGTGGTCGATTTCGAAAACGACACAGTGAACGCACTGGGCAGTCTTGAGACTAGCGTGACGCTTACGACTCCAGACGATATCGGCGCCTTGACAGCGGAAATCGTTTTCTTCGAACCCCGCTTTCGTAATGAAATTGTTTATCTGTCGGGAGACACTGTGACGTATGGAGAGGTCGCCAGCCTCCTCGAACGCGTATTGGGTCGCCCTTTCAAACGTAACGTATGGACTGTTCCGTACCTGCTCCAAGAATTGGAAAAAGACCCCACCCATCACATCAAGAAGTACCGTGCTGTGTTTGCTCAGGGCAAAGGTGTGTCATGGCCTAAAGCTGGCACCTTCAATGCGCAGCAGTCGATCCCAGTCACAACCGCTGAGAAGTGGGCCCAGGCAAACCTGACCACCTCATCAGTGTAAGTGGGGTAGCTGGGCTAACGTTTCCGCGCTCGAAATTTACCTGCTACAAGACTCTTCAGTCTGATAGGGCCACCGATAACCGAAGCTACAAAACGGGGTAGGGATACCTGATTTTCCTGAGCACCACTCCCCTAGTTTTCGGTGGTAGGGGAGCGATCCCATAGAAAGCCTACCGTCGAGCGGCTCATCCCAAGCTGCCTGGCGGTTTCGGCTTTCGTCAGCCCAGCATTCTTGCTCTCAAGCACTTGCTGCAGTTTCAGAGGATCGGCTGGGCGCGCGGCGGGGCGCTTCATAATCTCTTTACCGGTCAACTGCTCTGCGATATCGCTCGGACTGATCTTCTCTTCTATCGCCTTCAGTTGGTCTGCTGCTTCTGTCAGCACGGTCGAGGTGGGGACGTTGTCTCGTGTCGCAATGACAAGGGAGAGCAAAGCAACCGGGCTCAGGTTAAGGGCGGCGGCGAGCTCTGTGAACTTGTCGAGGGTAGGGGAGCTGAGCGCATTCTCGATCTTTGCTGCGTAGGTGCGCGAGATGGCATGGCCCAGCCCTTCCTGGGTCAGACCCAAGCTTCCTCGGACTGTCCGTATAACTGCTGCAAGCGCCGGCCTTATCAACGCAGATCCCCTTAAAACTGAGGATGTAGCCACGGCGCGGTGTACAGTTACACAGCATATAGTGTATAAAACCGATCATGCGCGTCGCGGTGGATGCCTTGTGGCGCCCACGTCATGGATGGCTTGTGAGAAGTGTCATTAGCCTGGCACTCCTACAAGCCTGTGCATCCTTGGAAGACAGCGTGGGAGCGGCGTTCAATAAACCGTTAAATCGTCAGTTGCTTACGCCATGTCGTTGCAAATCCTATGGAGGGTGAAGGCTTGAAAGTCAGGATCTACTCAGACCTGCACCGTGAATTTCACCCTTGGAATCCCCCCGAGTGTTCAGGCGTTGACCTGGTGATATTGGCTGGAGACGTAGACAAAAAGACTCGCGGTGTCCAGTGGGCCAATGAGTCGTTCGAATGCAAGGTCGCCTACGTCATGGGTAACCACGAGCTGTACGGCGGTCATCTCGATCGCACGCTGCAGAAGATGCGGGAAGCCGCTGCGGCGCACGTGCATGTTCTGGAAAACCAGATCTTGGAGTTGGCTGGTGTCAGGGTGCTTGGCACGATGAGCTGGACAGATTTCACGAGCACTGGCGACCAGGTTGCCGCTAGCAACATGGCGAGAGAGTGGATGACAGATTTCAAACAGATCAGGACAGATAGTAACTACCGTCGCATCCGTCCAGATGATCTGGTCAGCCGAAATCAGCTGGCCAAGGCGTGGCTGACTGAGCAATTGAATCAACCCTATGAGGGCAAGACGGTTGTCGTGACCCATCATTGCCCGTCCTCGGTTGTGGCCGGAACTCAAAATGAAGGGCATCTCAATGCCGCCTATACCAACGAGTGGGCAAGCCTGATCGAGAAAAGTGACATATGGGTATTCGGCCATACTCACCATGCTGTCGATGTAACACTTGCCGGCTGCCGATTGATTTCAAATCCGCGAGGCTATCCAAATGAGCCTACGGGTTTCGATCCGTTTTTTGAGATTGAGATCTGATGTCGAGTTCAGTATTGAAGTATGAGTTCAGGAGCAAAGAAGGTGGCTCGGCTCCTAATCAAACTATTCCCATCGAGGTTGTACAGGCGCGAAATCTGGATTGGGGTGTGACTGTAGATGCCTACTTGGTCGGGGCGGCCAGGGTAGGAGATCGCTTTGCGGCAAGTGTTTTTCACGATTTGTCGGGCGTTAATCACAATGCCATGACTGTAGTGACTCCCCCTCTGCAGGAGGTTGAGCGCAGGTGCGGATTCAAATTAATGCGAAGTGTAAGTGGTGCGGACTACTTTGTTATTGCCAGTGAACTGAGTGGCTCAATGCCTTAAGTGCAAACTATATGTGCGTGCTTGAGTTCGACAAGCGCTGTTGGCATTCTAACAACTGCAAATGATCAGTTTTGAGAGTGCTTCCTTTTCTGCCAAAAATACGGTGGGGTAGGTGGCCTGTGTTCAAGTGAATTAAGGACGTTCCATGTCTGACCTCAAGAAAATTAAAGTAGTAGTGAAGAACTATGATATGCAGGGCTCGGGTGACCTGGATGCACTGTATGGCCGGGTTAGGCTTGAGGATGAACAAGGTCAGACGTTTTACTTCAAACAGGTAGTAATGCCGAAATACTTGAGGCAACATGGCGCGATGGCAATGAATGTGCCGCGCACATGGTTTTACAAGCATGTTTCCAAGAAATCAATTGTGGTTATCGCATTTGAGAATGCTAGCGGAAAGGTTGAATATGACCTTAGTGATCTGCAGTTGATCGCCAGGTCAACAGTTATGAAAGGTATTTTAATGACGATTGCGGCGATCCCAATGGGCGTTATCGCTGCGACGGCGACTTATGGGCTAGGGCTGATACTCATTCCTATGGGGTTCTGGTATGGATATCGGAATACGTTCAAGCTGCCAGCGATGCTTAGCCGAAAAAGAATTCTCCGTGACTTGTCTGTCTATGGTATCGAGGTTCGATAAGCCATTGTTCGATGAGATGAACTCTGTTAGCATGCCCCGTATATGGAGCCACTCTGCGCTCTAGACCTTGTAGGAATAGAGCTCCGTAGCGCCTGAGTCTCTCAGGCGCTCTTGTTTCCAAAGCTAGGATTTATCGCTGAGGAGTCTTTGGAGCTCCTCGCGAAGCACGGGGTCTTTATTTTCGATTAGATCGTCAGGAATGCAGGCGGATAGAGTTAGTCTGCCATTCTCAGATTTACCGTAGTACAGCGAGCTTAAAATCCCACCAAAACGAGCAAGTGGCGCGTCTCTGGTAATGATACCATAAGAGCGGGTAGGGTCTTTTTTCTGAAGATTTAAGAAGACTTCCATGATGGTGATGTCTAGGCAAGCGTTATATGCTGATTTTTCTGGATAGGGGTGCGTGATTTTTAAAACACCTAGGCCCGGCGAGTTTTTCGGTGGGGCAGAAACTCCAATCAGTGCTAAAAGCGTAACCACATCTATTTGTAAGTTGTATTTGGTAGCTATCCCCGCAATGCGCCTCCAGCGCTCGATCACTTTATCTGTGGCGAAGCAGGCTTTCACGTGAGGCGCAACCTCAATGAGGAATGCCATGCGGTTTTCTATTAATGGTCTCACGTGCGATAAGATCCGCCACGCGTAATCCTCGACAGGTATTTCATGTTGCGTAATAGGAACGCCGGGAGCAGAAACTTCAAGTTTCTGCCTGGCCTCTTGGGCTTGGCTTGAAATTTCTTGCTTAGTAGGAAACTGCTGCCTGTTTGCTTCCATTGCGTACGGAAGTATATCAAGGCTCATGTTGAAGTGTTTTAAATCGTCAAACCATCCAGCAAGGCTTTCTTTCTTGGCCAAATCGTTATCAAAGTAATTGCCTAGTCTGCTTATGAAGTTCCGGTCTGCAAACATAAGCCGCTTGATCATCCCGAAACCAGGCGGTAACCAGCCCCCTTTTACCAAGCAATATGACTGAAGAAGGTCAGGGATCCGTGTTTTTACCGTAATGCTTGTAATAGAGTCATCTTCCAAGACTTCAATGTCTGTGAAGTTTACTTCTATGGATTGGTTATCTCTGAAGTTGTTTAGGTCGGCAAGGTTTAGTGGCTCTATCGTCCAGCGAGTAAGCGTGACAGTACCATGGTCACTGGTATTTATTCGAAGGTTTCCATTATCCAAAACACTCATCTCGCCAATAGGCATGATTCATCCTTAGTTTGCACGGCTATAATGTTTTTTGTCAAAACATGTTACGACGCCAATCCATGCCTCAATCAGAGCACGATGAATCAATACCACAGAGGCTGGCGTGTTTTCTACCTGAAAGGTCACCCATTCCCACCCGGCGAAATGAGCCTTGAGGCCGCTAGCCGCTCCAACTCAGCAGCTCTAGCAGGACGTGCACGCGTGGATGAAACCGTTCAGGCAATCACCCTGATGGTTGAAAACGTCGGGGATGCGTCGCAAGAGGTGCGGGGACTTGCCGTCATGGCAACCGACATCAGTAAGGTGTTGGATGTAATACGCGCGATTGCAGAGCAAACCAACCTGCTCGCCCTGAATGCTGCTATCTAGGCGGCGAGGGCAGGTGAAGCGGGTCGGGGGTTTGCGGTTGTGGCAGATGAGGTGAGGGCTTTGGCGCATCGGACGCAGCAATCCACCAGCGAGATCGAGCAGATGATCAGCACGATTCAGAAGGGCACCGAAGCTGCCGTCTCGGCAATGAATCAGACAAACACCCAAGCCCAAAGAACCCTGGATACCGCCCAGGGTGCTGACACGGCGCTGGTCGAAATCACCGCTTCCATCCACGACATCACCGAGCGCAGTGTCCTGATTGCAACCGCTTCGGAAGAGCAGGCGCAGGTTGCCAGGGAAGTGGATCAAAGCTTGGTGAGTATCCGAGACCTCTTACACCAAGCGTCAGAGGGCTCCAGCCAAACAGCGATCGCGACCTCTGAGCTCACCGGGCTTGCAGTCGAGCTCAATCGGCTCGTGAAGCAGTTCAACATCTAACACCAGTTCGCAATGTGGAAGGCACGTACCACCGGAACGCTGAAGCGACCAGGTGCATGCAGTCCGGCTTCCTGTTTCACCTTGCAGGGTTGATCAAAGCTGAGCGCATCAAAGCACGATCCTGCAGGGTTTTTCTTCGTAGCACCGAGACACTCAGCAGCGCGGGGGTGAGAGCGCCAAATACCTCGGTTCCCCTGTCAGACCGGCGCCTCATCGCTCCTGAGCGCATTCAGAACCACCTTGAAAGCGGCGGTCTGCTGCCGACCTTTTGGGTAATAAACGTGCAGACCAGGAAAGGTTTCCGACCACTCCCTCAGTACCTCTTCAAGCGCGCCACTCTCGATGTGTTCATGAACGTGCGCATCGGCAAGCTGCGCTAGTCCCACCCCAGCCAAACAAGCTTCAAGGATCTGAACTGAACTATTCATGATCAGAGGCCCTTGTACCCTGACCCGAAATTCACGGCCTTCGCTGGTGAATTCCCAAGGGTAGAGTCCGCCATGCGTAGGCAACCGCAAATTGATACACCGGTGGGTCATCAAATCTTCTGGTCGTTCGGGCACACCATAACGCTTGAGGTAGGCAGGTGAGGCCACGGTTACCATGCGCAGAGGCGGCCCGATGGGCATCGCCACCATGTCGGTATCAATGGTGTCCCCCAGTCGCACGCCTACATCGAATCGTTCGGCGACAATGTCCGTCAACCCATAGTCCGTGATCAACTCGATCGTCACGTCTGGGAATGCTTCGATCACCGGTCGCAGCTTCGGCCAAATAACGTAGCGTGCTGTGACCTCATCAGCGGTGATGCGCACCGTGCCCGACGGATGATCCCCCAGCTCCGTCAGCGTGCCCAAGTGGCCATCGATCTGATCCAGCAATGGAGCAATATCCCGTAGAAGACGCTCGCCCGCTTCCGTGCGAGTAACGCTGCGGGTGGTACGCGTGAGCAGACGTACGCCTAGCCCTTCCTCAAGGCCCTTGATGGTTTGGCTCACAGCCGAAGGCGAAACCCCCAGGCGCGCAGCTGCACGAGTGAAATTGGTTTCCTGGGCGACTGCCACAAACACCGCCAAATCCCTAAGATTGTCTCCCTTCATTATTAAGCTCAGCTTCAAACCGAATTATTGATTTTACCGATTATCGAATTAAAGCGCGCTTGTTAAATTGGTTTCAACGACAATTTTGATGAGAGGTAAAACGCAATGATTGAAACCAACAACTCCAATGCCGACATGGTGGTCTTCCGTGCCGGTTCGAGCAAAGCGATTCCAGGGCCCGCTGATTGGTTCACGGGGCGCGTGCGCATTGATCGCATCTTTACAGCGCCCGCACCTGCTCGCATCGGCATAGCGGTTGTGAACTTCGAACCAGGCGCCCGTACCAACTGGCACACCCACCCGCTGGGCCAGGCAATGCTGGTCACCGATGGCGTGGGTTGGACTCAGTGCGAGAATGGGCCGAAGACCGAGATCCGAGCGGGCGACCTGATCTGGTGCAACTGCGGTCGTCGCCACTGGCATGGAGCGACCGACACCACCGGGATGCAACACGTTGCTGTCAACGAATTCCTGGATGGGAAGCCGGTGGACTGGCTTGAGCCTGTGACCGACGAGACCTACCTGGCCGGGCCGGTCAAGAAGGACTGAGTCTCTTATCCACCCCTGCACACCACGACTGTTGATCAACGGGCAGCCAGGGTTCCCCGAGCCCAGATCGCGAAGATAAATTTGTGCATCTGGGCGCGCTTGTTCCGAGCTAAGCGATGGGGCGGGACACCTTCAATACGTATTCGGCAAACTCATCGAGGTCGGCGAAATCTTTACCCCCATTACGGTTCAGCAGAAATCCCCGAATGCCCACGGCCATAGGGCCGTCACGGTCACACTTTTCGGAATCGCCAATCATCAGCACAGCGTTTTCTTCACAGGCATCGCTGGTCTCTGCCCCCATGAGTTCGCAAGTAGCTCGATACAGGAATGGCTGGGGCTTCAGGGCTCCAACAGCGAAGCTGAAGCCATAGGCATCCATGGTTGGGTACAGACGCCGGACAGGCGCTGCGTATGGGGCTGCCGAATTGGACGCGATGGCAATCTTGATGCCCTCAGCCTGCAATCGCTCGACGGCTCGAATCCCATCGTCGAAGGCTTCGATACCGTCCAGCTCTGCTTCCAGGGCACCTTGAATCTCGGCCATGCGATCTGCAGGGATCTTGATCCCGAAGTGCTCTGCCGCATCGCTCAGGCTCAGAGCACGAGCCATGATGTGGTGAAGGTCATCTGGTCGCGGCCTGCGACCCTGGCGGATGCCCTCCTTGAGAATCTGACGGTAGGGGTGGGTAGCTTTGGGGATGCGGACAAGCGTGCCGAAGGCATCGAAGAGGACAAATTTGACGGACATTTGAGCGCCTTGATCAACGAGGGCGACTGCCCGTGCGGTCAGAAATGATACCGTGTATCCGGGCCTACTGGGCTTATCTGAGCCGCATCGTAAAAAGGTTAGCTCCGAGTTCGTTTCACCGATCCCACCGTACCTGGAAGCCTCTCAAAAAATGGAAAAGTGCTTATTCTGCGATGTCGACCTGAACCCTGGTAGCGATGAACACATCTTTCTGTCCGCTCTGGGGGGCCGTCTGATCACCCCTCGCGCCACCTGCACGAAATGCAACAATGCTTTTGCAGGCCAAGAGACTGGCAAGATTGATGACGCCCTGGCTGATGCCTTTGAGCATGTCCGAAATGGTCTCCAAATCTGGACAGGTCGGAAAAAACCTCCGCCCACGATCGCGAATGCAGGTGTGTTGGAAGAGGGCGCATCGTTCGATCTAGCCCCTGGGTTCATACCCTTCATCAGGCCACCTAAGGTGCCGAGCGACCTCCAGGTTGGGAGTGTCTTGAACCTGAGTGTCCCGAATGAAGCCGAGGCCAAGCGGGTACAATCAATCCTGAACAAGCGCAAGCTGCAGGCGGATTTCTCGAACGCGATGATGATTGAGCGGAAAGTGCCGCCAATCAAGTTGGGCTCGAAGTTTGATGGCATAAAGGTGTGGAAATGCATCGCAAAGTCGGCTGTTGCAGGCTTTGTGCTGCTGTACGGTAATGAGCGGGCCCGCGCAGTCATAGATCCTGATGTGAGAGAAGCGATCATCTGTGGCGAGCCGGCCATCAACGAGTTCTGCGGGTGGGATTTCGTCAACCCGTGGCCAACCATCTCGAAGATCGAGCCCCACCATAAGTGCATTGGCGCAGAGCTCTCGGGATTTGAGCATTCCCTTCCGAGGTTTAGCCATCAATCCTCGATCAATGAGCCCTGCTCGGTTCGTGATCGAGGGGATAGCACCCTCTAGCTACCTCCCGAGGACACCGGAATCGTTCAGGACGGAACACTCACGCACGATGGCTGCAAACAAAGCCGCATTGGATCGTGTGCTTGAGCAGTGGAGCATCGAGAGCCATGCAGAAAATCGCAGCCGACTCACTCAAGAATTGAACGGCAAGCTCGGAGCTGCACAGACCGAGGAGGAGCAGGAAGCCATCATTGATGAGTTCATCAGAAAGGTGGCAACGCTTGAGCTAGGCGAAGCGTGGGAGACTGCGTTGGATTTGACGTTCGGAGACAACGAGTAACGTATCGCGCGTAACGAGCCTTGGAAGTCACTACCCCAAGGCTCGCCGATTGAAGCGCTCAGGCAGCTCTATGTGCCCAGGCCTAGCATGCTGTTAGATGTGGGTCGTCCATCCTAGTCCTCACGGTCTTCCCATGTGCCCCTGGGTCTTTCAAGACTCAGAGGCTTTCCCGGTTTACTTGGCAGTCTTCAAGGCCGCATCAACGGCTGTTGTAGTGAGTGAAACGTAGTGTTCGGTAATGGAACTAAAAGAGTGACCCAGCTGATCGGCGATTCGCTTGCCAGGCTGTTGCGGTGGGGTGGACGCTGCTAGTTGTGCCATAGCTGCCCGTCTCAAGGTGCTTGGCGTGAGTTTTGCGCGGGGGAGTTGAGCTTCTCGTTCCCACGACTGAAAAATCCGAAGCAGTTGCGATGTCGACATGGGTTGCTTTCGGTCATCACTCGGGAAGAGATAGTCATCGGCAGAGAGATTTTCCTCCCTGATGTACTTCTCGATTACTGCTGTGTTCGCAAGAGGTAGTGGTGGTTTTGCTTTCGTGATCTCAACGGACATCTCCTTGCTCGAAGGCATTTGGGTTTCCAAGCTGACAACCTGGGAAACCTTGGCACCAAGGATGACGTGCCCCCGAAGCCCTGTCTCCAGCAATGCAAAAAGGCTCCGGTCGCGAAGGCTTCCTGAGTTATCGACGATCCGCTTGATCGCATCACTGTGAGTGAAGACATCCAGTCCCAACGCAATGGCCTGGAGCTTCGATGGCTTGTGCGTTATAGGTGGACACGTGTAGCGCGGGACTTCTGATTTTGGGGCGGTGGTGTTCAAAGGACAGATTTCAGTCTGGTTGAAATCAGGCATCGGGATCTTGGTCACCTCCACGCCTCGTGAGGCAACTTCCTTGAACGTGCTAAGCACTTTCAACGGGAGCGTCTCGACAAAAGGGTCGAGCACACTGCGCGGTACTGAGGTGTCGTTCGCCAAGGCCAATACCGAAAAAATCTCAGCCGCGAGCTGGGTGTGCGTGGTACTCAGGGCAGGCGTTTTTGCATCCCGAGGCCAGATGGCGGACTGTTTCATGAGATCGTGGTAATTGGCATACCCTAGTCCCTTGGACAGGGTCTCTCGGGCAAAAGAGAGCTGGACGGGTGATTGGCCTGGCCATCGTTTCTGGATGAGTTTGGCGAGTCTTTTGAAGGCGGCTTGGGGGAGCAGATCTTCGGGATAGACCGGAACGCGCATGGCAATTCTCCAATGTCTCGGTGTCGGCTGCCCGCTGACAATTGTCGAAGTGCGTGCGAAAGAAGGGGAGAAACACCTGAGGCGCAAAGGCTTTGCATGCCGACCGCTCGATCCAGGAAGACCGTGGTCGATACGGTAGCATCGCTTCAGGTGCTGATCAACACTCAGGGACTTGCCAGCTTGCCAGGCTTGCCGGCTTGCTAGGCTTGATCGTGAGAGGGATTTATTCGGCTGCCCTGATGGAAGTCATCGTACAGGGGGCAACCGGGAAACTGTCCTGGGTTGCGAGCTATGCTTCACAGGATGGGCTCTGCTGATATTGATTGCTGAGTTATATTTTTATTTGCTTCAGCACCCTATTGCCTGAGCCGGTTCGCTTGCATGGGGTGGCGGATAAAGGTATCAGCGTCGCAGGTTGAAGACTCTTAACGAACAAGGAATGATCTATGTGGGAACAGCATCCTGATACTTGTGCAGTGGTTTTTGACCCGGCTAACGAGAAGATATACGAGTTTCGTAGGTCAATGCTCATTAATCAGATAACTCGCGATGCTGATAGAATTGCTAAAAGTTTTGATGCGCTACACAGTGCTGACCTTGAAAAAATGAGTGCACTTTTCGCCCATTGCTCCGCTATCTGGGCATCGGGGATGTTCAGGGCCGAACGCAACGAAGATAAGCTTCGCATGGCGTGTGCAGAACTCCTCTCCAATGCCCTGAATTCCATGGTTGGCGCGGCCTACATGCTTCGGGGTGGCTTCGTTTTGCAGCCTGGGCCGGTCGTGCGATCAGCCATTGAAACCATGGCCGTAGCCCTACATCTCATGCAATTTCCGGAAGACTTTCAAAAGTACCAAGAGCACAAATTTGAGTCTCCGCGTGCCGTTTCCAGTGCCAAGCGCGTATTCCCTCCATTCGGCCATATCTACGGCTTGCTGAGTCGAGAGTTTACGCATATTGGAACTTTGCATAAGCAGTTCACACCCATTCGTGAATACACAGGCACTGAAGAGTCGTTGCAGTTAAATATTCAGTTCCTGACTGGAGGGATATGGATGTGCTATGTGTCCTGCGAGCTGGTATTTCTGGATAGTGTGGCTGAACCAAGATATTGGCGTGAACTGCCTGAACAAGTTGAGGGAAAGACTGCTTATTCTTACGAGCCCAGTGACGAGGAGCGAACTTGGATGGCGGACTTCCTAGGCTTGAATAACCCGGTCTTTGGTGGAGGTGACTGAGGTGCATCAGGTGCCCTTCTTTACATGCGCTCGGATGCCGGTGCTGCCGAGGGAGGTTGATCTTGCCGCTTGGTTGCACTCGGTTAGGGGAGGCGGTCGATCGCGGCGCCGTAGTCAAAATCCACGGTTGATCCCGACACTAGGACTGCTTCGAGCTGATGCTTGGATGCGTTCTTGACGATGCGAAATTCGCTGACTTCCCCTGCCTGGCGGGTGAGGTTCCAGATCAACCTGAGCTTCTCGGTGGCCATGCCCAGCTGTATCGCACCTTGGGCAGACTTGGCCAGGAACGCATTGAGCTTGTTCTTTAGCTCAAACCTGGAGTCGTATTGGTAAGGGCCGAGGGTGAAGGGGCCGTCCCCGATGATTCGATCAAACTCGACTCTGGGCTTCATGTGCAAAGCTTGGATTTGGCGATGCTCCCTCGTGCGGTTCCAAACCGTGATACCCCTGGCGGTACAGTGCTCGATCCAGCGTGTCTCGGCCTCCAATGAGGCCTCTTTAGATTCGCAGGTTTCCACGACTTTGAATGCTGGGGTCATTCCGTCATCGAGTATCTGGGCGATCTTGGCTGCCGCGCGCTTGCAGTCGTGATTGGCTTTCCCAAGATGGCCTCGTTGCCGGCCTTCGAAGTCGCCTGTCTGCCCCACGTATAACGGCTCCTCCGTTACGGGATCAATGATCAAATAGACGACATAGTCCTTGGCAACCACGCCGTCCAAGGTCGGCTGTTGAGGCTGTTGAGGAGTGACGGTCGGCAGTTGCGCGGACGCTTGCGTGCTGAAGTGAAAAACCGGTGAGTGGTTCGAGCCTGGCGTGGGGGTGTTCTGGCGGTACCACTCTTCAGCGAGCTCAAGCGTTGCGAACGACTGGTGTTTCGCTTCCGGAAAGCGGTCAATGGACAAGCGAGCCCCACCTTCCCAGCTATTGAAAATCCCGAGTTTCCGTCCGTGGACAACAGCGTAGAACTTCGGCTTCTTCGCCATCCTGTGCAACCTCCCTGAATCACTTAATCCGCCTGCGGGGTGATCTGCAGACCTCGCAATGCTTTCAGGCACCGAACCCGTGCTCAACGCGCCCAAGAAGTGTCAAGGCGTCGTCGATGTGGGCATCCCTCGGGCGTTTCGCTCCCAACGCTCGTGAGGGTTTCGATAGCCAGTCCACCGCACTTTTCTTGTCACCGAAGATTGCCATCGCTGCATCAAGCAACCGTGGGTCAATCGTTTCCGACGACTCCGGGCTTTCCCCCCTTGGACTCATCGCGTCATTGATGGCCTCTGCGAGCGTTTCCAAGGCCTCTCTGAGGCGAGCATTTTCTCGGAAATCATCAGAGCTTGGCTGGTGCTCTCTGCAATGGTGCAGCAGGGCCTGCGCCTCATTATGGTTCAGATCGAGCTCGATCAGCATGGCGACTCCTTGGGTGGGCTCAGTATCCGGATTATGGCAGCGTCCGGATCGGGTTTGCCTTTGCTTCGCACTTTCCCCCGAGCTTTCCCATGAGTCCTGCTGCAGGCGAAGTACGACGCAGATGATCAGACCCTGGCGGTTCCCCTGTAGCCATTGAGTGATCTTCTACCTGGAGTCAGACCTGTGTGGGCTGTGTGGGCTAAGTGGCTTGGTTTCAGTAGGGAGGCTCTCGGTAGGGGCCCAGGGGCATCAGGGCTCAGATGTCAGGGAGTGGAGCGGCCTGCGGTGTGTGGTGCAGTTGTGCGGCTGGTTGCAGGCCTTTCGCTGATCTGGTGGATTTCAGTGCCGGAGCGATCGCAGGAAAGCGTCCACGGTGCGCTCCACGATCTGCTCGATCTCCTCGCGGGCTAGGGGCTCGCTGTTGGCTCTAACCTGTTTCCAGAGAACTCGACCATCGAGTGTCTCCATGAAGTCACGGGCGGCGGTTTCAGGCTCTTGAACTGCCAAGACACCTCTGCGTGCCAGTTCGGCCAGATAGTCGCTGATGACGGTCATTGCCGGCGCCTGGATAACCTCGTCAAATCGATCGGCTAGCACAGGAAATCGTCGGCCTTCCATGATGACCATGCGTAGGAAGTCGGCGGCGGTCGGGCCAGACCAGAAGCATGCGAACTCGGTGCCGATCTGCATGAGGCCCTTCCTCGGGTCAGCCAGCGCGCGCTCATCCGTTGCCACGTTCATGACGGAGAAGGCTTTCCACATCCGCTCTGCCACCGCCACGAAGAGCGACTCCTTGCCTTCAGGGAAGCGGTTGTACAGAGTCTGGCGGGTCACCGCTGCAGCCTTGGCAATTTCCTCCATGCTGGCCCCTTCGTACCCGTGCTCGATGAACATCCTGCCCGCTGCGGCCAAAATCCGGACTGGACGAGAGGCGCTCTCGCCTGGGTTGAGCAATTCGTCGACTGGGGAGGAAGTGGCTACGTTCATTTCGGTTACCTGTGCAGAGTAGGTTAAGTGTTACTGAAAGAGATGTGATTCGCCACCCATGTTTTGTGTGAACGGCTTTACTGGGATGTAAAGTAAAGCTGATTGGGTTGCTGGGCTTGATGAGTGGGATTAGTTATGCCGGATTATTTGGACAGGGTCGCTGTTTGATTATCTGCCGCTTCGCTTTTGGTTTTGGTTTCAGCTTTGGCTTTGGTTTGATGGTTGGGCTTATGCTCTGCTCGGGTTGGATGGTTGATGGTTGATGGATGGTTCGCGCTGAGGGTACCCGTAACGGTGAGATTTATTTTCGGATAGGTACCGACACCTCACTGCTGAGGCCTTATCATCGGATTATCAATTAATTGAGGTTTTTAAAATGGATGTTAAAGGTCGTTCTGCTGCAGTCGAAGCGTGTGAAAATATTTTGCGTGAGGACTTTAAATACAACGAGGAGCACGGTATCTGGCGCAGTACCAATCGGATCATTGAAAGTCTGCTAGGACGCTCCAGTGAGCTTGCTGATGTCTACGTGGAGCTTCACGCCGCGTTGGCTGAACAGCCTAGGGCGCTGGCATCATTCTTCCTTCGACGTTTTCACAACTGCGGTGTACTCCTGGAATCCTGGAAAGATTAAAGAAGCTCGCGAGGATCGGGACAAGCTCACGGAGTTGAATGTGCGAATTGCAAAAGTTTCAGAGTTGCTCTCGGAACTGCTCTCGCAGCGCACTCATGTTAAAGAGAAGTCTAGTTTTAGTAGTGATACTTACTACCATGTTATGGATGTCGTTGACGATGCTTCCGAGGATAATGGGCTTTTCAGGTCTCACCTGAAGAAGAAGTTAGATGGCTTGACCTATCAATATGATCTCAAGTATTGGCCTTCCATAAGTAAGGTGGTGGCACAGATTGGCATCAATGCGGCTAATGCAGTAACAGTTGCGGATGACTCCGCTGCAAATGCAGCAACTGAAGCTCGTCGCCCTGGGCTGGCGGACTTCTTGAAAGCATTTGAAGCAGAACTTGATAGGAATAGGGTGGAGAATATCGGTTTTATTCCCGATGACTTTTCACTGACCGATAGTTCTATGGCTTCGTTGGTAAACTGCGGGCTAGGGCTGGGAGTTGAAGATTTGATCGAATCCACCTTTGTAAAGCGCTACCGCCAACGTGAACGTGAGCGTGATCGTGATCGTGGTTAGGAGCGCTATCGTGATCATGTTCAGGAGCACTATTGGAAGGTGGGGAACGACTGAACATTGGAATGAATGCTGGTGGTCGTTTGGAGCCCTGTCGACGTCGAGGTGATTTTCGAGGGGGAGGGCTGACCGTTCTGCTCACTCCTTTTCGGGAATTCTGGGTCGTCTTCTGAGAGGCACTCTGGGCGCCTCTCTGGCGCGTTAGTCCGGAGCGGCATTCAGGAGCGCCATTCTGGGACGCACGATGATGAGCTGGTTGGCGATCCAGGCTTGGTACGGAAATGAGATTTTGGGGGTTTATTGGGTGGCCCGAGGGGCAATGGTCTGTCGGTTTGTGATTCTGGACGGCGCTGACGGTGCACCAAATTTTGGTGACTCTAGGGAGGGCTTGGGAGCTTGAATCTAGGGACTGCTATCAGGCTTTCCGAGGCTTCCTGATTGAGGGGGGAATCCCCTGGAAGGCCCGGAAACACTGGCTGGAAGGTGGAGCGGGTAGAGGGAATCGAACCCTCACCGATTGCTTGGGAAGCAATAGTTGTACCATTCAACTATACCCGCTTTTCTTGCCTCGACGGTGCACTAAAGCGGCGTGTCCAATAAGAACCCTCAACTAAAGCTTGGGAAGCTTTCGTTTTGCCACTAAACTATACCCGCTCAGAGCGGCTGACTTTGTACCAGAGTCGGGCGCAGATTTGAAGTTTTTCTTTTGCCCGCAGCGCGTTACAGCATTGAAAACGGTCATTCGCGGGCAAATCTGCAGGACAATCAATGCTGGTCTTTCAGCCCCACAGACTCGCTCGCGACGACGCTTTTTCAAATGGCCAATGCATGGTGATCCTGGACGAACGCGTAACGCGTTCGGCTCGACTGCGTTGAGGGTTTCAGGAAACCAAGCAGTGCGTTCTGGCTATCGCGGCACGCAGCCTTGTGCTCCATGTCGAGGAAGTGGCCGGTGGCCTGCAGCGTGGTGAAAGTGCTGTGCGCCACATGGTTGCCGAATATCCGGGCGTCTTCGGCGGCGGTGTATTCATCCCATTCGCCGTTGAGAAACAGCACCGGCACGTTGATCTTCTTCGCCGCATTCAGGTAGCACTGGCGATCGCTGTGCAACACGTCACTGATGTGGAAGTGCATCTGCCCGTATTCGTGCTCGGCCAGGCTGCTGACGTGGCGATAGTTGAAGCGCTTGAACAGTGACGGCAGGTGTTTGCCGATAGTGCTGTTGACCAGGTGCCCGACGCGGTCGCCGTCGCGCTGGCCGAGGTAATCGACACCGCGCTCCAGGTAATCAAGCATGTGTGCGTTGATCACCGGCGAGAACGAGCTGATCACGGCTTTCTCGATACGCCGCGGCTGATGGGCCAGGGCAACCAGGGTGGCTGCGCCGCCCCAGGAAAACGACAGCACGTGTTCGGCGCCGAAGTGGTCGATCAGTTCCAGCAGGATCTGCCCTTCGACTTCCTTGGTCAGATGTTTCTCGTGGCGGTTGTGGATTTTCGACCTGCCCGCGTAGGGCTGGTCGTAGCAAACCACGTTGAATTGCGGGTGCAGGTTTTTCACAGTCTGTGCAAACGACGCAGTCGTGGCCATCGAGCCGTTGACCAGGATGATGGTCTTTTCTGCGGCGTCTGCGCGATAGAACTCCGTGTAAACCCGATACTGACCCTGTATATCCAGCACAGCGATTTCTGGCCTCATGTCATAAGACTCCTGGCAAGCAAGCGGGTATGCGCGCAAATAGAGATTGCACGAGCTTTGTGACAGGTAGGCATACGCCTGGAATTTGCCTGGCCCATGTCGATCCATGACTACGGTCGACGGGTGTTGTTATTGGCGGGCAGTCTGCCGGCTGAGGCGCAACCCAAGGGGCTGACGACCGGCAAAAAGTTTCTTGGAAGTATGTTGTGACTCATCGGTCACAATTTGGCCGACGTCCTGATTCAAGCAGTGGGATGGGGATCGCGCAAGTGCCGTTGGTAAATTGTTCGACAACTTCTGCTGAGCGGTCGCCGGCTTAGAACAAATGAATCTCTTCGGTGCGCAAAGCGCGGTACTCGCCCGGTTTTAGCGCGTTATCCAGCGACAGCGGGCCCATGGATTCGCGATGCAAGCACAAGACTTTGTTGTTGAAGTGACCAAACATGCGCTTCACCTGATGGTAGCGACCCTCGACGATGCTCAGGCGCGCCACTCGCGGGCCGAGTACATCGAGTTGCGCCGGTTGCGTGGTCAGGTTTTCGAAGGCGAAGTAGATGCCTTCGGCAAACGTGAGCGCGTATTGCGGCCCGATCTCCTGTTCGGTCTCGACGTAATAGACCTTCGGCAGTTTGGTCTGCGGTTGGGTCAGGCGTCGCGACCAGCTGCCATCGTTGGTGATCAACATCAGTCCGGTGGTGTTGAAGTCGAGGCGTCCGGCGATGTGCAGGTCGTCCTTGTCCGGTTCATCGATCAGGTCAAGCACGGTCGGGTGCTGCGGATCGCGAGTGGCACTGACGCACCCCGGCGGCTTGTGCAGCATGAAGTAGCGTGCCGGTTTGCCGAGTTGCAGGACTTCTTCGTCGACTTCGACGCGGCTGAACTCCAGCACTTCGCTGTGCGGGTCGCTGACGACTTTTCCGTCGATCCGCACGCGCTTTTCCACCAGCAACAGGCGAACCTGCTGACGGTTATAGCGGGGCAGGTTGCTGAGGAAACGGTCGACGCGCATGGTCAGGAATCGGCGGATAAAGGGGCGCGTATCTTACGGGATCGGCCGCGCCGCTGCTTGCAGTTGCGCCTCGACCTGCGCGCAGCGCGGGCACAGACAGGATTGATTGCGCAGCGCTGCGGGCAAGGCTTCAAGTACTGCCGGATCGATGCTCACGGCATAGCACCAGCAGGCCTGGTCGGCGGTGCGCGGGTCAGCCAGGGTGCAGTCGTTGCGCGCGCCGCAGGCCGGGCAGAGGTCGGGTTTGATGTCGGAATCAGGCATAGGACGAGTAAGGCATTTCCACGCAATTGCGGTTACGGCCAGTTTGTCTGGCCTGCTACATCGCATGATCGGCCCGAGACAGCAGGGTATGCAAGGTGTCATCAGCATGTACGGTGGTGGCACCGATGTATGCCTGGACATTACGCAGGCCAACAGTGGGAGCGGGCTTGCTCGCGAAGGCGTCCTGTCAGTCAGTGATTCGTCACTGACCCACCGCTTTCGTGAGCAAGCCTGCTTCCACAGAGGATTTTCAGTGTGACTGACACCGCTGATCTGAAGCCTTTGCGCGCCCGGCACTTGCCCCGGACCTGACAGTCAAAACTGTGTCGGCTGCGCTGTCCTGCTGCGGCCGCAGGTCTTTCAGGAGGCCGTCATGGTTACTTCCAAACTGTTGCGCCGGGTGCTGCTGGGAGCGGTGCTCGGCTTGGGTCTGTCCGGGTGTTATTACTACGCCGGTCCTTACGATGCTTACCCTGCCACTTACTACTATCCAGGCTATTACTCACCGTATTACTACGGCGGTTATTACGGCCCGCGCTATTACGGTGGCGGGCACTATTACTACGGCGGTCACGGCTATCGCGGCGGTTACGGACGCGGCTATCACGGTGGGCACCACTGATCGGCGGCTGAATGACAGTGTTTTCCAAATGAACAGGATTTCATCAATCACATGTTTCAACTTGTTACGGAAGCGCACCAGATTCGGAAAACGCTGTCAGATGTTCCGTCAGTCACCGAATAAACGACTGATGCCTGCCAGCGTCGCTGGTGCGGCTACCCGCGGTCCAGGAGGCCGCCATGTATCGACGAATTCTTCTACTTGCTGCGATGATGTTTTCCGTTGCCGGTTGCGCTCCCTACTCCTACGCAGACAGTTATTACAGCTCGGAGGTCTACACCTCACCCGCTCCGGCCTACTACAACACTGGCGGCACCTATTACAGCGGTGGCAGCACCTATTACTCGGCCCCGCGCTACTATCAGGCGGCCCCGCGTTACTACCAACCGGCTCCGCGTTACTACTCGGCGCCCCGCTACTACCAACCAGCGCCGCGCTACTATGAGAGTCGTCGCTGGCACGACAATGATCGTGGCCGTTGGGACGGCCACCGCGGTGGGGGTTGGGATCGTGACCGGGGTGGGCGTGATCATCACGGTAACCGCGGTGACCACGGCGGGCGAGGCGGTCGCTGGTAATCATCCGCAAACAAAAAAGCGGCGCATTGAGCGCCGCTTTTTTGTGCCTGCGATTTGCCGGGCAATCAGTAAACCGTCAGATCCGCCAACGGATGCCGACCTTCCCAGACCTTGTGAAAATGCGCCTCGACCACCGCGTCCGGGACGTTATTGATGTCCGGCCAATGCCAGTGCGGTTTCTGATCCTTGTCGATCAGCCGCGCGCGAACCCCTTCGCTGAATTCCGGGTGCCGACAGCAATTGAGGCTCAGGGTGTATTCCATCTGAAACACTTCGGCCAGCGACAGATAGCGGGCGCGGAGGATCTGTTCCCAGACCAGATGCGCGGTCAGCGGCGAGCCTTCGCTCAGGGTTTTCGCGGCGCGGGCGATCAGCGGGTCGCTGCTGTCGCGTTGCAGGCTGATGGCTTTCCAGGCACAGGTGACGTCGCTGACGTCGAGCAGTTCGTCGATCCGCTGACGGCGGGGTAACCACTGCGCCTCGGGCATCTGCCCGACGGCTTCCTGTTGCAGGGCCTTGAACAGACTGTTGAGCTGCATGTCGGTCTGTTCCTGCCAGTTGAGTTGCAGCAGGCCTTCGATCAGCTGCGGTTGCTGCTCTTCAAGCAGGAAACGGTCGGCCAGATCCAGATCGATCGCATCGCGGCCATTCATATGTGCACCCGTCAGACCGAGGAACAAGCCGAGCTTGCCCGGCAACCGTGACAAAAACCAACTGGCCCCGACGTCCGGATACAGACCGATGGTGATCTCCGGCATCGCCAGGCGACTGCTCGGCGTGACGATCCGCGTGCTGGCGCCTTGCAACAGGCCCATGCCGCCGCCGAGCACGTAACCGTGGCCCCAGCAGATCAGCGGTTTGGGGTAGGTGTGCAGGCTGTAGTCCAGGCGATATTCGGCGGCGAAAAACTGCGCAGCGAGTGGCGGGACTTCGCCGGGATGGGCGCGACAGGCCTCCACCAGGCTGCGCACTTCGCCGCCGGCGCAGAACGCTTTGGCGCCGTTGCCGCGCAATAGCACGCAAACGATTTGTGGATCTTTGGCCCAGGCGTTCAGTTTGTCGCTCAGGGCGTTGATCATCGGCAAGGACAGCGCGTTGAGCGACTTTTCAGCATCCAGGCTGGCGATCCCGAGGCGGGCGCCGTCGGTGCCGGTGAGTTCTTCGAAGTGCAGATTCATCGTGACCTCGATCGGGAAATTGAGCGTTCAGTATGATCGCTGTGCGGGAAAGTGCCGGATCTGTGTCAGATCAATTGACAAGCGTGGTCGGCTTTCCTAGGGTTCGCCCCATTGTTTTTGCCGGGTATGACCATGACTGCTGACGACCGTATCAAACTCGAACCGAGCTGGAAGGAGGCACTGCGTGCTGAATTCGACCAGCCTTATATGGCAGAGTTGCGCAATTTTCTGCAGCAGGAGCGGGCGGCCGGCAAGGAAATCTACCCGCCGGGCCCGCTGATTTTCAACGCGCTGAATTCGACGCCGCTGGATAAAGTCAAAGTGGTGATCCTCGGCCAGGACCCGTACCACGGCCCGGGCCAGGCCCATGGCCTGTGCTTTTCGGTGCAACCCGGCGTGCCGGCGCCGCCGTCGCTGGTCAACATCTACAAAGAGTTGAAACGCGACCTGAACATCGACATTCCCGACCACGGCTACCTGCAGAGCTGGGCCGATCAGGGCGTGTTGATGCTCAACACCACCATGACCGTCGAGCGCGCCAATGCCAACGCGCACAAGGACAAGGGCTGGCAGTTCTTCACCGACCGGATCATCGAACTGGTCAGCGAACGCCAGCCGCATCTGGTGTTCATGCTGTGGGGCGCGCATGCGCAGAGCAAGCAGAAGCTGATCGATGCGACCAAGCACCTGGTGCTGACCTCGGTGCATCCGTCGCCGCTATCGGCTTATCGGGGCTTCCTCGGTTGCGGGCATTTCAGCCGGACCAACAAGTTTCTCGAGCAAAATGGCGAAGCGCCAATTGAGTGGCGTCTGCCTCCGATTTGATGGGTTGAATGGGCGGGCCCCTTCGCGAGCAGGCTCGCTCCCACAGGTTCCTGTGGTTGCCACAGATTGTGTGAACACCTCAAAACCCTGTGGGAGCGAGCCTGCTCGCGAAAAGGGCGGCGCGGTATTACTCGGGATTACGGTTCCAGTACTTGAACAACGGCTCCGCCAGAAACAGTACAAACAGCAGCCGCATCACCTGCATCGCCGTCACTAGCGGCACCGACAGTTGCAGGGTCTCCGCCGTCAGGCTCATCTCGGCAATCCCCCCGGGCATCATGCCCAACGTCAGCGAACGCAGATCCAGATGGGTCAGCGCACTCAAACCCAGCGCGGCCAATGTGGCGATCAACATGGTCAGCGCCGTGCCAATCAGCGTACGGCCCATGAATGACGGCGCGCGGCGGAAGAACTGTCGATTGAAGTGACAGCCCAGCCCGCTGCCGATCAGCCACTGGCCGATCTGGCTTCCACCGTCCGGCAGGCCGATGTGCAAATCCCAGGCAATGCTCACCGTGGCACTGACCAGCAGCGGCCCGAACAGCCACGGATTGGGCTGACGCAAACGCTGCCAGAGCCAGGCGAGCAGGGCGCCCGTGGGAAACAGAATCGCCAGCCAGCGCCAATCGACGTTGCCGGCGTGGGAAATCGGTGTGCCGTTGCCCAGCAGATACTTGAACGCGGCCGGCACGCACAGCACCACCACCAGCACCCGCAGACTCTGCCCCGCCGCGACATGGCTGAGCAGCGCGCCATTGCGCGCGCCGAGGTTGACCATCTCCCCGGAGCCGCCGGGCATGCTTGAGAAAAACGCCGTGGCGCGATCTTCGCCGGTGCGGCGCATCAACCACACCCCGACCACCGCCGACAGGCTGGTGACCAGCGCACCGAAGAAGATCAATCCGAAATGACTCAGCACCTGCTCCATCACCAACGGGGTGAAGTGCAGGCCGATGCCGATGCCGACAATCCATTGGCCGCATTTACGCCCGCCGGGGATTTCCGTGAGTTGCCACGGGGTCAGGCAGCGCACGAGGATGATCGCCAGTAACGAGCCAACCATCCATGGCAGTGGCCAGCCGATCTGGCTGGCGATAAAACCGCCAAGCAGACCGACCGGCGGGGTCGCCCACCAGCTTCTGAGGGAGGAGCGATCAGACATCGGCGATGGCGCGTTGCGCTGCCGCACGTTTGCGCCAGATGCGCAGCAGCGGCATCAGCAACATGATCGCGGTCAGGATCCACACGCCGAAAGTGATCGGACTCGACCAGAGGATTTCCAGCGCACCGTTGGAAATCGACAGCGCACGACGCAGGTTCTGCTCCATCAGCCCGCCGAGAATGAACCCGAGCAGCACTGGCGACAGCGGGAAATCCAGCTTGCGCAGGATGTAGCCGAAGATGCCGATGCCGACCATCAGGAACAGGTCGAAGGTGGTCGCATGCACCGCATACACGCCGATCCCGGTGATGATCGCGATCACCGGCACCAGCGCCCAGTTCGGCACGGCGAGGATGCGGGTGAAGATGCGGATCATCGGGATGTTGAGGATCACCAGCATGATGTTGGCGATGAACAACGAAGCGATCAGGCCCCAAACGATGTCCGGTTGCTGTTGGAACAGCAGCGGCCCCGGGGTGATGTTGTACAGCGACAGCGCGCCGATCATCACGGCGGTGGTGCCCGAACCGGGTACGCCGAGGGTCAGCATCGGCACCAGTGCGCCGCAGGCCGAAGCGCCGATTGCAGTCTCAGGAGCGGCGAGGCCACGGGCGTCACCCTGACCGAATTTGCCGCCGGCACCGGCGATGCGTTTTTCGGTCATGTAGGCCACGGCACTGGCCAGCGTCGCGCCGGCACCCGGCAACACGCCCATGATGAAACCCAGCAAGCCGCAACGGATGTTCACCACGAACACCGACGCCGCTTCCTTGAAGTTGAACATCATGCGCCCGGTGGCTTTCACCGCTTCCTGACCGCGATGGGTTTTTTCCAGCAGCAGGAGGATTTCACTGACCGAGAACAGACCCAGTACCAGCACCACGAACTGGATGCCGTCGGTCAGGTGAATGTTGTCGCCGGTGAAGCGGTATACGCCGCTGTTGGCGTCGATGCCAACGGTCGACAGAAACAGCCCGATCAGCGCCGCAATAAAAGTCTTCAGCGGACGATCACCGGCCATGCCGCCAAGGCAGACAATCGCGAACACCATCAACACGAAGTATTCCGCCGGACCGAAGGCAATCGCCCATTTCGCCAGTAACGGGGCGAACAGCACCATGCCGCAGGTGGCGATGAACGCACCGATGAACGAACTCCATGCCGACAGCGACAGCGCGACACCGGCCAGACCCTGGCGCGCCATCGGATAGCCGTCGAGGGTGGTCATCACGGTGGAGGCTTCGCCCGGAATGTTCAGCAGGATCGAGCTGATCCGCCCGCCGTATTCGCAGCCCAGATACACCGCCGCCAGCAGAATCAGCGCCGACTCCGGTGGCAGGCCGAGGGCGAAGGCGATCGGGATCAGCAGGGCCACGCCATTGATCGGACCCAGGCCCGGCAACAGCCCGACCACGGTGCCGATCAGCGTGCCGGTCAGGGCCGTGACCAGGTTGTACGGACTCAGCGCGACGCCGAAGCCCTGACCCAAATAACCGAGAGTATCCATATCAGTTCTCCAGAACGTCGAGCAGGCCCAAAGGCAGCGGAACGTCCATCAGACGGTCGAACAGCAGGTACAGACCGATGGCCATCAACGTTGTCACCACGATGCTCGGCAGCCAGCGACCGCCATACAGGCGCGCCATCGGGATGCCGATCAGGATGCTGCTGAGGATGAAGCCCAGCGGTTCGAACAGGCCGGCGAAGACCAGCAGCAACAGCACGCAGATGCCGATCTTGGTCAGGGTTTCGCGATCCAGCGGCGGCTCGTCTTCGCTGTGTTTGATCGGTGCCGGGCGGAACACCATGTACAGCAGCGCCACGCCCATCAGGCCGAGCATCAGCAGAGGAAAGGCGCGTGGGCCGACCGGTTCATAAGAAAAAGCCGCTTGATACGGCCACGCCATCAGCGCCAGGCCGACGCAGGCCAGCAACAGCACCGAGGCGAAAATGCGTTGTAAGAGCATGGGAAACTCCTGTGCCGAGGCCTCGATGCGCGAGGCCGCAGCCGCTAGACAGAGACGATCACTGAATCAGGCCGAACTCTTTGGCCAGCACTTTGTAGTCCGCGACCTGCTTCTTCACGTAGGTGTCCAGCTCCGGGCCGGTCATAGCGAACGGAAACAGTTCACGCTGATCGCGCAGCTTGGCGAACTCATCGGAGGCCAGCAGTTTGTCGAAGGCGTCTTTCCACCAGGCGTAGTCTTCGTCGCTGACTTTTGGCCCAAGGTAGAAACCACGCACCACCGGCCAGACGATGTCGTAGCCCTGCTCGCGCGCGGTCGGGATGTCTTTCATTTCCGGTTCGTCGATGCGTTTATCGGCGAACACCGCGAGCAGCCGCATGTCACCGCTCTGGATATGCGGCATGGAGTCGGAGATGTCGGTACTACCCACCTGGATGTGACCGCCGAGCAGTGCAGTAGCGATTTCGCCGCCGCCTTCGAGGGCGACGTAACGCAGGTCACGCGGGTTGATCCCGGCAGCCTTGGCGATCAGTGCGGTCTGCATCCAGTCCTGGCTGCCGACGGTGCCGCCGGAACCGATCACCACGGAGCTCGGATCTTTCTTCAGGGCTTTGACCAGATCGTCGAGGGTCTTGTAAGGCGAATCGCTTTTCACCGCGATGGCACCGTAACTGGTGCCGACGGCGGCCAGCCAGCGCACGTTGGTCTCGTCGAAACGACCGAACTTGCCTTGCGCCAGGTTCAGCAACGAACCGCTGGACCACGCCACCAGCGTGCCGGCATCGGCCGGGCGCTGGGCGACGACCGCGTTGTACGCCACCGCGCCGACACCGCCGGGCATGTAGGTCACGCGCATCGGTTTGGTCAGCAGTTTTTCGTTGACCAGTGCACTCTGCGCCAGTTTGCAAGTCAGGTCGAAACCACCGCCGGGGGAGGCCGGGGCGATGCATTCCGGACGTTTCGGTTCGGCCATCAATTGGCCGGCGAACAGCATGACGCCAGCGGCCAGAGCAACTTTACGCAGTGATAAGTTCATCTATGTCTCCTTGGGAGTTGTTGTTATGGACGTACTGAATTACCAAAGGGCAACGCTATAGCTCACCAGCAGACGCACTTCATCGGCATCGCGAGCGGAGTAGTTGGAACGGTAGGTGGCATTACGCAGGCGTACGGCAACGTCCTTCAGGGCGCCGCTTTGTACTACATATTTGATCTCGGTGTTGCGCTCCCACTCTTTGCCTTCTTCGCCATTCTTGAGCTTGATGTTGTCACCGCTCAGGTAACGGCTCATGAACGACAGGCCGGGGATGCCGAGGCGGGCAAAGTCGAAGTCGTAACGCGCCTGCCAGGAGCGTTCTTCGGCGCCGGCGAAGTCGTTGATCTGCACGAAGTTGACCAGGTACGGGTCGCTGCCATCGACATAGGGGAACGCGCTGTCGCCGGACATGTGCTGATAACCGGCGCTGAACTTGTGGCCGCTCAGGGCGTAGCTGACCAGACCGTTGAGCGAGCGGTTGTCGATCTCGCCGCCACGGGCCGCGCCCTGATCGTCACTGACCGCAAAGCGCAGGTCGGTGGCGAAGGTGCCCGGGCCCATCGGCCGCGAGGCGACCAGACCGAAGAAGTGCTGGTTATAGACTTCGTCGAGCTGGGCGAAGTGGTAACTGCCGGTGATCTTGTCGGTGAACTTGTAGTCCACGCCGGCAAAATCGAAATGCTTGCCGGCCACGGTGCCCGCGAAGCGGCTGTTCTTGTTGTTGAGGGCGATGTCCTCGAAATCGGTGCTGTCGCGATCCTTGGCTTTCTCCAGACGCCCACCGGTGAAGGTCAGGTTCTTGAGCTCTTTGGAGGTCAGCAAACCACCTTCGAACGTCTGCGGCAGGATGCGCCCGTCATTCGGTTTGAGGATCGGCAGTTCAGGAATCAGGCTGCCGATTTTCAGCTCGGTGGCGGAGATTTTCACTTTGCCGGTCAGGCCGACTTTCGAGTATTCGTTGGCGGCGCGCCCGTCATCGTGGGTCGGCAGCAGGCCGGTGCCGGTACGATCCGGGCTCGAATCAAGCTTGACCCCGAGCATGCCTAGCGCATCGACACCGAACCCCACGGTGCCGTCGGTGTAACCCGATTGCAGGTTGAGCATGAAACCCTGCGCCCATTCATCACGCTTGCTTTGCTGGGCACTGGTGCCGTCGCGAAAGTCGCGGTTGAAGTACATGTTGCGGGTTTCGAAGGTGGCGGAACTGTCTTTGATGAAGTCGGCGTAGCTCAACGGTGAGAAACCGGCGAGGGCAGCGGTGCTGGCGAGGGTGGCGTGGCGCAAACGAGAAGGACGAACAGGCGTAGAAGCCTTGGTCTGCAAGGACGGCATGCGGGTGTACTCCGTTTATTGTTCTTATTGGTCGAAAACGCTTCGAGGCGTTTTTCGTATCGCTGTGTGGCAGCAGCGACGGCAGTCGAAACTGTCCGTGACCGGACTCTAACGGGCTAACCTTTCACTAACCTTTCAGCTGGATTTCGCGGGTTTCGGGCTTCACAGCGGCGGTTGCGGCTGTAAACTCCCGCGGCAAAGAGTGGCGTCGGCCATCCCTGAATGAGGTAGAGATCCATGCGTGTTCTGCTCGTCGAAGACCATTTGCAACTGGCCGAAAGTGTCGCCCAGGCGCTCAAGAGCACCGGTCTGACCGTGGACGTGTTGCACGATGGCGTGGCCGCCGATCTGGCGCTGGGCAGCGAGGAATACGCAATGGCGATCCTCGACGTCGGCCTGCCGCGCATGGACGGTTTCGAGGTGCTGGCGCGCCTGCGCGCACGCGGCAAAAACCTGCCGGTGTTGATGCTGACGGCGCGCAGCGATGTGAAGGATCGCGTACACGGACTCAATCTCGGCGCCGACGATTACTTGGCCAAACCCTTTGAACTGACCGAGCTCGAAGCGCGGGTCAAAGCCCTGCTGCGACGCAGTGTGCTCGGTGGCGAGCGCCAACAGCGCTGTGGCGTGCTGGCCTACGATCTCGACACCCGGCGCTTCAGCCTCGGCGAAGAACTGCTGACTCTGACCTCTCGCGAACAAGCCGTGCTCGAAGCGTTGATCGCCCGCCCGGGGCGGGTGATGAGCAAGGAGCAACTGGCCGCTCAGGTATTCGGTCTCGACGAGGAGGCCAGCCCCGATGCCATCGAAATCTACGTGCATCGTCTGCGCAAGAAACTCGACGGCCAACCGGTGGCGATCGTGACCTTCCGTGGCCTTGGTTACCTGCTGGAAAGCCGCGATGCATAAGCCCAGCAGCCTGCGCTGGCGGTTGCTGTGGAACCTCGCGTTGTTGCTGGTGGTGTTGATGCTCGCCAGTGGTCTGAGCGCTTACTGGAACGGGCGCGAAGCTGCCGACACGGCTTACGACCGCACCCTGTTGGCCTCGGCGCGAACCATTGCCGCCGGCCTGTCGCAGCGCGACGGCACGCTCAGCGCCGACGTGCCCTACGTGGCGCTGGACACCTTCGCTTACGACAGCGCCGGGCGGATTTACTACCAGGTCAACGACATCCACCAGAAGCTGATTTCCGGCTACGAAAACCTGCCTGGACCACCACCCGGTACGCCAAGAACCGACGATTATCCGGCGCTCGCGCGCTTCTATAACGCGACGTATCGCGGGCAGAACGTGCGCGTGGTCAGCCTGCTCAAAGCGGTCACCGAGCCGAACATGAACGGCATGGCGGAAATCCGTGTCGCGGAAACCGATGAGGCGCGAGTCAGCATGGCCCGCAGTCTGGCGGCCGATACGCTGCTGCGCCTGGGCATGCTGGCGATCGGCGCCCTGTTGCTGGTGTGGTTTGCGGTGAGTGCCGCGCTGCGCCCGCTGGAGCGTTTGCGCACGGCGGTGGAGGAGCGTCAGCCCGATGATTTGCGGCCACTGCCGCTGGTGGAAGTACAGCGCGAATTGTGGCCGCTGGTGCGCGCGCTCAATCACTTCACTGAACGTTTGCGCGGGCAATTCGAACGACAGGCGCAGTTCATCGCCGATGCCGCCCACGAACTGCGCACGCCACTGGCAGCGTTGAAGGCGCGGTTGGAACTGGGGCTGCGTTCAAATGAGCCGGAAACCTGGCGCACAATCCTGGAATCCTCTGCGCAAAGCACTGATCGCCTGACCCATCTGGCCAATCAACTGCTGTCGCTGGCGCGGGTGGAAAACGGTGCCCGGGCGATTGCCGAGGGCGGCGCGCAATTACTGGATCTGAGTCAGTTGGCCCGCGAGCTGGGCATGGCTATGGCGCCGTTGGCTCATGCGCGCGGAGTCGCGCTGGCTCTGGAGGCGGATGAGCCGGTGTGGCTGCGCGGTGAGCCGACGTTGCTCAATGAGCTGCTGAGCAATCTGGTGGACAACGCACTGGCGCATACGCCACCGGGCGGCAACGTGATTCTGCGGGTCGCGGCGCCGGCGGTGCTTGAAGTTGAAGATGACGGGCCGGGGATTCCGCTGGAGGAGCGGGATCGGGTGTTTGAACGCTTCTATCGGCGCAATCAGCAGGTTGCGGGCTCAGGGTTGGGGCTGGCGATCGTCGGAGAGATCTGCCGGGCGCATCTGGCGCAGATCACCTTGCACGATGGAGAGCAGGCCGGTTTGAAGGTCCGGGTGAGTTTTATTGCCGGATAAATGTGGTTTTGGTGCGGGCCTCTTCGCGAGCAAGCCCGCTCCCACAGGGAATCCACGCCGTACACAAATCCCCTGTGGGAGCGGGCTTGCTCGCGAAGGCCGCGCCGCGGTTCCGGATCAGTAAAACATCGTCCGCGATTCTTCCAGATCCGCGCACAACTCCTTGTTCTCCGGATCGATCCCAAGCTTCCTGAACGCCGGCACGCTGAGCGGGTCAATCCGCGCAATCGGATGATCGCTGTCCTTGTGACAATACAGACTCGCCACCTGCACCAGATCGACGTAATCGAGGTGCGCCGATTCGCGTTTGAAATCCAAGTACAGCCCCGGCAACGCCACCAGTTGTTCGGGAAATTCCCAGACCCGCAACAGCTTGTCGCCCAGCAGCGGGTGAATGTGGTCAATCACATGGTTGAGGCTGACCGGGTCCGACAGCAGTTCGTAGTGATCTTCGGCGTAGGTCAGGATCGGCAGCACGCCGATCTGATGCACCAGTCCGCCCAGCGCCGCCTGATCAGGTTTGAGTTGGGTGTGACGGCGGCACAGGGCGTAACTGACGCCGGCGATTTCCAGGCTCTTGCGCCAGACTTCGCGCATCTTCTGTTCGACCACCTCGGAGCGGGCGTGGAAGATCTGTTCCATCACCAGCCCGATCGCCAGGTTGCTGCTGTAGTTCACCCCCAGTCGGGTGATTGCGGTGTGCAGGTCGGTGACTTCCTGGGTCGCGCGCAGCAACGGGCTGTTGACCACTTTGATCAAGCGCGCCGACAGCGCCGTGTCGCGGCCAATCACTTTGCTCAGGTCGCTGACACTGATCTCCGGGTCTTCGGCGGCCTTGCGAATTTGCAGGGCCACTTCCGGTAATGTTGGCAGAACCAGGTCATCGTTATCGATGGCCTCAACCAAATCCTGTTGGACCTTATCCGCCAGCTCGCTCATGTAGATTCTCTAGGGTGTTGCAACAAAAGCTGCGATCAGCGCTGGATTTCGCGGTCGCGATCCAGTTCGTAGGGCAGGTCGAGCAAATGCAGGGCTGGCCCTTCGAGGGCGCCCAGGTGCAGATCACCCGCTTCGGCAGCTTCGGCCTGCAACACCGCCAACAGTTCAATCTTTTCTGCGGCGCGGGCGGCAATCACCACTTCGCCGATGGCGCTGCTGTGGCTTGGGGCGAACAGCGGGGTGCCCGGCTCCGGCAGTTCGCTCGCGTCCAGTTGCACGCGATAGAGACGACGCTTGAGCTTGCCCAAGTACTGCATGCGCGCGACGATTTCCTGGCCGGTGTAGCAACCTTTCTTGAAACTCACGCCACCGACGGCCTGCAGGTTGAGCATCTGCGGGATGAACAGCTCGCGGGTGGTCGGCATGACCTGACCGATACCGGCGCGAATCTGCCCCAGCAGCCATTGGTTCAATTCGCCTTCAGGCAGGGCGGCGGACAGTTTGGCCTTGATGGCATCGGCTTGATCGGCCGGTACCCAGAGTTCGGCGCGATCCGGCGAGACGCGAATCGCGATCAGGCCTGCGTTGCGCACCACGCTGTCGGTTTCGCTTGGCAAGTTCAGACCCAGGCTGGCCAACGCGGCGTCGTCGTGCTCCAGGCCAAAACGCACCCAGGCGGCGCTTTCGTCGGTCAGTTTGGACTTGGAGAACACCGCGTACTTTTTCAGATCCGCCAGTTGCGGCTCCAGCAGTTCACTGGCCATTGCCAGCAGCACGCCGTCACCTTCGAGCAGAATGCGGAAGCTCGACTGCATCCGGCCTTTTTGCGTGCAGCGCGCGCCCAGGCTGGCCTGGCTGTCGCTGAGGTAATTGATGTTGCAGGTCAATTGGCCTTGCAGGAATTTGCCGGCATCCACGCCGCGAACCGCGAGTACGCCTTCATGAGACAGGGTGCAGAAAAAAGCAGAATCGGCCATGGGTCATCGCAGGGTAAAAAGTCTGGGGCACATCATAAGGGCGCGTTGTTGAAATGGGTAGTTGATAAAGGATCGGTGGTGCCCGACCAAAGCCGACTGTGCGACCCGCGCCGGGGCTGTATACTGCGCGCCTATTTGAGGAGGGCTCCATGGTCGAACAAGTTGAACTCAATCGCCTCTTCTGGCACAGCCGCCGTGGCATGCTGGAACTTGACGTGCTGCTGGTGCCGTTCGTGAAAGAGGTCTATCCGCACCTCAACCAGGTCGATCGCGACTTGTATGTCCGTCTGCTGACCTGTGAGGATCAGGACATGTTCGGCTGGTTCATGGAGCGCAGTGAGTCCGAAGACCCTGAGCTGCAGCGCATGGTCCGGATGATTCTGGACCGTGTTCAGCCCAAGTAACACGTTCGAATGCCGCTGGCATGCCTCACGGCAGTTGCTGGCGGCGTATCTGTTGGCCCAGGCGTTCGCGCTGGGTGTGTTGTTTCTCCTGTCGATTCCACTCTGGGCCAATCTGCTCGGGGCTTTCGCCTGTCTGCTGCACGCCGCGTGGGTATTGCCACGGCAGGTTCTGCTGAAGCATCCGCAGGCTTTTTGCCGATTGCGCCGCGACGCTGATGGCTGGCAATTGTGGAATCAGGCGGGCGGCTGGCAAGCAGTCCAGCTGCGCCCTGACAGCCTGGCGTTGCCGTTGATCGTGGTGCTGCGCTTTCGTTTGCGCGGGGAGCGGCGGGTGCGCTCGATCTGTGTACCGCGAGACTCGCAGACAGCGGATGTGCACCGACGCCTGCGAGTGCGGCTCAAGTTCAGCCGGCGTAGGTGGGCGGTACCAGAATAGTGTCGAGCGCCTCGGGCAGCAGGTTCGGGTAGTCGAGGGTGTAATGCAGGCCGCGACTTTCCTTGCGCTCCATGGCTGAGCAGATCATCAGTTCGGCGACTTGCGCCAGATTGCGTAGCTCGATCAGGTCGCGGCTGACTTTATAGTTGCTGTAGAACTCGTCGATCTCGTCCAGCAACAGACGCACGCGGTGCTGCGCCCGTTGCAAGCGCTTGTTGGTGCGCACGATGCCGACGTAGTCCCACATGAAGCGGCGCAGCTCGTCCCAGTTGTGGGCGATGATCACGTCTTCGTCGGAATCGGTGACCTGGCTGGCGTCCCACTCGGGCAGGGCGGTTGGCGCGGTGACGTCATCCAGTTGTGCAAGGATGTCCGCTGCCGCCGAGCGGGCATAAACGAAGCATTCGAGCAGCGAGTTGCTGGCCATGCGGTTGGCCCCGTGCAGGCCGGTGAAGCTGGTTTCGCCGATGGCGTACAGCCCCGGCACGTCGGTGCGACCGTGCTGGTCAACCATCACCCCGCCACAGGTGTAGTGCGCCGCCGGTACGACCGGGATCGGCTGCTTGGTGATGTCGATGCCGAAACCCAGGCAGCGCTCGTAAACCGTCGGAAAGTGGCTTTTGATGAAGGCTTCAGGCTTGTGGCTGATGTCGAGATAGACGCAGTCCACGCCCAGCCGCTTCATTTCATGGTCGATGGCGCGGGCGACGATGTCGCGTGGCGCCAGTTCGGCACGTTTGTCGAAGCGCGGCATGAACCGTTCGCCGTTGGGCAGCTTCAGGTGCGCGCCTTCGCCACGCAAGGCTTCAGTGATCAGGAAACTCTTGGCCTGCGGGTGATACAGGCACGTAGGGTGGAACTGGTTGAATTCCAGGTTCGCCACTCGGCAGCCCGAGCGCCAGGCCATGGCGATGCCGTCACCGCAAGCGCCGTCGGGGTTACTGGTATAGAGGTAGACTTTGGCGGCGCCGCCGGACGCGAGGATCACGAAGCGTGCGCCGTAGGTGTCGACTTCGCCGGTAGCGCGATTCAGCACATAGGCGCCGAGGCAGCGCTCGCCACTCATGCCCAGACGGCGTTCGGTGATCAGATCAACGGCAACTCGCTGCTCCAGCAGTTCGATGTTGCTGCGTTCTTTGGCTTGGGCGAGGAGGGTGGTGAAAATCGCTGCGCCGGTTGCGTCGGCGGCATGGATGATGCGCCGATGGCTGTGGCCGCCTTCGCGGGTCAGGTGGAATTCGAAACCGCCGTCTTCGGTGCCGGACTGTTCGTCGCGGGTGAACGGCACCCCCTGGTCGATCAGCCACTGAATGGCTTCGCGGCTGTGCTCGACGGTAAAACGCACCGCGTCTTCATGGCACAGACCGCCGCCGGCGTTCAGGGTGTCGTCGACGTGGGATTCGACAGTATCGGTATCGTCCAGCACGGCAGCGACGCCGCCCTGGGCCCAATAAGTCGAGCCGTTGGCCAGATCACCTTTGCTCAATACGGCAATGCGCAAATGACCCGGCAGCGTCAGTGCGAGACTCAAACCGGCAGCGCCGCTGCCAATCACCAGAACATCGTGTTGAAACTGTTGGCTCATTTCAGGATTCCGCTCAAAGCGACCCGGATCGGGGTTGGCGCAAGACAGCTGGATCGGCGAGTCAAGACAGCCACACAGCCCACTAGTATATAGAGGGGTGGAGCGGCACAATAGCCGAGCTCGTATGGCATTGTGAAACTACTGTGACGACAAAAGCTTGACGTTTCGTCGGACGTTTTTTTCTGTCGTTTTGGGAAAAGGCGACTGTATCGAGGATGAAACAGGCTTTTTCAGCACGCGGTTGCTCAATGTCGCTTCAGCACGGCTATAAATAATTGGAACTTTTGCCAGAGGCCCAAGATCAATAGTCAGTTGCCAGAAGCACGGGACAGTGTCGGCTTCAATGCAGAACCTGCGATTGGGTTTTTGCCGGCGAACCGATGACAAGATTATTCGCGCAGCCGGTTTATCCCGCGCTGCGTTTTTCGTGCGTGCCAAATCAGAGCCCGCAGGAAACTTGCCTGGAGGGGGAGAACTTTTGCGAAAAGCCCGAGTCTATGTTTGCAAGTCTGGTCGTTTAGTTATGCAAGCCTCCTCCATGCTTATCGAGGAGTGTTCATGCTAACCCAGGAAGAGGATCAGCAGCTGGTCGAGCGCGTTCAGCGTGGCGACAAGCGAGCTTTCGATCTGCTGGTGCTGAAATATCAGCACAAAATTCTCGGGTTGATCGTGCGTTTCGTGCACGACACCCATGAAGCCCAGGATGTGGCTCAGGAAGCCTTTATCAAGGCCTACCGAGCGCTAGGAAACTTTCGCGGAGACAGCGCGTTCTATACGTGGCTTTACCGCATTGCCATCAACACGGCAAAGAACTATCTGGTTTCACGCGGCCGCCGGCCGCCGGATAGCGATGTAAGTTCTGAAGATGCAGAGTTCTACGACGGCGATCATGGCCTGAAGGATCTCGAATCGCCGGAACGCGCGTTGCTGCGGGATGAGATCGAAGGCACCGTCCATCGAACCATTCAGCAACTGCCAGAGGATTTACGTACGGCTTTAACTTTACGTGAATTCGATGGTCTGAGTTACGAGGACATTGCGAGCGTCATGCAGTGTCCGGTGGGTACCGTGCGCTCCCGGATTTTCCGCGCCCGGGAGGCCATCGATAAAGCCCTGCAGCCGTTGTTGCAGGAAAACTGAGACAGCGGCGACAGCCAAGAGAGGAACGCCATGAGTCGTGAAGCCCTGCAGGAATCGCTGTCCGCAGTGATGGATAACGAAGCGGACGAACTGGAATTGCGTCGAGTGATCAATGCACTGGACGATGTTGAAACCCGTGAGACCTGGGCTCGTTATCAGATCGCTCGGGCAGCCATGCACAAGGATCTGCTGCTTCCGCGTCTGGACATTGCTGCGGCAGTTTCTGCTGCGCTGGAAGACGAAACGGCTCCAGCCAAAGTATCCCGCGGCCCTTGGCGCAACCTGGGTCGTCTGGCCGTTGCGGCTTCGGTGACCGTTGCGGTACTGGCTGGTGTGCGCCTGTACAACCAGGACGAAATCGCTGGCGTCGAACTGGCCCAGCAGTCCAATCAGCCTTCGCTGGTTGCGCCGCAGGTCAAAGGCCCGGCTGTTCTGGCAGGCTACAAGGAAAGCTCGGAAACTACCGGTCCGATGGCCAACGGCGTCCTGCAAGGTCAGCCAGGCTGGCACGATCAGCGTCTGCCAGGCTATCTGCGTCAGCATGCCCAGCAAGCTGCGTTGAAAGGTACTGAAAGCGCTCTGCCTTATGCGCGTGCAGCAAGCATGGAAAACCGTTAAGGAGGATCATGCGCGCCATACCTCTACTTTCGCTTCTGCTTAGCGGCTGGTTCATTGTTCCAGCCCATGCCGACGAGGCCCAGGACTGGTTGATCCGCCTGGGTCAGGCCGAGCAGCAGCAAAGCTTCCAAGGCACTTTCGTATACGAGCGTAATGGTAGTTTTTCTACCCACAATATCTGGCATCGTGTCCAGAGTGGTCAGGTCCGCGAGCGTTTGCTTCAGCTCGACGGCTCGGCTCAGGAAGTCGTGCGTGTTGATGGGCATACTCAATGCGTCAGCGGCACTCTGATTGCGGGGTTGGGAGACTCTCCCAACTCGACCGCTCGTTCGCTTGATCCCCAAAAGCTGAAAAACTGGTATGAGCTTGCCGTCATCGGCAAGTCGCGCGTGGCCGGGCGTGATGCGGTCATCGTATCGCTGACGCCCCGCGACCAGCATCGCTATGGGTTCGAGCTGCATCTGGATAAACAGACCGGATTGCCACTGAAGTCGTTGTTGCTCAACGACAAGGGGCAGCTACTCGAGCGTTTCCAGTTCACCAGCCTGAATACCGCTGATGTCCCGTCGGACAAAGATCTGCAAGCTGGCACCGAGTGCAAGGCCGTTACTATTGATAGTGACAAGGCGTCTGCCGTGAAAACGGCTCAGGTCTGGCATTCCGACTGGCTGCCTCCGGGTTTCGTGCTGACTAGCAGTACTTCACACAAAGATTCTGAAACCAAGACTCAAGTCAGCAGCCTGATGTATGACGACGGGCTGGCCCGGTTTTCAGTATTTCTTGAGCCGTTGAACGGTGCAACAGTGACCGATACCCGCACGCAGTTGGGGCCGACTGTCGCTGTTTCCCGCCGCCTCACTACGCCTGAGGGTGAGATGATGGTGACGGTGGTCGGCGAAATTCCAATCGGCACGGCCGAGAGGATTGCCCTTTCGATGCGCAACGATGGCGCTGCAACCAGCAAGCAGTGAGCTGATTTCAGTCATTTCCACTTCTTCTTCGAGACGTAGATGAAATGTTTGCTCAGCATTTTCATTTGCAAATCACCCGAAAGTTTTTTATAGGTCAGAGCCTCACGGCTCTGGCCTTGTCTGTTGTTCCCGGAACAAAAATACCGGCCCGCGGTTCCCGGTGTTCCTTGCTCCATATCGCTTAACCCTGCTCGTCGTAACGGGAGCTGTATGTCGATACTTAGCTTGAAGTCTTATCTCTCCATTTTCGCCACCGTGCTGGTGCTGGGTCAGGCTGTCCCCGCTGTCCAGGCGGCCGACCTGCCGGATTTCACCCAACTGGTTGAACAGGCCTCGCCTGCAGTGGTGAACATCAGTACCACGCAGAAGCTGCCGGACCGCAAGGTGAACCAGCAGATGCCTGACCTGGAAGGCTTGCCGCCGATGTTGCGCGAGTTCTTCGAGCGCGGCATGCCGCCTCAGCAGCGTTCGCCGCGCGGCGATCGTCAGCGTGAAGCGCAATCGCTCGGTTCGGGCTTCATCATTTCCTCCGATGGCTACATCCTGACCAACAACCATGTGATTGCCGATGCCGATGAAATCCTCGTGCGTCTGGCTGATCGCAGTGAAATGAAAGCCAAGCTGATCGGTACCGACCCTCGCTCCGACGTGGCCCTGCTGAAAATCGATGGCAAGGATCTGCCGGTGCTCAAGCTCGGCAAGTCCCAGGACCTGAAGGCGGGTCAGTGGGTTGTGGCAATCGGTTCTCCGTTCGGCTTTGACCACACTGTGACCCAAGGCATTGTCAGCGCCGTCGGCCGTAGCCTGCCGAACGAAAACTACGTGCCGTTCATCCAGACCGACGTGCCGATCAACCCGGGTAACTCCGGTGGCCCGCTGTTCAACCTGAACGGTGAAGTGGTCGGGATCAACTCGCAGATCTACACCCGTTCCGGTGGCTTCATGGGGGTGTCGTTCGCCATTCCGATCGACGTGGCGATGGACGTTTCCAATCAGCTGAAAAGCGGTGGCAAAGTCAGCCGAGGCTGGCTGGGCGTGGTCATCCAGGAAGTGAACAAGGATCTGGCCGAGTCGTTTGGTCTTGATAAGCCGGCCGGTGCGCTGGTTGCGCAGATTCAGGATGACGGTCCGGCAGCCAAGGGTGGCCTGCAAGTGGGCGACGTGATCCTGAGCATGAACGGTCAGCCGATCGTCATGTCCGCCGATCTGCCACACTTGGTCGGTGCGCTGAAAGCGGGCGCCAAGGCCAACCTTGAAGTGATTCGTGACGGCAAGCGCAAGAATGTCGAGCTGACCGTCGGTGCGATTCCGGACGAGGACAAAGAGCTGGCAGCACTGCCGAAATCCGGCGCGGAAAGCAGCAGTAACCGCCTCGGTGTGTCGGTGATCGAGCTGACCGCCGAGCAAAAGAAAACCTACGACCTCAAGGGTGGTGTGGTGATCAAGGATGTTCAGGATGGTCCTGCGGCACTGATCGGTCTGCAGCCGGGTGACGTGATCACTCACCTGAACAACCAGGCCATCGGCTCCACCAAGGAGTTCGCCGAGATCGCCAAGGCGCTGCCAAAGAATCGTTCGGTGTCGATGCGTGTTCTGCGTGAAGGTCGCGCGAGCTTCATCACCTTCAAACTGGCTGAATAACCCGGTTGCGGTGAAATAAAAACCGCCTCGAAAGAGGCGGTTTTTTTATACCTGAATTTTTTTGTCGCTGATGAAAACTCAGCCCATCATGTCCTTGATCATGCGCTCCTGCTCCATCAGCTCGCGCTGGCGTGCATCGATCCGCGAGGACAGCGGGAAGTTGCTGCCCGCCTTGCGCTTGGCAAAATCAAGCTGCTGGATCGCCTGACGATAATCGCCGACCAGCGCGAAGTACTCGGCGCGAGCCTGATGCAGACCGATGATGTTGCCGGACAGACCACGGGTTTCCGCGACCTGATACCACACGTCCGGATCATTCGGACGGGATTTGAGCAAGCTGTCGAGGGCTTTCTCGGCGTCGGCGGTGCGATTCTGTTTCAGCAACAGATCGACCCGAACCTGATTCAGTGGGTAGTTGCCCGGATACTGGGTGAGCATCCGGTCAACCCGCGTTTGCGCATCCGGCAGGCGGTTGTTGGTAATGTCCAGGTCGATCTGCGCGAGGTTGTAGATGATCTCGTTGGGTGACTTGGCCAGCAGCTGTTTGAGATTCTCCCTGGCTTCATTGAGCTGGCCGCCCTTGATCTGGGCGATCGCCAGGCCATAGCGCGCCACGTCGTTCTTCGGGTTCTCGTCCAGTTGTGCACGAAAGCGCTTGGCGCCCAGTCCCGGGGTTTCTTCGTAGATCAGCTGAACACGGGCGCGGATCAGCTGATAGCGCATGCTGTCTTCGATGCCGCCCGCCGGCGCTTGTTCTGCGCGGTTACGGGTGTCGGCGATACGCGATTCGGTCACCGGGTGAGTCAGCAGAAATTCTGGCGGCTTGGCGTCGAAGCGATACTGGCGCATCAGGCGTTCGAACATGGTCGGCATCGAGCGCGGGTCGTATCCTGCCTTTTCCAGATTGAGGATGCCGATACGGTCGGCTTCCTGCTCGTTCTGGCGCGAGAAGGTACGCTGCGACTGAATGGCTGCGGCCTGAGTGCCGGCGATGGTCGCGATCCCGGCATCACCGCCACCGGCGGCGGCAATCACGATCCCGGCGAGCAGCGCCGCCATCATCGGCACCTGCATCCGCTGCGAGGCTTCTACACCGCGCGCGAAGTGGCGCTGTGACAAGTGCGCCAGTTCGTGGGCCAGTACCGAGGCGTATTCGCCTTCAGTCTGCGCGTTGAGGAACAGGCCACCGTTGACCCCGACCACGCCACCCGGCGCCGCGAAAGCGTTGAGTTGCGGGCTGTTGATCAGAATGAATTCCAGGCGCCGATCAGTCACCTGGCTGGTTTCCACCAGCTTGTAGACGCTGGATTCGACGTAGTCTTTGAGCTGCGGATCGTTGAGCTGTGCAACCTGGCTGCGCAACATCGCCAACCAGGCGCGGCCCAGCTGATATTCCTGTTGCGGAGAGACAATGGCAGAACTGGCGTCGCCAAGTGACGGCAGATCGTCGGCAAAGCCCGGTGAGGCGAGCAGGCAAGCGAGCGTCAGCAGGGTAGGGCGCAGAAATGTCATGCACAAAGCCTTAGAAGACAAAGACCTTACTGTAGCCGGACACCGGGCTTGCGACCAGATATTCTAGGCCCCTCAACCACCTGAACCGGAGTGACGCAATGACTGACGCTGTAGCCCATGACTGTGAATTGGACGCCAGTGGCCTGAATTGCCCGTTGCCGTTGCTCAAGGCCAAGATGGAACTCAACAAGCTGCCCAGCGGCGCGGTGCTCAAGGTGATCGCCACGGACGCGGGTTCGCAGCGCGACTTCCGCACCTTTGCCCGTCTGGCCGGTCATACGCTGCTGCGCGAAGAAGACGAAGCGGGCGTCTACCGTTACTGGTTGAAAAAAGCCTGAACCGACAGCGTAAAAGACCTAAGGATTATTGATGTTCAAAGTGTTACGCGACTGGATTCAGCGCTACTTTTCCGACGAAGAAGCGGTGGTGCTGGCGGTGCTGCTGTTTCTCGCCTTCACCGCAGTGCTCACGCTCGGTGGCATGCTCGCGCCGGTATTGGCCGGCATGGTGCTGGCGTATCTGATGCAGGGGCTGGTACTCGCACTGGAGCGTATGCGCGTGCCTGGCGCGGCGGCGGTGGGCCTGGTTTTTGCGCTGTTCATGGGCGTGTTGCTGGTGTTCATCGTGGTGGTGTTGCCGCTGCTGTGGCATCAGTTGATCACGCTGTTCAACGAGTTGCCGGGGATGCTCGCCAAATGGCAGTCGCTGCTGCTGTTGCTGCCCGAGCGTTATCCGCATCTGGTTTCTGACGAGCAGGTGCTGCAGGCCATCGAAGCGGCGCGTGGCGAGATAGGCAAGTTCGGCCAATGGGCGCTGACCTTTTCCCTGTCGAGCCTGCCGCTGCTGGTCAACATCATGATCTATCTGGTGCTGGTGCCGATTCTGGTGTTCTTCTTTCTCAAGGATCGGGCCATGATCGGCGAGTGGGTGCGCGGCTATCTGCCCCGTGAGCGAGCGCTGATCACCCGCGTGGCGCAGGAAATGAACCGGCAGATCGCCAACTACATTCGTGGCAAGGTTATCGAGATCGTGATCTGTGGCGGCGTGACCTACATCGCGTTCGTCGCGCTCGGCCTCAACTATGCGGCGCTGCTGGCGTTGCTGGTCGGGGTGTCGGTGGTGGTGCCGTACGTCGGCGCGGTGGTGGTGACCGTGCCGGTGTTGCTGATTGCGTTGTTCCAGTGGGGCTGGAGCGATCAGTTCATCTATCTGATGGCGGTCTACGGGATCATTCAGACCCTGGATGGCAACGTGCTGGTGCCGTTGCTGTTTTCCGAGGCGGTCAACCTGCACCCGGTGGCAATCATTTGTGCGGTGCTGTTGTTTGGCGGGTTGTGGGGGTTTTGGGGCGTGTTCTTCGCAATTCCGCTGGCGACGCTGTTCAAGGCCGTGCTGGATGCGTGGCCGCGCAAGGAGCCGGTTGTCGCTCCGCTGCTGTAGCGGTTGAGCCAGATTTTAGATGAAGGCTATTCGCGAGCAGGCTCGCTCCCACATTGGATCTGTGCCGTTCACAAGTTCAATGTGGGAGCGAGCCTGCTCGCGAAGGCGTCAATGAGGGCGACGCAAAACCTTCAGGCTTTATTCAAGGCCTGAGCCGCAGCCAGCACAGCATCCACATGTCCCGGCACTTTCACGCCGCGCCATTCCTGGCGCAGCACGCCATTCTTGTCGATCAGGAACGTGCTGCGATCAACGCCCAGATATTCCTTGCCATACAGTTTCTTCAACTTGATCACGTCGAACAGCTGGCAGACGGCTTCGTCCTTGTCGCTGATCAGCTCGAACGGAAATTCCTGCTTGCACTTGAAGTTCTCGTGAGACTTCAGGCTGTCGCGGGAGATACCGAAAATCTCGGTATTAGCGGCCTGGAACGCCGCGTACTGGTCACGAAAACCCTGGCCTTCGGTGGTGCAGCCGGGGGTGCTGTCCTTCGGATAGAAGTAGATCACCACTTGCTTGCCCTTCAGGGCGGACAAGCTGACGGTCTGCCCGCTGGTGGCAGGTGCTTCGAAATCCGCAACCGGTTGGTCGATGACAACGGCCATGAAAGCTTCCTTACATTGGGTTTTGTGGGCGCCAAGGTTCGATCAGCGCATCCAGGTTCATCGCGTCGGCGAAATCCAGGAACTGGTCGCGCAGCCAGCTGATCTGGGTGCCGGCCGGCAGCGTTACGGTGAACGTGGCGTTGAGCATGGTGCCGCCGGTCTGCGGGGCCTGATAGGTATCGCAGGTCAGGTTTTCCAGCTCGACGTTGTGATCCATGAAGAACTGGCACAGCTCATTGATGATGTCCGGGCGATACGCCGAACTGACATAAGCCACGTACGGCAGGGCCTGTGGACGATTTTCGAGGGCCGCACTGCGCACCACGTTGACGGTGAAGGCGTGGCGCTTGGCCAGGGTCGGCAGGCTGCCTTCGAGGCGGGCCAGCGCGTCCCAGCTGCCGGAGATTTCCAGCACCAGGGCGCTGCATTCGCCATGGCGAGTCAGGCGGGAGGTGACGACGGCGCAGCGATTTTCATGGCTGGCGCGGCACAGGACGTTAGTCAGCTCCATGGGGTTGGCGCCAAGGGCACTGATGACAAGGAATTGTTCGCGAACTGTGGGGGTGGACATGCAGCATTCCTAAAGCGATGAGCGGTCGGTAGGTCGATGGGCGTTGGCCGTCGGGAAGCGTCTGCGCGTGCCCGTTCAGAAAGCCCCGGGCCGTGGCTCGCAATTCGCTCCAATAAAGGCGGAGCGTGCAGCAGCGACACTGGAACGGGGCCTGGGAGGCCGAAAGGGGAGGCTGGAACCCGGCGTACAAGCTGATCTGTACCGATCAAAGTCTGAAGGGTAGCGAAAACCGACGCCAAGGGGAATGGCGGCGCAGTACTTCGCTTGTGCAAGCATCTTGGCGCCAGTACCATTACCGCTCTCTTTTTCCGGCAGGAGCGGTTTCATGATTGCGGGCAGTATGGTGGCACTGGTCACTCCCATGGATGCACAAGGGCGTCTTGACTGGGACAGCCTCAGCAAACTCGTGGACTTCCATCTCAAGAACGGCACCCATGCCATTGTCGCGGTCGGTACTACCGGCGAGTCGGCGACCCTTGATGTAGAAGAACACATCGCCGTCATCAAAGCCGTGGTCAAACAGGTAGCCGGGCGCATTCCGGTGATCGCCGGTACCGGCGCCAACTCGACCCGCGAAGCCGTCGAGCTGACCCGCAACGCCAAGGAAGCCGGCGCCGACGCCTGCCTGCTGGTAGTTCCGTACTACAACAAGCCGACCCAGGAAGGCCTGTACCAGCACTTCAAGCACATTGCCGAAGCCGTCGACATTCCACAGATTCTCTACAACGTTCCCGGCCGCACCTCCTGCGACATGCAGGCCGAGACCGTGATTCGCCTGTCCACCGTGCCGAACATCATCGGCATCAAGGAAGCCACCGGCGACCTGAAACGCGCCAAAGCCATCATCGACGGCGTGAGCAAGGACTTCATCGTGCTGTCCGGCGATGATCCGACCGCGGTCGAGCTGATCCTGCTGGGCGGCAAAGGCAACATCTCCGTAACGGCCAACGTCGCCCCGCGCGAAATGGCTGACCTGTGCGAGGCCGCGCTGAAAGGCGACGCCGAGACCGCACGGGCGATCAACGAAAAATTGATGCCGCTGCACAAGGACCTGTTCATCGAAGCCAACCCGATTCCGGTGAAGTGGGCTTTGGTTGAAATGGGCCTGATGCACGAAGGCATCCGCCTGCCGTTGACCTGGCTGAGCGCTCCTTGTCATGAAACGCTTCGCACGGCCCTGCGCCAGTGCAGCGTCCTGGTTTAATTGAGGAAGTACAACGCATGAAGCGAATGGCCGGACTTTCCGCACTTGCCTTGATTATCTCCAGCACCAGTGGCTGCGGATGGGTCTGGGGCCCGGAAGGTTATTTCCGTGACCGTGGTAGCGATTACCTGGAAGCGCAACAGACTGCACCGATGCAACTGCCACCGAATGTCAGCACCTCCAAGCGTCTGGATCCGCTGTTGCCGATCCCGCGCAACGTGGCTGATGACACGGCGAAGGGCGAATACGTGGTACCGCGCCCGCAACCGCTGACGGCGGTTGCCGAGGCGACCGACTACTCGCTGCAGAAGAGCGGTGACTCGCGTTGGGTCGTGGCCCAGCACCCTCCGGCCGAAGTCTGGCCAGTGGCGGTACAGTTCTTCCAGGACAATGGTTTCCGGCTGGATGAACAGCGTCCGCAAACCGGCGAATTCACCACCACCTGGCAGCATTCCGACGAACTGTCCGCCGCCATGGCCAAGCGCCTGAGCGCCGCCGGTGTCGGTGCCGACAGCGAAACCCGCGTGCGGGTGCGTATCGAGCCAGGCGTGCAGCGCAACACCAGTGAAATCTACGTGGTCAGCGCCGAGCGTCCTGCCGGCAGCACCGCCGACGTCGATTTCACCAACCGTTCGGTCAACACTGGCCTGGACGCAGCGCTGGTTGACGACATGCTCGCGAGCATGAGCCGGATCTCCGAGAAGGGTGGTTCGGTGTCGATGCTGGCTTCGCGTGACTTCGATACCCCGAGCCGTGTCAGCCTCAGCGAAGACGGCAGTGGCAACCCGGTACTGAACGTCGGTCCGGACCTGGATCGTGCCTGGTCGAGCGTCGGTCGTGCGCTGGAGCAAGGTCAGTGGCGCGTTGAAGACATCAACCGCAGCCTGGGCCTGTACTACATCAACCTGGCCGAGAAAGCCGAGAAGAAAGACGACAAGCCTGGTTTCTTCAGCAGCCTGTTCGGCAGTGCGCCGACCAAGGAAGAAGTTGAAGCCCGCGCCGAGCGTTATCAGGTTCGCCTGAGCAAGGTCGGTGAGAACGTTCAGGTGACCGTAGAGAAGAACATCAATACCGTTGCGCCGGCCGATGTGGCGCGCAAAGTGTTGAGCGTGATTCAGGACAACCTGGGCTGATCACATGCGCTTTGCCGTTCTCGGCAGCGGTAGCCAAGGGAACGGCACGCTGATCGCCAGCGCTGATACCTATGTGCTGGTGGATTGTGGTTTTTCCCTGCGGGAAACCGAAAAACGCCTGTTGCGTCTGGGGGTTCACCCGGCGCAACTGAGCGCGATACTCGTAACCCACGAACATGCCGACCACGTGCATGGCGTGGGTTTGCTGTCTCGGCGCTACAATCTGCCGGTCTACCTCAGTCGCGGCACACTGCGCGGGATGCGCAAACCGATCGAACCCGCAGGCTATCTGGCCGGCGGCGAGCAGCTGCAGATCGGCGCTCTGAACATCGGGGTCATTGCCGTGGCCCATGATGCGCAGGAGCCGACCCAGTACGTATTCAGTGACAACGAGCAGCGGCGCTTCGGCCTGCTGACCGACCTGGGTTCCTACTGCGAGCGGGTGCTGGACGGCTATCGGGATCTCGATGCGTTGATGATCGAGTCCAACCACTGCCGCGACATGCTGGCCCGTGGTCATTACCCGTACTTTCTCAAGCAACGGGTGGGCGGCGAGCTGGGACATTTGAACAACCATCAGGCGGCATTCCTGGTGGCCGAGTTGGGGTGGCAGGGCTTGCAGCATCTGGTTCTCGCCCACCTGAGCAGCAAGAACAACCTGCCGCAGCTGGCCCGGCAATGTTTCGTCGACACCCTCGGGTGCGACCCGGACTGGCTGCAACTGGCCGATCAAGATTCAGGGCTCGACTGGCGCCATATCGCCTAGCCCATCTACTTAGCAAGCGGAGCCCATCATGGAAAAACGTGAAGAACTCTACCGCGGCAAAGCCAAATCGGTTTACAAGACCGACGACGCTGACCGTTTGATCCTGCTGTTTCGCAACGACACCTCGGCGTTCGACGGCAAGCGCATCGAGCAGCTCGACCGCAAAGGCATGGTGAACAACAAGTTCAACGCCTTCATCATGCAGAAACTCGAAGCGGCCGGCATTCCGACCCAATTCGACAAACTGCTGGGCGACAACGAGTGCCTGGTGAAGAAGCTGGACATGATCCCGGTCGAGTGCGTCGTGCGTAACTACGCCGCCGGCAGCCTGGTAAAACGTCTGGGCGTCGAAGAGGGCATGAAGCTCAACCCGTACACCTTCGAACTTTTCCTCAAGGACGACGCCAAGGGCGATCCGTTCATCAATGAATCCCACGTCGTGGCATTCGGTTGGGGCACCGCCGAGCAACTGGCACGCATGAAAGAACTGTCGCTCAAGGTCAACGAAGTCCTGAGCAAACTGTTCGACGACGCAGGCCTGCTGCTGGTCGACTTCAAGCTTGAATTCGGCGTGTTCAGCGACGGCTCGATCGTTTTGGGCGACGAGTTCAGCCCGGACGGCTGCCGCCTGTGGGACAAGGACACCAAGAAGAAGATGGACAAAGACCGCTTCCGCCAGGGCCTCGGTGACGTCATCGAAGCCTACGAAGAAGTCGCCAATCGTCTGGGTGTACCGCTTTAATCGACGCAAGCATCTGATAGCACGAAGAAATTTTCGAAAGAGGGTTTGCTTTCGGCAGAAGTGTTGTTATGATGCGCGCCGTTGGAGAGATGCCAGAGTGGCCGAATGGGACGGATTCGAAATCCGTTGTACCTTCACCGGTACCTAGGGTTCGAATCCCTATCTCTCCGCCATATCCAGAAAGCCCCTGTAATTCAATGAGTTACGGGGGTTTTTCTTTTTGGATTGTACTACTCGTTTGTACTACTAATCCCGATAGGTTTTGCGGGATTTTCCCCAAGGTACATCCGATTGAGCAGTACACCGCATGCACGTAGCGAATTCTGAAGCTCCACGGTTCCCTCCAGCGCCTCCCGAACCCAGCACGCCGGATAATCTTTCTCCTTGTGCCTAAAGCCTTCGACCTTGCCTCCCCTGTTCTCATCGATGAATGAGATGGACGCATTGTGGACGATCAGTTGATGATGTTTGACCATGTTCATGAAGGCGTGCGTATATCCGAACCACTCTGACGTTAGGGCGTCATTCAGGCGATCTTTAAGCTCTCCAGCCGGAAGGGCGTCTTTGACGTTGTGGATGTAGAAGTTGCCTGTGAGCGGCACGGGCAGCACTAGGCCATTCAGTAACTGCCCAAAGCTATCGTACGAATTGCGAGTGATTGCAACGCAGGCAATCAGGTTGGCTTCACTGATTAAACCAGCTTTATGAATGACGCCATCATCGTCCTCGCACCCGAATATCCGCTGTGCAAACTTTATTCCGTGCGGGTCGTTTTCGGCGTTGAATGCGGTGAAGGCATCGCGGGCGAGGCACTTGTGGTACTCGAAGATATCCCGTGATCGACCAAGCGAGTTGATGATCTGAACAAGCCTTTTGCCTGTGTCAGGCTGGCGAATCTTGACCTGTGCCCTCAGCGCCTCCAGGTTCCATGCGTCACTCATGTTCATTCCCTAACAAGTTGTATCGATCCAGTTTAGTCCGACTCGCTGCCAAGCAGGCGCATGTCATGCTTTCGGCATGGGCTGTAGGTTCTGCTGCCCTCAGGCAGATTGGGCTTAACTCCAACCGTTCGCTCGCTTGTGGTGCCCTCGTAGGTGAATGGCGCCGATATACTATGATGGCCTTTCAGCCACTCAGAGCCAGCCCGCATGACCGCCAACAACGCACCACCGACTAAGAAAGAGTTCTGCATCAATTTTCCCTTGTATGAGCAATTCACCTTCTCTGATGAGCACGATAGAGAAGGTTGGAATGTATTCTTTTCTCAAGAACCAATTGATACGTACTGCCCGGGCTGTAACGCACACAGCATTTTCCATCAGAATAACCTTGCCGACATTCCCGGTTATTCCGCTGCATGGGTGGGTAGTAAGCGTTATGCCGTAATACTTAAGTGCTCTAGGAGCGTGGATCACAAGCTGTTCTTTCTGTTCGATGTGGAGGGCAGGACTGTGCAGAAGATTGGACAGTATCCGTCCCTTGCCGATCTCAATACATTCGACGTGCGTCAGTACGCTGCTGTGCTAACGAAAGAGGATTTCAGAGAATTCACCAAAGCGATTGGTTTGGCTGCACACGGAGTGGGCGTCGGTTCGTTTGTTTACTTAAGACGAATATTTGAGAATCTTGTCGATGCTGCGTACCAGAACGCGAAAAAGGAAGATGGGTGGGATGACGATGCGTACCTCAACGGGCGTATGGCTGATCGGATAAAATTGCTTGCAGGGCACCTCCCTGACTTCCTTGTGGAAAATCGTTCGATGTACAAGATTCTCAGCCAAGGCTTGCATGAGCTGACTGAAAAAGAATGCCTGGCAGCGTTCCCCATCCTTAAAATGGGAATCGAATTGGTGCTTGACGAGCAATTAGCGGCTAAGGCCAAGCAGCAAAAGTTAGAGCAGGCAAAAAAGGCTATTCACGGTCTCGTCAGCAAAGCGAGTGCTGAAAAGTAGATCGACGTGGAGTGCTGCCCAAGTTGGCGTTTATGGCGGAAAATCACCACCGCCGCCAGAGCAGGGTCGCACTCTAGGAACGATCTTCGGTGGCTACGTCCAAAATAATCAGTGAGCAGCCAGAGGCGCCGATGGGCTATCGAATAACCGTTGCCTCTCGCCCGCCGAATGGCAGGAAGCACCCGCCTTCACTCTTCATCAGGAATCGGACTTTCAGCTCTTTGCCTTTTGAGAGGTTGTATCCAGCCTGTTTGTCTGCAAATTGAACCTGCAAGTCTTGCGTCCCTACGTGATCTACGTTCAATGAAACTTCGTCGGACTCCAGCAACACGACTTGGCCGCTCCATGTCATCCAGTGGTCTTTGTACTTGGCGTTAAAAATGTCGTCTTTCTTCTGGTCGCTGTAGGTGCTTTTGCACCCTACTTCAGCATTGGCCTGTGCGTAGCTGATGGAGCTATCGGGGTAGGTTGGAGCTGCTGGGGCGCTGGAGTATGAAGGCTGAGAGGCAGATAAAGATGTGGGCGTCGCAGGTGCGTCGAGCATCCCTTTAAGCACGAGTCCACCCAAGCCCACTGCTAGAATGATCCCGATGGTTCTGCTTCCCGCCATGATTCAATCCTTGAAATAATTAGAGGGAACGATGGTGGCAGATTGATACGAAAGCTGTCTAGGTAGGCGGGCATTTCCCAAATGAATTCTCAAATCCGCACCGCGAGGGTCGTGCTCTTGAGGGCATTCTTTGTTACAGCTCAGGGAAAATAATGGCTGGGGCCATACATTCCGAAACAGGGGTTATCACCTGAGCTACTTAACGCGAACAAGGAGTCACTCCATGAATGTGATGAATTACAACGGGTATGCCGCCCGAATTGAATACAGTGATGAAGATGGTCTTTTTGTTGGTCATATCGCTGGGATCAAGGACGTAGTAGGTTTTCATGGCGAATCTGTGAAAGAGCTTCGGTCAGCGTTCGAAGAGGCTGTTACTGACTATCTGGAGACTTGCGAAAAACTGGGTCGTGCCCCGCAAAGGCCTTATTCGGGCAATCTCAGTCTGCGTTTGGCGCCTGCTCTTCATGCGACTGTTGCCGTAAAAGCGCAATTGGCTCAAAAAAGCATTAATCAGTGGGTTGCGGATGTTCTTGACCGAGAGGCCCATGCCTAGCTTGATTCTGATGTGGAACTACAAGATCTTATGTACGTCGTTCCCGAGCAGAGCAAATAGCCCCGTAGCTGAGAAGCTGCGGGGCTTTTTTGTTTCTGCGGGTTTTACCGAGCACCCGCCTCAGCCACTCACGGCTGCGGATGCCCGAGCTTCTGTTTGATCAGGTCATACACTTCCTTGTGCGTCGAGTTGCGCAGGGTGTTGTCCTTGCAAGCCGAGGCCAGGAAGGTTTTCACTTCGTCCTTGGCGTGCGGATAGAGGCTGGCGACGTAGTCGGCTTCGTGTGTTTGGGTGCAGTTGAAGTGCTTGTCGTCTTTCGCTTTGTCTCTAGCCATGGTGCGGCTCCTTTTGAGTTTGAACGTCATTTGGCGAAACAGGGCTGGATGGCCCCGTACGCTGAACAGCGTAGGGGCGCAAAAGTGCTTTGCCAGTGCTTCAGACGAAAAAGGAAGAGGCTGTAGGACGCGGCGCCATCAGATTTCCTTCACCGGCGTCTCCCCCTGCACACCCTTGATCAACTCGATCACGTGTAAACAATCGGCCTTGTTCACATACGACTCGCCACTGGCAATCGTCTCGTGGTTCCCCGCCCGCAGCCTCCAGCGCCATTGGCCTTTGCCGGTGCTCGGGGTGCCTCGGGATTGCCTGTAGATCTCGAAATACATTCAGTTCGCTCCTTGCGATGGTGTTTGCGACAACCTGTGTGGCGCATCGTCGCAAGCCTAGCGGAGCGAGTTTTTTTCGCTATCGGGTATTTGTTTCCAATCGTTGGCAGATGTTTCTGAAGAGTGCGGGCTAGAGCGCACGCATCGGCGTCTGGATTGGCCAGAATGTCGCCCTTTGCACCTTGCAAGGCTATCGACGCTACTGCTTAATACGGGACGGCTCATGGCGTTGAAAATGCTTCGACGACCGACAAACACTATAAAAAGAGCACTCCATTGACTGAGCATGGAACGGCACAGGCCACACGGGTCACGTTATCGCTGGTTGTCCCGGTTTTTAACGAGGAGGACAGTCTCGACGCGTTCATTCTGCGCATCGATGAAGTCTTCCAGCACCAAGCCTCAATTGCTTTGGAGCTGGTGTTCATCAATGACGGTAGCACTGATGCCACACTTGAGCGGCTGTTGGATCGTCAGCGGCACGACTCGCGGCTGCGCATCGTCGATCTGAGCCGTAACTTCGGCAAAGAGGCGGCGTTGTCTGCGGGATTGCAAATCGCCACCGGGCAGATTGTGGTGCCTATCGATGCCGATCTGCAGGACCCACCCGAAGTCATTCTGCAAATGATCGAGCGATGGCGCGAGGGCTATGAAGTGGTGCTCGGTCATCGCGTCAGCCGCCGCAGCGACACCTGGGCCAAGCAGACGTCGGCGCATTGGTTCTACCGCCTGCATAACAAGATCGCCGAGCAACCGCTGCCGGAAAACGTCGGCGATTTCCGCCTGATGGACCGTTGTGTAGTCGATGCCTTGCTGACTTTGCCCGAGTCCCGGCGCTTCATGAAGGGCCTGTTCGCCTGGGTCGGTTTTCGGACTACCCACGTTGATTACGAGCGGCCCGAGCGCGTGGCGGGGCAGAGCAAATTCAACGGCTGGCGGCTGTGGAATTTTGCCCTGGAAGGCATCACCAGTTTCAGTACCGAACCGTTGCGGATCTGGACTTACATCGGCGCCGCGGTGTCGCTGGTGTCCTTTGCCTTTGCCATTTTTATCGTGTTGCGCACGCTGATCCACGGCGTCGACATGCCCGGTTATGCCTCGCTGATGGTGGCCGTGACGTTCCTCGGTGGCCTGCAATTGATTGGCATCGGCGTACTCGGCGAGTACCTCGGCCGCACTTATATCGAATCCAAACGCCGGCCGGTTTTTCTGGTGCGTCGCGTCTACGACCCCAAGGACTGAAACATGGATCTCAAGGAAACCGATATCCTCGGCGACAGCATCGGTGAGCATTGGTATTACTGTTCCAAAGCGGCGGCGACTCGTCGTCTGCTCGGTGATGTACCGATCACGCGGATTCTCGACGTGGGCGCCGGTTCCGGGTTTTTCTCGCACCATTTATTGACCCAAACCGCGGCGCAAGAGGCGTGGTGCGTCGACATCAGTTACCCCGCCGATTCCGATGCGACCACCGCCGGCAAACCGGTGCATTACCGCCGCGATATCGACGCCATCGACGCCGATCTGGTGCTGCTCATGGATGTGCTGGAGCATGTCGACGATGACCTTGGTCTGCTCAAGGCTTACGTTGACAAGGTGCCGTCCGGCAGCCGTTTCCTGATGACCGTGCCGGCGTTTCAGTTCCTGTGGAGCGGTCACGACGACTTCCTCGAACACAAGCGCCGCTACACCCTGCCGCAGTTTGAAACCCTGGCCCGTGATGCCGGTTTGAGCGTGCAGCGCGGTGCCTACTATTTCGGCGCGGTGTTTCCGATCGCGGCGGCGTTGCGTTTGCTGCCCAAAGGGCCGCAGGCCGCAGCGCCGCAGTCTCAGCTCAAACGCCATCATCCCTTGGTCAACGGCGTGCTCAAGACGTTGTGCAGCCTCGAGTTGCCGCTGATGAGCCACAACCGTCTGGCCGGGCTGAGCGTGTTCGTGCTGGCGCAAAAACCGTGACTTCAGTTGAAAGGAAAGCGCTGATCCAGCGCGGTCTGCGCTTTGCCGTGACCGGTCTGTTCGTCACCGCGCTGCATGCGCTGGTGGCTGTGCTGTTCATCAATTTCGTTGCGCCGCAACCGCCGCTGGCCAACGGAGTGGCGTTTGCCGTGGCAACGGTGGTGTCCTACGTGATCAATACCACCTGGAGTTTCTCGGCTCGGTTGCACGGCAGAACGTTGCTGCGATTTCTATTGGTATCGGCGTGCGGTTTTCTGTTGGCGATGTTTGTCGCGTGGGCCGCGCAGGTGGCCGGGTTGAATTATCTGTTGGGCATTGTCGCGGTGGCGCTGACGATTCCGGCATTCACGTTTGTCTTGCACAACTTCTGGACGTATCGATGAAGCTCTCCGCAACACATCGGGCGACTGCGCTGCTGCCCGTGCTCTTGGGAATTCTGGCGTTTTTCATTGTGGTCGGCCCACGTGCCTTGAACCCGATGAACATTGCATGGCTGGGCGACGGCGACCCCGCCACGCACTATCAGGGTTGGGTTTTTTTTCGTCATTCGCCCTGGACGTTTCCACTGGGGCTTAACCCGAGCTATGGGCTGGAGTTGGGTAACGGGATAATTTTCTCGGATTCCAATCCGTTGTTCGCTTTTATCTTCAAACCGTTCTCAGCCCTGTTGCCTGAACCCTTCCAGTATTTCGGGTTGTGGCTACTGACGTGTTTCGTTCTGCAGAGCTGGTTTGCCTGGAAGCTGATTGGCCTGTTCAGTCGCGACGTGGCGTTGCGTTTGCTTGGTGCAGGAATGTTTTTGTTCATTCCGGCGATGATCGTCCGCATGAGCGTACATCTGTCCCTGGCTGGGCATTTTCTGTTGCTGGCAGGGTTATATCTGGCATTGCGCCCCTTTACGCCGAAACGCCGCCTCGCCTGGGGCGCGCTGCTGGCGGCAGCTGCGCTGGTGCACGCTTATTTGCTGGCGATGGTTGCGTTGATCTGGCTTGCCGACCTTGCCGCCAAAACCCTTCAGCGGCGCCAGACGCCGGGTAAGGCCTTGATCGAGTTGATCGGTCTGTTTCTGCTGGTCAGTGTCTGCTGCTGGCAGGCGGGTTATTTCAGCATAGGCGACAGCGGTCTGGCGTTGATGGGGTATGGCCTGTTCCGGGCGAATGTGCTGACCTTTTTCGATGCGGGTGTCTGGTCCTATACCTTGCAGGACATGCCGGGTGTACTGGGCGACGGCGACGGGTTCGCATTTCTGGGCCTGGGCGTGATCTGCCTGGGGATCTTTGCCTTGGTGCCGGTGCTGCAAGGGACGACTGACCTGGGAGCCAAGGCTCGCCGTTACCCGTTGGTTTTGCTCGCGCTGGCAGGGCTGGCGATATTCGCCGTTTCCAACAATATCGGCATAGGGCCATTCGAATTCAGGATTCCGCTGCCGGATGCGGTGGTTGCCGTGGCCACGATTTTTCGTGGCTCGGGGCGAATGATCTGGCCGCTCATGTACATGGCCATTTTTGCGATCCTTTATGTGGTGATTCGCGGACACTCCTCGCGCGTGGCGTTGATGCTGCTGAGTGTGGCGCTGGTGGTTCAGGTGGCAGACACGCGCGCCGGTTGGGCGGTGTCGCGCGGTTTCTTCATGGCCACGCCGTCGCCCTCATGGAAGACGCCATTGGTCGACCCGTTCTGGGAGCAGGCGGCGAAGCGTTATCAGGCAGTACGCTGGCTGCGTCCGGAGAATTATCCGGAACAGTGGATGACCCTGGCAGACTACTCGGGTCGCCATCACTTGCCGACCAACGCGGTCTACCTTCGGCGCGTCAGTACGGTTGCCACTGAAGCCGCTCAAGCGGTGTCGGATCGAATGGTCAGTTCTGGAAACTATGCAGCCGATACCCTGTACGTGCTCAGTAACCGTACTGTGCTGGAAGCAGCTCTGACCGTGAATCGCGACACCGATGTGCTCGCCAGAATTGACGGGTTGAACGTGTTGGCGCCGGGCTGGAAGCGTTGCGCCGACTGCCTGCCGATATCGGCCCCGGACCCATTGACGCTGATCCCGCCACTCAAGTCGGGCGAGAGAGTCGTGTTCAATCCCAGCAGTCTGGCGACGTTTTTCCTCGGTAAAGGGTGGTCGAACAATGAACCGTGGGGCACCTGGTCCGAGGGCAGTGAGTCGCAAATTGCCCTGCGACCGACTGCTCGGGTGCACTCGTTCTTGCTGGAAACCACTGCGTTACTGGCCCCTTCACACACCGAGCAAGCAGTGGAAATTTTCGTCAACGATGTACGCGTGCTGTCCACCCGGCTGGTCAAGCCTGAAGCGAATCGCCTGAATGTCGAGTTGCCGGTCGAAGTGCAGCAGCGTGTCGAGCATCAAGGTGTGCTGAATATTCGTTTCAAATACGCCAACGCTATCAGCCCGGGGGAGTTGGGCATGGGCAAGGACATGCGCAAGCTGGCGATCGGGATACAGGCGTTGACGGTGAATTGAGCCGGTGTTGTTCCTTTCGCCCATAGACGCTGTCCATGGGCCTTTCTAAACTGCCCGCAGACCGGGGAGTAGGGGCAATGGATGAATCGAAATGAATTACGCAAGGCCGACATCAATCTGATGGTGGTGTTCGAGACCTTGATGCTCGAACGCAACGTGACCCGGGCGGCGGAGAAGCTGTTTCTCGGCCAGCCGACCATCAGTTCGGCGCTCAATCGCTTGCGCGCGATGTTCAACGATCCGCTGTTCATTCGCGTCGGCCATCGCATGGAGCCGACTGCCCGGGCCGAAGAACTGTTCAAATACCTGTCGCCGGCCCTCGACTCACTGTCGGTGGCGCTCAGCCTGACTCACGATTTCGACCCGGCCGTGAGCAACATGACGTTCCGGATCGGCCTGTCCGATGATGTCGAATTCGGCCTGCTGCCACCGTTGCTGCGGGCGCTGCGTCAGGAAGCACCCAGCGTAGTGTTCGTGGTGCAACACGTCGACTACTGGCGCATCCCCGACCTGCTGGCCGCCGGCGACATCACCGTCGGCATCAGTCAGACCCGGGGCCTGCCGGCCAATGCCAAGCGCAAACTGCTGCGGCATATCCAGCCAAGCATTCTGCGCGCCGACGCCTCGGATTCGCCGCTGACCCTCGATGAATACTGTTCGCGCCCACACGTACTGGTGTCGCACACCGCCAACATCAGCGGCTATGCCGATGAGTGGCTGGCGGAAATCGGCCGCACCCGGCATGTGGTGTTGTCGGTGCCGCAATACAGTGCGCTGCCGGCATTGCTGGCCGGCACCGACCTGATCGCCAGCCTGCCGGACTACACCGCCGAAGCCATGGCTGCCTCCGGGCTGTTGTTCAAGGAACCGTTTCCGTTCAAGACGCCGATGCTGGATCTGTCGATGGTCTGGCTCAGCCACGTCGACAGCGACCCGGCCGAGCGCTGGCTGCGGTCGCGGCTTGAGGCGTTCATGAGTGAGCGGCCACTGACCGCGCCCTGAATCCCACCACAAATCTCCCCTGTAGGAGTGAGCCTGCTCGCGATGAGGGTGTGTCAGTCGACATTGATGTTGTCTGACACGACGCCATCGCGAGCAGGCTCACTCCTACAGGGTTTGCGTTCGTCTGGTCGGGCTGCTTTGCTCAATGGCAATGACCCCGGCTGGAGACTTGTCCGATGAGCATTTCCCGATCGTTGCTGCGTGGGCGCGGCAGTCTCGACAGTGGCAAGGTCGGCATGGTCGAGTTGTTTTTCGATCTGGTGTTCGTGTTTGCCGTGACTCAGCTCTCGCATTCGTTGCTCGCGCATTTGTCGATCCTGGGCGCGGTGCAGGTGGCGCTGTTGATGGTCGCGGTGTGGTGGGTGTGGATTTTCACTTCGTGGATCACCAACTGGCTCGACCCGGAAAAATTGCCGATCCGTCTCGGCCTGTTCGGGCTGATGATCGCCGGTCTGTTGCTGTCGTCCTCGATCCCCAGGGCTTTCACCGAGCGCGGGCTGATGTTTGCCTCGGCGTTCGTGTTCATGCAGGTCGGGCGCACGTTGTTTGCGATCTGGGCGGTGCGTGGCGAATCGCTGAGCATGACCCGTAACTTCCAGCGAATTCTGGCGTGGTTGATGTGCTCCGGCGTGTTCTGGATCGTCGGAGCCTTTCTTGACGGGCAACAACGTCTGCTGTGTTGGGCGCTGGCGCTGCTGATCGAGCTGATCTCGCCTTCGCTGTATTTCTGGGTGCCGGGGCTGGGGCGTTCGTCGTTGAACGACTGGAACGTCGAAGGCAATCACATGGCCGAGCGCTGCGCGCTGTTCGTGATCATCGCCCTGGGCGAATCGTTGCTGGTCACCGGCGCGACGTTCGCCGAACTGACGCTGAACGCCACCGGAGTCATGGCGTTTCTGGTGGCGGTGCTGGGCAGCATCGGCATGTGGTGGGTGTACTTCGACAGCGGCGCCGAGCGCGCGCATCACCGCATCGCGCATTCGAGCGATCCCGGGCGCCAGGCGCGCATCGCCTACACCTACCTGCACGTGCTGATTGTTGCCGGGGTGATTGTCAGTGCGGTGGCCGACGAACTGGTGCTGGTGCATCCGGATCACGCCAGTGACGCCGGGATCCTGGTGATCGTGGGCGGTCCATGGCTGTTTCTGTTGGGCAATGCGCTGTTCAAGTGGGTCATGTCCGACCGACCGCTGCCGCCGTTGTCGCATTTGGCGGGGCTTGTGATGCTTACGCTGGCGCTGCCGCTGGCGTTGAACCACTGGTTTTCGGCGCTGATGCTCGGGGCGCTGACCACGGCGATCGTGGTGCTGGTGGCGCTGTGGGAAAGCCTGGCATTGCGTCAGACGTCGGCCTCGATAACCTCGGAAAAACCCGCAGGAGAGTAGGCCAGCGCTGTGGTATATGTACAACCTTTCTGCCGATTGACTGGAGCACCCCATGCCACACCTGCACATGGAATACACCGCCAACCTGCCGCAGTTGAACGCTGATGTGGCGTTGATCCGGCTCAACAACGCCCTGGTGGGTTCCGGTCAGTTCGCTGCGGAGTTCGATATCAAGAGCCGGGCGTTGAAGGTCGAGACCTTCAAGGTCGGTACCGGCATGGGTGAACGTGCTTTCGTCCACGTGAAGCTGGCGCTGCTCAGCGGTCGCTCGCCGCAGATCAAGAAGCAGCTCTCGGACAGCCTGCTGGCGGTGTTGCAGGATCTGTGCGAATGGCCGGCCGGGGTCGAAGTGCAGCTTTGCGTGGAGTTGCTCGATATCGACCGCGATTCCTACACCAAGACTGCCATCGGCGTGTAGGACTCAGGCCGCTTCCAGCTCACTGCACACCTTGATCACCTGCTCGCGCAGCCAGACGTTGGCGCTGTCCTGATCGGCGTTCTGGCTCCATTGCATGTCGAGGGTAAACCCCGGCAGGCCGTTCGGCGCCTCGCAGTGATTGAACACCGCGTCGTTGGTCAGCAGGCGCTGGATGCGCCGGGGCAGGGTGAGGATGAAGTCGGTGCCGGTGATCATCTTCAATGCCGCGCTGTAGCTGTTGGAACGCGCGACGATCTGCCGTTTCTGCGCCTGACGCGCCAGCCAGCCATCGACCATGTTGGTGGTGGAAGTCCACGGTGTCGGGAACACATGGCGCCGCTCGGTGAAGGCCTGCAGGCTCAGGCGCGGTTCCAGCGGCGTGGCGCGTTTGTCGAAGACACAGACCAGATCGTCCTCCAGCAGCATCCGCGATTTAAGGTCGGTGTGGCTGCGGTGGAAGTTGGGGCCGAAGCAGATCACCAGGTCGAGGCTGCCGTCGCGCAGTTCGTCGGCGGGCACATCGGTCTCGAACTTGTGCATGTTGACCACCACCGGCAAATCGTCGAAGTCGAAACGCTTCAACAGCCGTGGCAGTACCAATTGCTCGAAGTATTCCGGGGCGCAGATATTGAAGGTCACCGCTTGCCGGGTCGGATCGAAGGCCGGGGCGCCGGCGTGGCACAGGTTGATGCTTTCGAGGATCTTCTGCACATGGCCGTACATGGTGCCGGCCTTGTAGGTGGGACGCATGCCCGTGCGGGTGTTGATGAACAACTCGTCTTCGAAACTGGTGCGCAATTTTTTCAGGCAATAGCTGACAGTGGACTGGCTGACGCACAGCGTCTCCGAGACATCCGTGACGCTGCTTTGCTCATACACGGCGATAAACACCATGAGGTCCTGCATGTCGAGCTTTCGAAGCAAGTTACTGTTCAGCATCCGTTCCGTCTCGCTGTGCTCCTTGCGCTGAATCCGCGCAAACGTGTGCGCATGATCGTAGCGGAACGATGGTGCCAGGACAAAGCCCTGTAGGACGTTTCAATGTCGCCAGTGGGACAGAAACTTTTAGCAACACGACGTCGACAAATAAACCGCAAAAAGATGGCAACAGGCCTCTAGCCCAGCGGCGGCATTCGGCTTCAACGGATGTGTCGGGCGTACAGCCGAGGGTCAAAGCGCAGCACTATCAGCAGCATCACCACCATCACTGCGGTCAGCGACCACCAGGCCCATTCGAAGCTGCCGAGACGGTCGCGGATGATTCCGGCCAGCAGCGGCGAAAGCCCGGCGATCAAGTAGCCGATGCCTTGCACGAACGCGGTCAGGCTGCCGGCGCGCTGCGGGTTGTCGAGGTGATCGAGGGAGACGATCAGACTCATGGGGAACAGGCCGCCAATCCCCAGCCCCAACAGGCATGGCCACAGCAGGCTCAGGTGTTGTGGGCTGAGGATCAGTCCGCAGAAGCCGCCGATGATCAGCAACAGCAACGCTGCGAGGACGGCACGGCGATCACGGCTACGGTTGGCGATGGCCGGCGTCAGCAGCCCGGAAACCACCTCCATGGCGGTCAGAAATCCCAGCAGCAGCCCGGCCTGCTGTTCGCTCCAGCCTTGCTCCACGTAGTACGGCGCCAGCCAGGCGAGTACGCAGGTGTAGGACGCCGTGCCGAGGCCGAAGAAGAGGGCGAGCAGCCAGGCGCGGGAATTACGCGTGAAGGACTCTTTTCCTACAGGCGTGATCTGGAGGGATGACGGGATCGACTGTGTCCACCAGACCAGCAACGCGAGCAAGGAAAGTGCCGCCCAGATCGCCAAGCCGATGCGCCAGCTGCCGGTCTGCCCCAGCACCAGCGGCGAAAATGAGGCGGCCAGCGCGGCGCCGCCCATGATCGATGTGACATACAGGCCCATGCACAGCGCCACATGGTCGGGGAAGCGTGACTTGATCAGCACCGGCATCAGCGCCTGAATCAGGGCGATACCCATCCCGGCCAGCACCGCGCTGCCAATCAACTGCGGTGCCGAATCGAGCACCAGCCGCGACAGCGTCGCCAGACCGATGATCGACAATGACAAGATCACCGTGCGTTGCTCGCCCAGGCGCCGGCTGATGCCGATACCGAAAAACATCGCCAGCCCCATCGCCACCACCGGCAGCATGGTCAGCAGCGAAGCCACGCTGAAACTCAGCGGGATATCGCCACGAATTGCCGACAGCAACGGCCCGACGGCGGCCATGGATGGGCGCAGATTGAGTGCGACGAGAATGATCCCGAACATCAGCCAGGCAGCGGGGCGAGCGGGGGCGCGGACGTGTTCCATCGGCAGACTCTGGATTGCGGAGGCTGTCGATTAGGCGGCGCAGCGTACTAATCGGCAAATCAGATTTCCCGAGCATTATTTAAAAATTAAATATGGCTCTCCTACATGGGGAGGTTCGGATTCCTCTTGCCAATCACGCTGTAAGACTATTCTTTCTCTCTGGCAGGACATTTCGTTACAGCTCTGGCCCAGCGCAGGCGCGTAAAACGCCGGCGGCGATATATACTGCGCGCCATTCTTCAAGGGAGAGCCGTGTGGCCATCGATATTCACTGGATTCGCGACAACGAAAGCCTCGCGCAGTTTTGCGCCGAGTGGCAGCAACTGCCGTTCGTTGCCCTCGACACCGAATTCATGCGGGTCGACACCTTCTACCCGATTGCCGGTTTGCTGCAGGTCGGCGACGGCAAACGCGCCTACCTGATCGATCCGCTGACCATCGACGCCTGGCAACCGCTGGCGGCGTTGCTGGAAAACCCGGCGGTGCTCAAAGTCCTGCACGCCTGCAGCGAAGACCTCGAAGTGCTGCTGCGTCTGACCGGCAGCCTGCCGGCGCCGCTGTTCGACACACAATTGGCAGCGGCCTACCTGAACCTTGGGTTCTCGATGGGCTATTCGCGGCTGGTGCAGGAAGTGCTGGGCATTGAGTTGCCGAAGGGCGAAACCCGCTCCGACTGGTTGCAGCGTCCACTTTCCGACACACAAATCAGCTATGCCGCTGAAGACGCAGTGCATCTGGCGGAAGTTTTCGTACAGCTGCGGCCGAAGCTGTCCGACGACAAATTCGCCTGGGTGCTGGAGGACGGCGCCGAACTGGTCGCCAACCTGCGCCGCGAGACCGACCCGTACGAGGTCTACCGCGAAGCCAAACTGGCGTGGAAACTGTCCCGTGCGCAACTGGCGGTGCTGCGTGAACTGTGCGCCTGGCGTGAAAAAGAAGCGCGTGCCCGTGATCTGCCGCGCAACCGCATCGTCCGTGAGCACTCGCTGTGGCCGCTGGCCCGCACGCAGCCGGACAACCTCGCCGCGCTGGGCAAGATCGAAGACATGCACCCGCGTACCGTGCGTCAGGACGGCCAATTTCTGCTTGATCTGATCAAGCGCTCTGGCAGTGTGGGGCCTGATCAATGGCCGCCGGCGGTGCCGGAGCCATTGCCGGTCGAAGCGGCTGCGCTGATCAAGCAACTGCGCGCCCTCGGCCAGGTCGAAGCCGAACGCCTGGGCATCGCCCCGGAACTGATGCTGCGCAAGAAAACCCTCGAAGCGCTGGTCAAAAGCGGCTTCCCCGAGGGCCCTTATCAATTGCCTGAGTCGCTGCGTGGCTGGCGCCGCGAACTCATGGGCCAGAAGCTGCTCGACAGCCTGGCCACCGCCGGAGAACAGCCTTGAAACGTATTTGCTCCATTTACCAAAGCTCCAAGCGAAGCGGAATGTACCTTTATGTGCTCAAGAGCGATGCTCTGGAGCGTGTGCCGGAACCCCTGATGCTGGCGTTCGGCAAGCCGAAACATGCCTTCGATCTGGTGCTGTCGCCTGAGCGCAAGCTGGCCAGCGAGGACATCGTCGTGGTCCTGGAAAACCTCGACAAGCAGGGCTATCACCTGCAGATGCCACCGGCCGAGGACGAGTACATCGAACACCTGCCCGAAGAATTGCTGCGACGCAACGACCCGGTCTGATCTGCGAGGCCCTGTTCTGGGCCTCTTGCCACCCTGGAACTGATTTTACGGCGACGACCGCCACGAAGGAGCGCGACTCCTTCGGCGGTTGCCTGCACGGTTTGCGAAAGGTTTGAAGATGCGCGTTCTGATTGCTGAACACGACCACGCGGTGTACGCCCGGCTGCTGCGTCAGGCGGCCCCCGAGCTTGAAGTACTGACCAGTGGCGACTCCGCCGAACTGGCCCGGCAGGCGGCCGATTGCCCGGTGTGGCTGGGGCAGCCGGATCTGCTGGCGACCCTGCTGCGTCAGGGCCATCAGCCGCAATGGCTGCAATCGACTTGGGCCGGCATCACGCCGCTGCTCGCTGACGGCTTGCGCCGCGATTATCGCCTGACCCGCGCGGTGGGAATCTTCGGTCAGGTGATGGCCGAATACGTGCTGACCTACATGCTTGGCCACGAGCGTGAAGTGCTGGCGCGCCTGGTCAGCCAGGTCGAGCGCAAGTGGGACAACCGCACCGGCCAGAGTCTGGTCGGGCGCAAGGTGTTGATCGTCGGCACCGGCGATATCGGCCAGAGCGTGGCGCAGTTTCTGTTGCCGTTCGGTGTCGAGCTGTACGGCATCGCCAGCAGCGCGCGCGAGCAGGCGCCGTTCGTCGAAGTCGGCTCGATGGCGGATTTGCCACGGCTGGTGGGCGCGGTCGATTACGTGGTCAATCTGCTGCCGAATACCGAGCACACCCACGACATTTATGACGCGGCGCTGTTCAAGCAATTCAAGCCGACCGGGTTGTTCATCAACGTTGGGCGCGGCGTGGCGGTGGTTGATGCGGATCTGGTGGAAGCCCTGAAGGAAGGGCATCTGGCGGGCGCGGTGATCGACGTCTGCCGTCAGGAGCCGTTGCCGCAACGCCATCCGTTCTGGACCGCCTGGGGCCTGCTGCTGACCGGGCACAGCTCGGCACCGACGTCGCCGGCGTTGATGGTGCAGTTGTTTGTCGAGAACCTGAAGGCGTATCAGGCGGGAGAAGCGTTGCGCGGGGAAGTGGATTTCAACCGCGGATATTAAATCCACCGCGATACCTGTAGGAGTGAGCCTGCTCGCGATGAGGGTGTGTCAGTCGACATTGATGTTGTCTGACACTACGCCATCGCGAGCAGGCTCACTCCTACAGTGGTTTTTGCGTTGTGGCTTAGAGGGTGAAGTTGCCTTCTGCGGCCAGCTCGCTCAGCGGGCGACGCGGGCTCGGCACTTCACGAGCCTGCAGGTATTCGGCCAGGGTCGCCTTGTCACCCAGCTTGCCGACCGCGACCGCTGCGTGCAGTGCATAACCTTCAGGGATGTTCAGCTCCTTGCGGGCCAGCTCCTGATCGAAACCGGCCATGCCGTGGGTGTGCCAGCCGCTGATGCTCGCTTGCAGCGCCAGGTGGCCCCAGGCCGAGCCGGTGTCGAAGGTGTGCCACAGCGCCGGGGACTCTTCGCTGGCACCGGGTGCGGTGAAGGTGGTTTTCGAAATCACGATCACCAGCGCCGAAGCGTGTTGCGCCCAGCTGCGGTTGAATTCATTCAGCAGACCCAGGAAGCGCTCCCAGTTCGGCGTGTCACGGCGCGCATACAGAAAGCGCCATGGCTGCGAGTTGTAGGCCGACGGCGCCCAGCGTGCGGCTTCGAAAAAGCTCAGCAGGGTTTCTTCCGGGATCGCTTCGCCGGTGAAGGCGCGGGGCGACCAGCGATCGGTGAACTGCGGGTGAATGGCGTAATCGGCGACGCGAGGGTTGGCACTCATCGAAAGATTCCTTGCTGTGTTTGAGTCATGAATTCGTGGCAAAACCCTACTGGGCGGCGATTCGGCTGACAAGCGCGATTTACCGACAGTCGCCAGCGCTTGGCCCGCAAGGCCTTGGGCACTAGACTGGCGGCCTTTTCACCACCTGATGTTGATGCTTGAGCCATGGCCGCCAAAGTCGAACCGTTCTGGAAACGCAAAACCCTCGAGCAACTGGATCACGAGGAATGGGAATCGCTGTGCGACGGCTGCGGTCTGTGCTGCCTGCAGAAACTCGAAGATGAAGAAGACAACAGCGTCTATTACACGCGCATCGCCTGCAAACTGCTGGACCTGAAGACCTGCCAGTGCAGCGACTACCCGAATCGCATCAAGTTTGTCCCGGACTGTATCCAGCTCACTCCGGGCCAGGCCGAAGAATTCAAATGGCTACCGCCGACTTGCGGTTATCGTCTGGTCAGTGAAGGCAAGGATCTGCCGCTGTGGCACCACCTGGTGTGCGGCGATCGTGACGCCGTGCACCACGAACGGATTTCCCAGTCCGGGCGCATGCTCGCCGAAGGCAGCGTGCCGGAGGACGACTGGGAAGATCACCTGATTTTCCGGGCTGGTTAAGCACCAAGGGTTTCCAGGATTCAACAAGGAGTGTGTATGGCTGGGGGATTGCTGCGGGCATCGCTGATCGGCCTGCTGGCGCTAAGCGCACCAGTGTGGGCGGCGAAAAAAGTCGACCTGGATTACCACGTACGCCTGTTGCCGCAAAGCGATCAGGCAGAAGTACGCCTGACCCTGGCCAAAGGCGAAGCGGTGCGCAGTCTCGATTTCGACCTCGGCGACGGCAGCCACTACAGCGACTTCAAGGCCGACGGCCAATGGCAACTGACCCCGGGCAAACAGACCCGGGGCCTCTGGCGCCCGATCGGCGACAATCCCAGTCTGACCTACCGCGTACGCATCAGCCACGGTCGCAAGAGCGGCAGTTTCGATACGCGCATGACCCCGAGCTGGGCGCTGCTGCGCGGCGATGATCTGGTGCCGCCGGCCAGGCTCGATCAGCAGGATGGCGTCGAGCTGGTGTCGCGTCTGCAATTCGAATTGCCCAATGGCTGGCAAAGCGTTGAAACCGCCTGGCCGCGCATCGGCAAGAACAAATTCCGCATCGACAACCCGTCACGCCTGTTCGACCGCCCGACCGGCTGGATGCTCGCCGGTCACCTTGGCAGCCGTCGCACGCGCCTGGGCGAAACCGAAGTCACCGTGGCCTCACCGCAAGGGCAGGGCATGCGTCGCATGGATGTGCTGACCTTGCTGACGTTCGTCTGGCCGCAGGTGCAAGCGGTCTATCCCCGGCATCCGAAAAAACTGCTGATCGTCGGCGCCAACGACCCGATGTGGCGCGGCAGTCTGGGCGCACATGAATCGATCTACTTGAACACGCGTCTGCCGCTGGTCAGCGAGAGTGGCAGCAGTGCGCTGGTGCGTGAGCTGGCGCAGGTGTTCGGGCGCATCAATGACGAGCAGCGCAGCGACTGGATCAGCGAAGGCTTTGCCGAGTACTACGCGATCGAACTGCTGCGGCGTGCCGGGGGCATGAGCGATGAACGCTATCAGGCGTTGCAGACGAAGTTGACCAAGGACAGTCAGAAAGTCACGTCCCTGCGCGGCGAACAGATCAGCCCGGCGCAGCTTGCAAAAGCGGTGATTGTCTTGCAGGAACTGGATCGCGAGATTCGCCTGAAGACCCGTAACAAGCGTTCGCTGGATGACGTGTTGCGAGGGGCGATGCATCTGGGGACGGTGAGTACCAAGGAGTTTGTGCAACTGGCCGAGAGTGTTCTGGGCGAGTCTTCCAAAGTCCTCGATAGCGCATTACTTCAGTAATACCGCCTTCGCGAGCAAGCCCGCTCCCACTTTTGATCGCATTCCAGCTTTCAATGTGGGAGCGGGCTTGCTCGCGAAGAGGCCAGAAGCCTCAACAAAAATTCAGGCTCAAACCCCGGCCTTCGGCGATTTCACCGAATCATTGCCAGTCACCGTCGCGGTGCTGGTCGCCGCCTCGGCATTGGCCTTGAGCTGGCTCAGCTCTTCCCCGGCGCGCTCGATCTTCGCCCGCACGTTGTTTATGTCCTGACGGCTTTTCTCCAGCAGGCTTTTCACCGAGCTGTGGCCGGTGATGCCACGGGCCATCGCCACGCCGCCAATCGCCACCTGAATCAGACCGAACACGCCGCCACGGCGCAGGCCTTTGCCGACCATGATCACGCCACCGGCCAGGGAGCCGATGCGCTCCCAGCCCTGGACGTTCTGCTCGGTCGGGCTCTGGAACGGGGTGGAATCGATACGTTGGACGCGTTTGAGTTCGGTCATGATCTGTCTCCCAGGCAATGTGCATATAGATAGATAAGCTGACTGCCGCAGCGGCCGGCTCGTTCCATCGGATGTGCGACGTTTCAGCGGAATTTCGGCCCGGAGCGGGTATTCAGGCCCTTGGCCATGCGGTCGTAGAGCACGACGTTGACCGTGGCTGCGAGGTTCATGCAGCCGGTGGTCGGGATGTACACGACGTCTTCGCACCAGTCGCGGATCTCTTTATCCAGCGAGCCGTCTTCCGGGCCGAAGATGTACAGCGCACGATCTGGATGGGTGTATTCCGGCAGCGGGCGGGCGCCCTCGACCAGTTCCACGGCGACCGGGACGCAGTTGAGCGGGAGGATCTTTTTCAGGTCGTCGATGCCGATCAGCGGAATGTCGTAATGCACGCGCTTGGTATCGGTGACGAAATCGGCGGCGCGTTCATAACGCTTGCCGGTGTAGAACACCGACGCCACGCTGTAACAGCCTGCGGCGCGCATCACCGAACCGACGTTCTCCGGTGATTTGGGGTTGTACAAACCAATGCAGCTGTAACGTTTGTCTGCCACGAGCGGGGTGCCTTCGGGAAAAAGAGGGCGATTATACGGGGATTGGGGGAGGGCGGGCAGATTCGAGATCTGTTGTGTCTGGCCGGCCGCCTTCGCGAGCAGGCTCGCTCCCACATTGATTTTGTGTACACCACCGATCAAATGTGGGAGCGAGCCTGCTCGCGAAAGGGCCGGTTCAGGCGCTGAAGATCTTCAGTCTTCTTTTTTCATCAACCCGGCGAGGGCAGCAAACGGATTATGCGTGGCCTTGGCGATTTTTGGCGTGCTCAGCGAGCCGTCGCCGAAATATTGCTGGTCGGTGTAGCGCGAGTGTTCGTTGTCGTGGCAGTACAGGCACAACAGCTCCCAGTTCGAGCCGTCCTGCGGGTTGTTGTCGTGGTTGTGGTCGCGGTGGTGCACGGTCAGTTCGCTCAGGCGCTTGCCGGAAAACTCACGGGCGCAGCGGCCGCAGACGTGCGGGTACATCTTCAGGGCCTTGTCGCGGTAGCCCATTTCCTTGTCGCGCTGGTTGTCGGCAAGGATGCGATCGAGCTTCGACGTGTTGGTCGGGGTGGACGAACTCATGGGTTCACCTTTGTAAAAAGACTAATGACGGTTATGTGCAGAGTTTAGCTCAGCCCTTGAGCTTCTCGGCAATCCAGATCGTGTGGCGGGTGCCCTTGTTGCCGTGGGCGAAGACCTGGACTTCTTCGGCCTTGAACCCGGCCTTCTTCAATTTGTCGGAAAACTGCCGGTCAGCACTGGCCGACCACACCGCCAGCACACCTTTGGGCCGCAGGGCCTTGGCGCAGGCGTTGAGGCCAGCGGCGGAGTACAGCCAGCTGTTGGCCTTCTGGGTCAGGCCTTCGGGGCCGTTGTCGACGTCGAGCATGATCGCGTCGAAGCCGTTCGGCTCGCTTTGCAGGACCTTGGCCACGTCGTCCTGACGGATCACTGTGCGCGGGTCGAGCAATGGTCGTCCGGACTTTTCACCGAGCGGCCCGCGATTCCACTCGACCACGCCGGGCACCAGTTCGGCGACCACCACTTCGGCGCTCTTGCCCAGATGCTTGAGCGCCGAGGCGAGGGTGAAACCCATGCCCAGACCGCCAATCAGCACCCGCGAATTCGGCCGGCCGGCGACCTTGCGGCAAGGGATCTCGGCCAGCGCATCTTCGGAACCGTGCATGCGCGTGTTCATCAATTGCCCGCCGTCGCCACCCTGGATCTTGATGACGAAATCCTCGCCATACTCGAACAGGCACAGGGCGCCACCGTTGTCAGGGATCGGCGTGGTGTCGAGCAGAACGAAACGTTTCATGGAAATCTCTACAAGGGGGAAGGCAAGCAGGCCCGTTGGGAGTAGCCTGAGCGCAGACTAAAGGCCAAACGGAGCCCTTGATGAAGCGCACCATTCTAACGGTCATTGCCCTGGCCGCGCTCTCGATTACTGCAGTGCAGGCGCAGCAGACCATTCCGGTCAGCCCGACGCCGCAACCCGGCTCGCCAGGAACCGCCACGCCGACCCCGTATCCGCAAATCACCCCGATCAGCGCACCGAAGGCCGGTGCCGGCAGTGGTAGCCCGCCGCTGGTGCCGATCGAAATGCCCAGCCCGCCGAGCAAGGATCAACCGGTGCCGGGCATCGAACCGGGCAGCACCAAGACCAAATCTCCCGGCGGTTAAACCTGTTGCGCCGCCAGTTGGCCGTCGGCCATGCGCAGGCGTTTGGAGAGGGACACGGCGAGGGCGCGGATGATCTTGGCGGCGATCTTCGGCGCGTCGTTGAGCATTTTTTCCAGCGAGTCTTTGCCCAGGTTCAGCAGTTGGCAGTTGCTCGCGGCGACGCAGGTCGCTGAACGACGCTCGCCATCGAGCACCGCCATTTCCCCGAACGCCCGCCCGCTGCGCAGGGTGGCCATGGTGATGACCTGGCCGTCGGGGCCAGTCTTTTGCACCGCGACCTGGCCGGTGTGGAGGATGCACATGAAACTGCCGGCATCGCCCTCACGGAAGATCGCTTCGCCCTCGGCTACAGTGCTGATGCTGAAGTAGCCTGATGCCGCGGCAAAGTCCGCCAGTTGCAATTGATCGAACAGGCCACAGTCCATCAGCCAGTCGCGAATTTCGTTGTTCAGTAAGGTCGGTTCTGACATGTCATTGCGGTCTTTATTGTTCTCACGGTTTTCAGGCACTACACGGACCCCTGTGGGAGCGGGCTTGCTCGCGAATGCGGTGGTTCAGTCAATATCAGTGTCGACTGACCCACCGCATTCGCGAGCAAGCCCGCTCCCACAATGGGATCTGTGGTGTATCGACCACCGGGGTCTGGAGTTAAGACCCGAGTGACCGACGGAGTTCCTCAGGCCAGGCCCAAAACCTTGAACACAAATGCATATTCGAGCGCTACGTCACGTAATCCCTGATAACGCCCGCTCATGCCGCCGTGCCCGGCGCCGAGTTCGGTCTTGAGCAGCAGCAGGTTGTCGTCGGTCTTGGTCGCGCGCAATTTCGCTACCCACTTGGCCGCCTCCCAATACTGCACGCGGCTGTCGTTGTAGCCGGCGATGACCAGGGTTGCCGGATAATTCTGCGCGGTGACGTTTTCGTACGGCGCGTACGCCTTGATCCGCTCGTAGACCTCTGGCTCTTCAGGGTTGCCCCACTCGTCGTACTCGGTGACGGTCAACGGCAAGTCCGGGTCGAGCATGGTGTTGAGCACGTCGACGAACGGCACTTCGGCAATCGCCACGCCGAACAGATCCGGACGCTGATTGAGCACCGCACCAATCAACAGGCCGCCAGCGCTGCCGCCGCTGATCGCCAGTTTCTCGGCGGTGGTGATGCCGTTGAGGATCAGGAATTCGGCGCAGGCAATAAAGTCGCTGAAGGTGTTGTGCTTGTGTTCCTGCTTGCCGGCGCGATACCAGGCTTCGCCCAGCTCACCGCCGCCACGCACGTGAGCGATGGCAAAGGCCATGCCGCGATCCAGCAGGCTCAGGCGGGCATGGGAGAACCACGGATCGAGGCTGGAACCGTAAGCGCCATAACCATATAGGTACAGCGGCACCGGTTTGCCGACCATCTCGCGTTTCATCACCAGACTGATCGGCACTTGCGTGCCGTCCGGCGCGGTGGCCCACAGGCGTTGGCTGACGTAGGCGTCGGCGTCGAACGGGCCGATCACCGGGGTTTCTTTCAGCACGGTTTGTTCGCCGCTGGCCAGCAGCAATTGGCGCACCTGTGCCGGACGATTCAGCGCCTCGTAACGCAGACGGATGCGGTCGCTCTCGAACTCCAGGCTGTTCTGCACGTAGAGACTGTAGGCCGCGTCCGGCAATTGCACGCGATACGGCGTCTGGCCTTGCGGATGAACTTCGATGATCGGCAGACCGCCTTCGCGCAGGCTCAGGGTCATGGCCGCGGTGTTCAGCGTCACGCCGTCGAGCATCACCGTGTCGCTGTGCGGGATCAGGTTCTGCCAGTCGGCTTCGCTCGGTACCACACCGGTGTCCGGCGCCTGATACAGGGCGAAATTGATGCCGTCACGGTTGGTGCGGATGAACCAGGTCCATACGCCATCCAGTGCGCCGTGGTCGATGTCGTATTCGTGATCCTCGACCCGTGGCGCCATGCAAGTGAAGGGCAGGTGCGGCTGATGCGCGTCCAGCGCCCAGACTTCGCTGGTGGTCTTGCTGCCCAGGGTCAGCAGCAATTGCTGCTCGGAACTGGAGCGGTAGCAATGCAGGAAGAAACGACCGTCCGGCTCGTGGAACACCTCTTCGGCAGCGGTGCCGTCGAGGCGATAGCGAAACAGTTTGTGCGGGCGATGGGTGTCGTCGAGCACACCGAAGAACAGCGTCAGGCTGTCGTTGGCCCAGGTCATGCTGCCGTCGCAGTCCTGAAATTCCAGTTCGCTGACCTTGTCATTGGCCAGCTCCTTGACGAACAGCGTGTAGATCTCGTCGCCCGAGGCATCGACGCTGTAGGCCAGACGCTGGTGGTCGGGGCTGATGCTGAACGCGCCGAGCGAGAAGAAGCCGCCGTTGGCCAAAACGTTCGGGTCGAGCAGCAGTTGCTCGCGGCTTTCGTCGAGGGTCAGGCTGTCGTCGGCCGGACGCGGGCAACGGTAATGGCGGGCGTACTCGTCACCCGCCGTGGTGCGCGTGTAATACAGATACGGGCCCCAGGGCGAGGGCAGGGACAGATCGGTTTCGAGGATCCGGCCCTTGATCTCCTCGAACAGGCTCTCGCGTAGGCCGGCCTGATCGGCGGTCTGTGCTTCCTGATAGGCGTTTTCAGCCTTGAGGTAGTCGAGCACCGCGTCGGTGTCGCGTTCCTGCAGCCAGGCATACGGGTCGGCACCGGCTGCCTTGCGGGCGATCGGGGCGCGGATGACGTGGGCGGATTCGGGCATGGAAGGCTCTCGGACATTTACGGAATAAGGGTTTTCGCAGCTCTCGCTGGCACCGCAAATCCTGTGGGAGCGGGCTTGCTCGCGAAGGCGTCCTGTCAGTAAAGACTTATTTGGCTGACACACTGCTTTCGCGAGCAAGCCCGCTCCCACAATGATTGCTGCGGGCCGTCTGGCATTGGGACAAGCCTGACGGGCGAAAAGTCGTTACTATAAGCGCCTCTTTGCCTGCCTTGCCATGGACACCATGACCGAGAACGACTATCTGATCGCCTGGGGCCTCTACGCCTTTGCCGCTGTGGGCTGCCTGTTGGTATGGATGCGCCTGACCCGCTGGATGTGGCGCTGGCTGCGCGAGCCGCTGCGGGTGCTGATGGCAGTGTTGCTGTTCAGCCCGACCATCATTGACCCGGTTAAAGCCAAGGTTGCGCCGTCGATCGCCATTACCGCGCTGGATCTGGCCTTCAAGGTCGGCAACAACGCCTGGCGGGCGATTTCCGATCTGTTCATGTACGGCATGATTGCGTTCGGCATCTACCTGATTTTCGTGCTGATCCGCTTCCCGATCGAACGCGCCTCACGCGCCCGACGCGAGCAGGCCGAGGCCGCCAAAGCGGCGGCGCGTGTCGATGATCGCGACGACGATCAGCCGTTCGGCGCTGCCGGTGATGACCGCTACGGTCGCCCGCCGGTGCCGAACAATCCGCAGCGCATGCGCGTCGAGCCGCGTCTGTAATCACGAGAGTCCGCACATGTGTGAATTACTGGGCATGAGTGCCAACGTGCCGACCGATATCGTGTTCAGCTTCACCGGCCTGATGCAGCGCGGCGGGCGTACCGGCCCGCACCGCGACGGTTGGGGCATCGCCTTCTATGAAGGTCGTGGCTTGCGCCTGTTTCAGGATCCGGCCGCGAGCAGCGAATCGGAAGTCGCCAACCTGGTACAGCGCTATCCGATCAAGAGCGAGGTGGTCATCGGCCATATTCGCCAGGCCAATGTCGGCAAGGTCTGCCTGTCCAACACCCACCCGTTCGTCCGCGAACTGTGGGGGCGAAACTGGTGTTTTGCTCACAACGGCCAGCTCGCCGATTTCACCCCGATCAAGAGTTTCTACCGCCCGGTGGGCGATACCGACAGCGAAGCGGCGTTCTGCGATTTGCTCAACCGCGTGCGTGCAGCCTTCCCCGAACCGGTCGATATAGAAGTGCTGCTGCCGGATCTGGTCGCTGCATGTGCCGAATACCGCAGCAAAGGCGTGTTCAACTGCCTGCTCAGCGACGGCGACTGGCTGTTCTGCTATTGCTCGACCAAACTGGCACAGATCACCCGGCGCGCACCGTTCGGCCCGGCGCGGCTCAAGGATGTCGATGTGATCGTCGATTTCCAGGCGGAAACCACGCCCAACGACGTAGTCACGGTGATCGCTACCGAGCCTTTGACCGAAAATGAAACCTGGACCCGTTACCAACCGGGCCAATGGAGCCTGTGGCGACGCGGCGAATGCGTCAGCCAAGGCACGACCGAATAAAGGATCTTTCCTCGATGTTGCTCAGTTATCTACGGCTGGTGTTGTTTGCGGCGGGCCTGTTGATCGGTGTCCAGGTGCCGGGTTTCATCAACGATTACGCCAAACGCGTCGAAGCCCATCTGATCGAAGCGCAGACCGGTCTGCGCGGTTTTCAGGGCACCGCCGAGCAGTTCTTCAAGGGCGACTTGCAGGCGCTGGTCGCGCATTACCGCGCCAGTGACGACCCGGTATTTCGCAGCGATGCCGACAGCCTGAGCACCTTGCTCAACCGCCAGGTTGCGCTGGATAAACAGTTCCAGGCGATGCAGGGCCCGTGGTACATCCGCTTCCTGCAAGTGGTGCTGGCCGCCGACCCGGACATTCGCAAGGAAACCTGGAACGGCTACAGCTACCAGATCCTGCTGACCCCGGAAGCGATGATCTGGGGCATGAGCGGCGCGTTGCTGCTGTCGTTCGGCATCGAGTGCCTGATTCGTCTGATTGACTGGGTGGTGCTCGGTGGACGGCGCTTGCGCCAGAGCCGGCCGATTGAAGACCGCGACGTGCGCGGGTTGTAAAAGGTCAAGAGCAAAAGATCGCAGCATTCGGCAGCTCCTACACGGGAATACGCGTTTGCCTGTAGGAGGTGCCGAAGGCTGCGATCTTTTGCTTTTCAGCTACTCAAGACAATGTACTTTTCACCGATCTTGCGCGCATACCCCGCCAGCACCTGCTGACACAACGTCACCATCTCCTCGACCCACTCCACACCAACTCGCCACGACACCACCACCTGCAGATTCGGCGGTCGCTGGTCGATATCGAGTAAGGTCAGCTCACCCCGCGCCAGTTCCTCGGCCACCAGCACCGGCGGCAGGACGCCAATACCAAAACCATCACGCAACAGCCGGGTAATCGCCGACACCGAATTCACGCAGTTCAGGCGCGGCGCCAACACACCGTTGGCCTGCATCAATGCCAGCAGATCCTGATGCGGTCGGGAGTTTTTCGAGTAGGTGATGATCCGTTCCTGCGCCAGTTCGCCGAGGTCGGCGTACTCGCGGTTGTAGATCGAATTACTCGCAACGATCCACCCCAGCGGATGGCTGGCCAGCTCGAGGCTGCGCACGCTTTCGTGGCGCACCAGATCGGTTTGCAGAACGATGTCGAGAAAGCCTTTTTGCAGCTGATCGCAGAGATTCAGCGAGGTATCCGCCACCAGCTCGATTTCTACCCGTGGATACAGATCGGTCATCTGCGCCACCAAGGGGCTGAGCCAGGTGTGGATCACCGTGTCCATCACGCCGATGCGCACCCGTCCGACCTTGCTCGAACGGGTCTCGATCGATTGCTTGAGCGCCGACATCGTATCGAGCATCTGCTCGGCATAGTCCAGCACTTTCAGGCCTTCGGGTGTCAGGCTGACGCCGCGTGAATCGCGCAGAAACAGCTTCACCCCCAGCTCGCCTTCGAGCACTGCGATGCGGCTGGAAATCGACGCCTGGGTGGTGAACAGCTTGTCGGCGGTCAGGCGAAAACTCTTCAGCCGGGCGACCCAGACAAAGGTCTCGAGAAACTTCAGGTTCATGGCAACGGCTCGGGTGACAAATTTTTCTTATGCCTAAGGCGGGTTTTTATTCGTTGGACGCAGCAGGGCCGGGCGACGAAAAATCGGCGCATCCGGTTCCCACGATAGGCGTCGTCGGAACTTCGAACAAGACCAATAAAAGCCTGCGGAGACTTGCCATGCGTGCGCCCGACACCCTCGACCTCCCCAAGAACACGGCCCGCCCCGGCCCGTTCGACTGGTATCGCAACATCAATCAGCAAGAGCGTCGCACCTTCTGGAGCTGCAAGATCGGCTATGGCCTGGATGGCATGGACACGCAGATGCTCAGCTTCGTGGTACCGACCCTGATCGCCATGTGGGGCATCACCACCGGACAGGCCGGGCTGATTCACACCAGCACCCTGATCGCTTCGGCCATTGGTGGCTGGGTGGCGGGGATTCTCTCCGATCGCATCGGCCGTGTGCGCACCCTGCAACTGACGGTGCTGTGGTTCGCCTTCTTCACTTTCCTTTGCGGCTTCGCCCAGAACTACGAGCAACTGCTGATCGCCCGCACCCTGATGGGCTTCGGTTTCGGTGGCGAATGGACCGCTGGCGCGGTGCTGATCGGTGAAGTGATCCGCGCCAAGGATCGCGGCAAAGCGGTGGGCATGGTGCAGAGCGGTTGGGCCTTGGGCTGGGGATTGACGGCGATTCTGTATGCGCTGCTGTTCTCGGTGTTGCCGCCGGAAGATGCCTGGCGAGCGCTGTTCATCCTCGGCATCGTCCCGGCGATTTTCGTGATCTTCGTCCGGCGCCTGGTGAAAGACCCGGAGATCTATCGCGAAGCCAAGGCGGCGCAAACTCCGCAGAATCCGGCGAAGTTCTACGAGATCTTCGCCCCCGCCATGCTGTTCACCACGTTCCGTGCTTCCTTGCTGACCACCGGTGCGCTCGGCGGTTACTACGCGATCACCTCGTGGCTGCCGACCTTCCTGAAGAATGAACGCGGCTTGAGTGTGCTCGGCACTGGCGGGTATCTGGCGATGGTGATTGTCGGCTCCTACGTCGGCTATGTGATCAGCGCTTATCTGACCGATCTGCTGGGACGTAAAAAGAACTTCATCCTGTTTGCGGTCGGTTCGTTCACCATCGTCTTGCTGTACACGCAGATGCCGGTCAGCAACGGGGTGATGCTGTGGCTGGGCTTTCCGCTGGGCTTCTTCGCTTCGGGAATTTTCAGCGGCATGGGCGCGTTTCTCACCGAGCTGTTTCCAACGCGAATTCGCGGCTCGGGGCAGGGCTTCTGCTACAACATCGGTCGGGCGCTGGCGGCTTTGTTTCCGCTGCTGATCGGCTTGCTCAGCCAGAAGGTGCCGTTGAGCGTTGGGATCGGTGCGTTTGCTGCGGTGTCCTACGGCGTGGTGATTCTCGCCGCACTGAGCCTGCCGGAGACCCGTGGCAAGCAACTGGATGCGCAGTAACTGATAACCTGCCGGGCAAGCGTCCTACAGATAAAAAGACCAGAAGCTACAGGAGTGTTCACCGTGAGCCGCCTGCTATTGAATTGTGATATCGGCGAGAGTTTCGGCAGCTGGACCATGGGTCTGGACGCCGAGGTCATGCCCTTCATCGACTGCGCCAACGTGGCCTGCGGCTTCCATGCCGGTGACCCGAGCATCATGCGCAAGACCGTCAGCCTGGCCCTGAGCCACGGCGTGCAGATCGGCGCGCACCCGGCCTATCAGGATCTGGTCGGTTTCGGCCGGCGCTCCATGGCCTATTCCGCCCAGGAACTGCAAGACATCCTGCATTACCAGATCGGCGCGCTCGACGGCATCTGCAAGGCGCAGGGCGGGCGAGTCAGTTACGTCAAACCCCACGGCGCGATGTACAACGACATGATGGCCAACCCGGCGCAATTGCGGGCGGTGATTCAAGCTGTGGCGGCTTACGATCGCACGTTGCCGCTGATGCTAATGGCCACCCGCGACAACTCGGCGGCGCAGCAGCTCGGTGACGAATACGGCGTGACCTTGTGGTTCGAAGCCTTCGCTGATCGCGCCTACGACAGCGCAGGTCGGCTGGTCTCGCGGCAACTGCCGGGCGCGGTGCATCACGAGCCAGAAAAAATCATCGAACAGGCGCTGACCATCGCCCGTGGCGGCGACCTCGTCGCCAGCGACGGCAGCGCGCTGCACCTGCAGGCCAACACCTTGTGCGTGCATGGCGATAACGCCAGTTCGGTGGCCGCCGTGCAGCGCATTCGCGAGGCCCTGAATCAGCAGAGCGCGCCATGAACCCAAGGATTGAAGTGGTGGCCCTGGACTGCCTGATGCTGCGCCTGTTCGATGAAATCGCCGAAACCAACATGCCGTGGATGCTCGCTGCCAGTAAGCGTCTGCGCGCAGTGTTTGGCGCGCAGTTGATCGACTTGGTGCCGTCCTACACCACGTTGATGGTGCATTACGACCTGACTGCGTTGAGCCCGAGTCAGGCCCGTGAATTGATCGCTGAAGCCTTGATCGACCTGTCGCCGAATGCGCGCACCGGCGGCCAGTGCCATGTGTTGCCGGTCTGGTACGACCTGAGTGTCGGCCCCGAACTGAGCCTGCTGGCGCAGCGCAGCGGGTTGGCGGTGGAGGAGGTGATTCGTCGTCACAGCGCTCGCGAATACCAAGTGTTTGCCCTCGGCTTTGCACCGGGATTCGCCTTCATGGGGCTGGTGGAGGAGGTACTGGCAGCGCCCCGTCTGGACACCCCACGCAAGAAAGTCGCGGCTGGCAGCGTCGGTATTGCCGAGCGGCAGACCGCGGCTTATCCGGTGGTGTCACCCGGCGGCTGGAATCTGATCGGTCGCACCCCGGCGCAACTGTTCGACCGCCATCGCGACGGCTACAGCCTGATGCAACCCGGCGACACCGTGCGTTTCGAAGCGGTGAGCCACGCCGAGTTCATCAACCTGGGCGGCGATGACACGCCACTAGAGGCGCTGGCATGAGCCGACTGACGATTGAAGCCAGCACGCCGCTGTGCCTGTTGCAGGACGCCGGGCGCTTCGGCGTGCGCCATTTGGGCGTGACTCAGGGCGGCGCAGCGGATTGGAGTTCGATGAGTTGGGGCAATTGGTTGCTCGGTAATGCGCTGGATCTGCCGGTGATCGAAATCACCCTCGGCGGGTTTGCCGTGGTGGCGCAGGAGGATTGCCTGCTGGCGCTGGCCGGCGCTGATCTTGGTGCGCAGATCGATGGGCAGGCGCTGGCGCCGTGGCGCAGTTTCAAACTGGGCAAAGGCCAGACATTGAAGTTCACTCAACCGCTGCTCGGTGCCCGGGCTTACCTGGCGGCGCCCGGTGGTTTCGACGCGCCGCAGGTGCTGGGCAGCAGTGCTACGGTGGTGCGCGAAAAACTCGGTGGATTGGATGGTATGGGGTTACCGCTGACCAAGGGCGCGACACTGAGTTATCGCGGTGCGGTTCTGCAGGTGCGTGAAGTGCCGCTGGCGCATCGACCTGATTTGCGCCTCAATGCGCCGCTGGATCTGGTGCTTGGCGCACAGATCGGTCAGTTCAGCGGGCAGAGTCTGTTCGATGTGTTCAACAGTTCGTGGACGCTCGACAGTCGCGCTGATCGCATGGGCATTCGGTTGCTGGGCAAGGCGTTGCAGTATCAGGGCCGGCCGATGATTTCCGAGGGCATTCCGCTGGGTGCGGTGCAGGTGCCGCCGGATGGACAGCCGATTGTGCTGCTCAATGATAGGCAGACGATTGGTGGCTATCCGCGCTTGGGAGCGTTGACGCCGTTGGCGCTGGCGCGGCTGGCGCAGTGTCTGCCGGGGGCGCAGGTGCGGTTTAGGCCGGTGGTGCAGGAAGTCGCACATCGCGAGCATGTCGAGTATTTGCAGCGTTTTCGAAGTCGCTAAGAGCTTCGCGAGCAAGCCCGCTCCCACAGGGGAATGCATTCCAAATGTGGGAGCGGGCTTGCTCGCGAAGGGGCCATCACGGCTAACGAAGATTATTTCGACAGAAATCGCATCCCTTCCTCAAGCCCACGCAACGTCAGCGGATACATCTGATCCTCGATCAAATCGCGCACGATATTGGTCGACGAGGTGTAGCCCCAGGTGTCCTTCGGATACGGATTGATCCAGATAAGCTTCTTGTACTTCTCCATGAAGCGCTGCATCCACAGGTAGCCCGGCTCTTCGTTCCAGTGCTCGACGCTGCCGCCGGCCTGGGTGATTTCGTAGGGTGCCATGGCGGCGTCACCGATGAAGATCACTTTGTAGTCGGCGCCATACTTGTGCAGCAAATCCTGCGTCGAGAAACGCTCGGACGTGCGGCGCAGGTTGTTCTTCCACACCGACTCATAAATGAAGTTGTGGAAGTAGAAGTACTCCAGATGCTTGAACTCGGTCTTGCAGGCCGAGAACAGTTCCTCGCAGATCTTCACGTGCGCGTCCATCGAGCCGCCGATGTCGAACAGCAGCAACAGCTTCACCGTGTTGCGCCGCTCCGGGCGCATCTGGATATTCAGCAGGCCAGCGTCCTTGGCGGTGTGGTCGATGGTGCCGTCGATGTCCAGCTCTTCTGCCGCACCCTGACGGGCGAATTTACGCAGACGACGCAGGGCGACCTTGATGTTGCGCGTGCCCAGCTCCACCGAATCGTCGAGGTTCTTGTACTCGCGCTGATCCCAGACCTTGACCGCTTTGCCCTGACGCTTGCCGGCATCGCCGACCCGAATGCCTTCCGGGTTGAAGCCGCCGGAACCGAACGGGCTGGTGCCGCCGGTGCCGATCCATTTGTTGCCGCCAGCGTGGCGTTCCTTCTGTTCTTCCAGACGTTTCTTGAATTCTTCGATCAGTTTGTCCAGACCGCCGAGGGACTGGATCTGCGCGCGTTCCTCGTCAGTCAGCGAACGCTCGAATTCCTTGCGCAACCAATCTTCGGGAATCAGCGCCTGCAAGTGATCGTCGAGTTTTTCCAAGCCGTTGAAGTAGGCGCCAAACGCGCGGTCGAACTTATCGAAATGCCGTTCGTCCTTGACCAGAATCGCCCGCGACAAGTAATAGAACTCGTCCATGTCGGCGAAGGTCACGCGCTGCTTCAGCGCGTTGATCAGGTCGAGCAGCTCGCGCACCGACACTGGCACCTTGGCTGCACGCATTTCATTGAACAGGTTGAGCAACATGGCATCAGCCTCTTAGCGAGAACCGCGACGGCTCATGAACGCCAGGCGCTCAAGCAACTGCACGTCCTGCTCGTTCTTCACCAGCGCACCGGCCAATGGCGGAATGGCCTTGGTCGGATCGCGCTCGCGCAGTACTGCTTCGCCGATGTTGTCGGCCATCAGCAGCTTCAACCAGTCGACCAGTTCCGAGGTCGACGGCTTCTTCTTCAGGCCCGGCACCTTACGCACGTCGAAGAACACGTCCAGCGCTTCGCTGACCAGATCCTTCTTGATGTCCGGGTAGTGCACGTCGACGATTTTCTGCAGAGTGTTACGGTCGGGGAAGGCGATGTAGTGGAAGAAGCAACGGCGCAGGAAGGCGTCCGGCAGCTCTTTCTCGTTGTTCGAGGTAATGATGATGATCGGGCGCTTCTTGGCCTTGATGGTCTCGTCGATCTCGTAAACGTAGAACTCCATCTTGTCGAGTTCTTGCAGCAAGTCGTTGGGGAACTCGATGTCGGCCTTGTCGATTTCGTCGATCAGCAGAATCACCCGTTCTTCGGACTCGAACGCCTCCCAGAGCTTGCCTTTCTTCAGGTAGTTGCGCACGTCGTGGACTTTTTCGTTGCCCAGTTGCGAGTCGCGCAGACGGCTGACCGCATCGTACTCGTACAGACCCTGATGGGCCTTGGTGGTGGACTTGATGTGCCAGGTGATCAGCTTGGCGCCGAACGATTCGGCCAGTTGCTCGGCGAGCATGGTCTTGCCGGTGCCCGGTTCGCCCTTGACCAGCAGTGGCCGCTCCAGGGTGATGGCGGCATTGACCGCCAGCTTCAGGTCATCGGTGGCGACGTAGGCCTGGGTGCCTTCGAACTTCATCTGCTAATCCTCGAACGGTAACGCCGACCTGCACGGGCAGGGCGGGGGCGAAAAAATCGGATGCCCCGACTATAACGCGCAGCCCGGTCGACTGTGAACGCAGACGGCTTATTCAGTCTCTGAATGGGGCGTCACATGTTGACTCGGTTTCGGCTGATGGCCAGCATTCAGGCCTTGCTGATTTAACGATAGCCTTCAGGATGTTTACAAAATCTGTGGCGAGGGAGCTTGCTCCCGCTGGGCTGCGAAGCAGCCCAATCATCTGATGGAGGACTTGCACTGATGTTACGGATGAAACGCCCCCGCCTGTCGGCGGTTCGTGTCTGGTCTGATTTTTGTCTGGAACTGACCTTTATCGATGATCAGCGATGGGTGGTCGATTTGAGTCAAGATCTTCAAGACGCTCCAGGGCTCCAGCCGTTGCTGGATCCTGAGATATTCGCCTCTGTAATCCTGGGCGATCACGGCTGGAGTGTGGAATGGCCAGAGCCGGATATTCAGATCGGCGCTGATACACTCTATTTGGAAATGCTGGCGCAGCGCTCTAGCCCGCATCCGGCTTCGGCCGCTCATACCGCGCATTGAAAGCCTGAATGAAGCCATTACGCAAAATCTGCAAAAACGCTTCGAACGCACTGATGTTTTGCTGATGCACGTTGCCACTGAGTTCGACCTTGGTGGCGAACTGGTTTTTGGCCTGGTTCTTCAGCACGGTTTCCGTGCCGCCGACGATGGCCTCCCAGACTGAGCGGAAGATGCTCTTGTCCTTGTTCTCCACGTCCTGCTGCCAGTTGAACACTTCGACGTCGCGCAGCAGCGGTTTGATGTAGCCAGTGACCTGGGCTTTTTCCGCCTGGGCCTCGATGACCACGTCGCCGTGGCCGGCGTTGAAGTCGAACTTGCCGTAGGCCGAGGCGAAGTCGTTCATGCGCTTGAGTTCGATGTCGCGGGCGCGCAGGCGGAACTGGAAGTCCTCGAAATTGCTCAGCGGATCGAAAGTGGCCGTGGTTTCCAGTGGTGCGTGGCCGAGCAGCCTGGCCTTGCCTTCGAAGCGGGCATCGCGCTTGCCCTGTTTGTCGACCACGTTGGTCAGGTTGTAGATGCTCGCCTCGACGTTGCTGGCGTTCATGTTGACCGGCGGTTTGGAGTTGAAATTGCGGAAAGTGATCTTGCCGTCGTGGATCTGCACCTCGTCGAGAGTGATCGGCAGCAACTTGCCCAGTTGCGCCCGCCAGTCGGTGCCTTTACCAGTCTGCGAGTTCTGCTTGTTGGGGCCGCCATCGACGAAGTTGACCTCGGGATTGAAGAATTGCACCTGCGCCACCACGGCATGGTCGTACCACAGCGAATGCCAGCTGACCGCCAGATCGATCACGGGCGCGTTGACAAACGGCACCGGCACCTTGCCGTCGACCTTGACGATCTTCAGGCCGTTGATCCGGTAGGCGCCGCGCCACAGGGCCAGATCGACGTCGGTGACCTGGCCGCGGTAGTCACCCATGTCGGCCAGTTTGCCGTTCAGGTAATCGCGCACCACGTAGGGCAGGGCGATGTGCAGGGCGATCAGCAGCACAACCACGACGGCAAAAATCCCTATTGGCCAGCTATAACGACGCTTCATGACAACAATTCCCAAACGATGTAAGCGATTGACTGTGGCGCGGCGCAGACGTTCGACCCGACTGGACTGCGCCCGGCAACAGGCATACCTTGAAAGGCTGAATTCAACGCTGCATAAGGACCCAGCCATGAGCCGTATTTTCGCTGACAACGCCCATTCCATCGGCAACACGCCGCTGGTGCAGATCAACCGCATCGCGCCGCGCGGCGTGACCATTCTGGCCAAGATCGAGGGGCGCAACCCCGGTTATTCGGTCAAGTGCCGGATCGGCGCGAACATGATCTGGGACGCCGAAAGCAGCGGCAAACTCAAGCCGGGCATGACCATCGTCGAACCGACGTCGGGCAATACCGGCATCGGTCTGGCCTTCGTCGCCGCCGCCCGTGGTTACAAATTGATGCTGACCATGCCGGCATCAATGAGTATCGAGCGGCGCAAGGTGCTCAAGGCCCTCGGCGCAGAGCTGGTCCTGACCGAACCGGCCAAGGGCATGAAAGGCGCGATCGAGAAGGCTGCCGAAATTGTTGCCAGCGACACCGGCAAATACTTCATGCCGTCGCAGTTCGATAACCCGGCCAACCCGGCGATCCACGAAAAAACCACCGGCCCGGAAATCTGGAACGACACCGATGGCGCCGTCGATGTGCTGGTGGCTGGCGTCGGGACCGGCGGAACCATCACCGGCGTTTCGCGGTATATCAAGAATACCCAGGGCAAACCGATTCTGTCGGTGGCAGTGGAGCCGGTGTCTTCGCCGGTGATCAGCCAGGCGCTCGCGGGTGAAGAGATCAAGCCGAGCCCACACAAGATTCAGGGGATTGGCGCGGGTTTCGTGCCGAAGAACCTCGATCTGTCGATGGTCGACCGGGTGGAGCAGGTCACTGACGACGAGTCCAAGGCCATGGCGCTGCGCCTGATGCAGGAAGAAGGGATTTTGTGCGGTATCTCTTGCGGCGCGGCCATGGCCGTGGCCGTGCGTTTAGCCGAGAAGCCTGAAATGCAGGGCAAGACCATCGTGGTGATTTTGCCGGACTCCGGTGAGCGCTATCTGTCGAGCATGCTGTTCAGCGATCTGTTCACCGAGCAGGAGAATCAGCAGTAGTCGAATTGACTCAGATCAGCCAGGGTTCAGGATCGTTATGCTAATAAATGCTTTGTTGCGCAATTCTTAACACTGAATCTTGGGTTCAGCGGGTTTTTCCCGAGGCCGGTAGTGTTTATCATGGCCGGCTGCCATGCCGGGTAATGGGCATTGCGCAGCGTTGTCTTTATTCAAGGAGTCGTTGATGACCTTTTCGTTAGCCGCCAAGGTGTTGGTGTTGCTGCTGTTTGTGGGCAGCATCCTCTATGTGCATTTGCGCGGCAAGGCGCGTCTGCCGGTACTGCGTCAGTTCGTCAACCACTCGGCGCTGTTCGCCCCGTACAACGCGCTGATGTACCTGTTCTCCGGCGTTCCCTCCAAACCGTATCTGGATCGCAGCAAGTTTCCGGAGCTGGATGTGTTGCGCGATAACTGGGAAACCATTCGCGACGAAGCCATGCACCTGTTCGACGAGGGCTACATCCGCGCCGCCGAAAAGAACAATGACGCCGGTTTCGGCTCGTTCTTCAAGAAGGGCTGGAAACGTTTCTACCTCAAGTGGTACGACAAACCGCTGCCGTCGGCCGAAACTCTGTGCCCGAAGACCGTGGCGCTGGTCAGTGCGATCCCTAACGTCAAAGGCGCGATGTTCGCGCTGTTGCCAGGTGGCAGCCATCTGAACCCGCACCGTGACCCGTTTGCCGGCTCGCTGCGTTATCACCTGGGCCTGTCGACACCGAACTCCGACGATTGCCGGATCTTCGTTGATGGTCAGGTCTACGCCTGGCGCGACGGTGAAGACGTGATGTTCGATGAGACCTACGTGCACTGGGTCAAGAACGAGACCGAACAAACCCGCGTCATCCTGTTCTGCGATGTCGAACGCCCGCTGAGCAACCGCCTGATGACCCGCATCAACCGCGCCATCAGCGCTTGGCTGGGCCGCGCCACCGCGCCGCAGAACCTTGATGATGAACGTGTCGGCGGCATCAACCAGGCCTACGCCTGGAGCAAGAACTTCAGCGACCGGTTCAGCGGCGTGGTCAAACAGTGGAAACGCCGCAATCCCAAGGCCTACCGCATCCTGCGTCCGGTATTGGCGGTGGTGGTGCTGACTCTGCTGGGGTATTGGCTGTTTGGTTGAGGCCGGATGTTGAAATGAAAAAACCGCTCCTTGTGAGCGGTTTTTTGTTTGCTGATAAGTCTACAGTCGGCCAGCGGCGAGTACACTCGGCTCTTCGCTTTCAGTGCCTGTTATCAGTAACTGCAGCAGACGCCTCTGACTCGCAGTGAGCATTACCTCACCGTTTTTTTTGCCGAGAGGAAGTGTGTCTTTTCTGGAGGAAGGCTTTTTGGTTGATTTGCTCATTTCTCCACCAGTGTTGATCGTTAATTGAACAGTTTTCACGATACTAGGTTCTCCAGGGTTTTGACAAGGCGGCCACCAGCGTCGAAGCCGAAGCCAAGCTCTTGATAGTGGGAAATCGCGCCCTTCAAAGGTTCTTGGATCTCGAGAACCTTGCTGCCAATGAGTTGGGCGTATTGTTCAATCACAATCATCGCCAGCGCCCCGATACGTCTTTTTAACGGATGGAACTCATAGGGGCGTCCCTCCAGACGCACAATTCGTATTCTGTTTTTGCTGGCATTTGGATTTGCGAAACACAGCCCGCAAAGTTCCTCTCCAAACCAGATAGCGATGTCCAGAGATAAGGGCTCTCGACCTTTCCACTCAATGACCTCATTCCAGCAAAAGTGCTGGTCTCTCCAGAGAGTTGATGCTTGTAGTGCTTGTTGGTCGATAGGTTCGAAACGTACTTTCGACAAATCGATGGCAGTCGGACCATGGTTTTCCAACTGAAGCTGTAGTTGAACAGTAACGAAAGCAGCCTGCTTCCTCGCCTCTGACCGATACAACTGATACCGCAAATTCGTCCGTTCCCTTGGCATGTGATCCCGAGCATTCCTGTCTCCCCATCAATGGGCCTATCCGTTGCTCATCAGCCTATGCGCCTGCCATCGAGCTGTCCCTGCTGGCCCTTTGTCCAAATCATTGCAATCCATGTCCCACGCTGGTTATAGTCGGCGCTCGTGAATCATCTGATTCACTCTCCAAACCCTTCAAAAAAGATCAGCCCCAATGCCTGCATTCCTCATCAACGCGGTAGTCGATTCAGCGGTCAACGCTGGCGTCGTGCCGTGCGGGAATCAGCAGCCTGGGCAGATCAGTCATTACCCTCCACCTGTCAGTAGCACGCCGGTGTGCGCCGTCGTATCACCGCCGGGCGTTGGCGTTTCGGGCTGATCGGCATTCTTTGCTGACCCCTGCGCCCGCCAGAAAAACCTACTGAATTTCAGTCTCGGCTGAGTTGGCTATTTGCCTGACTACAGGTGGTATTCATGTTTGTCCTTTCGAAAAAATCCGCGCTCGCGGCGACGTCCACGAGCCTGTTCGTTCTGCTGTGGAGCAGCGGAGCGATCTTCTCCAAATGGGGGCTGGCCCATGCCTCGCCCTTTGCCTTTCTGCTGATTCGCTTTGTGATCGCACTGTGCGGGCTGCTGCTGTTGACGCCGCTGCTCAAGTTGAAGCTGCCCAAGGGCGGTCGGCCGATGCTGTTTGCGATTGCAACGGGCGTGGTGTTGTTGGGCGCGTATCAGATTTTCTATCTGCTGGCACTCAACACCAAAGTCACGCCGGGGGTGATGGCGACCATCATGGGCGTGCAGCCGATCCTGACCGTGGTGCTGATGGAGCGCCAGCGCTCGGCGAGCCGGATGTTCGGTCTGGCGCTGGGCCTGGCCGGGTTGATTATGGTGGTTTATCAGGGTATCGGACTGGCGGGGATGTCCTGGGCAGGGATGCTGTTCGGTCTGTTGGCGCTGGCGAGCATGACAGTGGGCTCGATCATGCAGAAACGCATCACCGACAATCCCCTCGGCACATTGCCGGTGCAGTATCTGGCCGGGCTGTTGTTGTGCGGGACATTTGTGCCATTTCAGCCGTTCCACTTTGAACAGAGCACGGGTTTCATCGTGCCGGCGTTGTGGATGGGGCTGGTGGTGTCGGTGCTGGCGACACTGTTGCTCTATCGCCTGATCGCTCGGGGCAATCTGGTGAATGTCACCAGTCTGTTCTATCTGGTGCCGGCGGTGACGGCGGTGATGGACTACGTGATTTTCGGCAATCGTCTGGCGGCGTTGAGTGTGCTGGGGATGCTGTTGATCATCGTCGGGCTGGCGTTTGTGTTCCGTAAAACTGCTTGAAAACCTTCAGGCCGACCCGGGCATTTTCAGTGTCTGGGCCGGCCTCTTCGCGAGCAAGCCCGCTCCCACAATTGGAATGCATTCCTCCTGTGGGAGCGGGCTTGCTCGCGAAGACTGACTTATCAGCGCCGCAACATCAGCGGGCTGTTGCTACAGCCGGCTTCAACACCAGCCACAACGCCAGCGCAATCAACACCCCGCCATACAGGTGCGCCATCGACAGCGGTTCATCCAGCAACAATGCGCCCCACAACACGCCGAACGCCGGAATCATGAAGGTCACGGTCATCGATTTGACCGGGCCGATGGAGCTGAGCAGGCGGAAATAGATGATGTAGGCGAACGCCGTGCAGCCCAGACCCAGGCCCAGCAGCGACAGCCAGACATTCCACCCACCCCAGCTTGCCGGAGGGGCGGTGATCACGCTGTAGCCGAACAGTGGCAACAGAAACAGCGAGGCGCCGAGCATGCTGCCGACGGCCGAGAGACGACTGTCGAGCCCGCCGCTGTGATCCAGCCAGCGCCGCGTGAGGAACCCGGCGAAGCCGTAGCAAGTGGTAGCGAGCAGGCAGGCGAGGGCGCCCATCAGCAATTGCAGATCGAACGCGACCGGACCTGCGCGCGTCAGCACACCGACACCGAACAAGCCGAGAAACACCCCGGTCAGTTTCGCGACAGTGAGTTTTTCGCTGAAAAACAGCCCGCCAATCAACACGCCCATCAACGGCGTGGTGGCGTTGAAGATCGCCGAGTAACCGGCCGGCAACACTTGCGCCGCCACCGAATACAACGTCGCCGGAATCCCCGAGTTGATAACGCCCAGCAACATCACCGTTTTCAGTTTGCCCTTGAAATCCCAGCTGATGCGCATCAGCCCGAGAATCACCAGCAGACCGACGGCAGCAATCGACACCCGAAAGAACGCGGTCGGAATGGTGCCGATCACCGGCGCAATAATACGCATGAACAGGAAGCTCGCGCCCCAGATGGCTGCCAGCGACAGCATGCGGAAAATATCGACAGCGCTCACGATGGCACTCCTTCCTTGATCGGGACGAGAGTGTTGCCGAGCGCCCTGTCGATGGCAACCGTCAATCGGGCATTTAATTTTTCATTCAGAGCACGAAGCGCGTCACCAAGCCGTTGAGGTCGATCGCCAGGCGCGACAGTTCCTGACTGGCAGCGGAGGTCTGGGTAGCGCCGGCGGCGGTCTGGGTCGAGAGATCGCGGATGGTCACCAGATTCTGATCAACCTCGCGCGCGACCAGCGCTTGCTGCTCGGCCGCGCTGGCGATCACCAGGTTGCGCTGGTTGATCTGCGAGATCGACGCGGTGATTTTCTCCAGTGCCTGACCGGCACTGTTCGCCCGGCGCAACGTGTGGCTGGCCTGCTCGGCACTGCTTTGCAAGGCGCCGACGGTGGCGCCGGTGCCTTGCTGGATGCTGCTGATCATCAGCTCGATTTCTTCGGTGGAGTTCTGCGTGCGTTGCGCCAGCGAACGCACTTCATCGGCGACCACCGCAAAACCGCGTCCGGCCTCACCCGCGCGCGCCGCTTCGATGGCGGCGTTGAGCGCCAGCAGGTTGGTTTGCCCGGCGATGCCGCGAATCACCTCGAGCACCTTGCTGATGTCCTGAGCCTGAGTGGCGAGGCCTTCGGCCTGTTCCGACGCACCGAGCACCGCGCTGACCAGTTCCTGAATCGAGTTGATGGTCTCGCTGACCTGCACATGCCCGTGTTTGCTGTCCTCGTTCGAGGCTTCGGAGGCCTCGGCGCTGGACACCGCGTTGGCCGCAACTTCATCCACCGCCGTGCTCATCTCGGTGACGGCGGTGGCGGCCTGTTCGATCTGATCGTTCTGCTGTTGCAGGCCACGGGTGCTTTGCTCCATCACCGAGCTCATTTCTTCGGCGGCGGAGGCCAGTTGCTGCGCCGATTCGCTGATGCCACGGATGGTCGAGCGCAGGTTGTTCTGCATCTCGGCGAGGGCGCTGAGCAACTGCGCCGCCTCATCGCTACCGTGATCGGCAATCTGGCCGCTGAGGTCGCCGGCGGCAATTTTTTGCGCGACGGACAGGGCCTGATTGATCGGTGCGGTGATGCTGCGGGTCAGCAGCCAGGCCAACAGCAGGGTGGCGATCAGGGCGACAACGATGATGGTCGCGACAATCCACAGCGCCTGCTGATAAACCCCGGCAGCAGCTTCGGCGGCGCTGTCGGCGCCTTGCTGGTTGAAGCTGATCATCTGCTCCAGCGCTTTGTCGAGGATCCGGCCCTGTGGCGCCAGTTCATTGTTCAGACGGGCATAGGCCTGTTCACTTTGCCCGGCGTCGATCTGAGCGATGATCTGGTCCAGGATGCTCATGTACTTGGCGACGTCGCCATTCAAACCGTCGAGCATCGCCCGTTCCGCATCGCTGGCCAGCAGAGCGGTGTGATCCTTAAGGCGCTTGGACAATTCTTCGCGCTGCACCTTGATGATGCCTTTGCTTGTGTCGCGTACCGCCGGCTGGGTGCTGGTGATCAGGCGCAGGGATTCGAGGCGGATGTTGGCGATGTTCGCCGCCGCATCGTGAATGCTCTCGATGCTGGGCATCCACGATTCCTCGATCACCGTTGCGCTCTCACGCAGATTTTTCATCTGGCCCAGGCCGAACAGGCCGACCACTACCAGCAGGGCGGCCAATACGGCAAAACTCAAACTGGCGCGCAAACCGATGCGCAGATTGCGGATAGACATCAATGTGCTCCTTGATCTATGAGGAATAGGTCGTCCTCGTGGACCGAGGATCTTGTTGTGAGGCGGGTACTGGCGGGCTGTATATCAAAGTGCCATTATTTTGGTAAGACCAATCTGTGAGCAGTTCTTCTCTTTCATCAACAGGCGGGAACGCAGCGGTAAAACCGCGAGCCAGAGCGGCGGGGCAGGGATTGGATCCGAATCCCAGGGAATTCGCGGGCTGGCGCGGGGCGGCAGGCGAGACTGAGAGGGCGGTTAATTGACCGAACGGTCGACTCAAAAAACTTTGATAAAAACTGTGTCGCTGTACAACCCTGCCGCGCTTTTGGCAGAAATTGCACTTCTCCTGCGCATGCATCCGTGGCTAAGCTCAGGCACAGATTTCCACTTGCACGCCGAGGTCTCCTCTATGCCGCAGCAATGGCCAGCCACCGACATCGCCCGCATGATCCTCGATGGCTTTGACGATTACCGCGAGCACTTCCGGCGGATCACCGACGGTGCGCGCGAGCGCTTCGAGCAGGCGCGCTGGCAGGAGACGCAGACCGCGTCGGCGGCGCGGATCAATCTCTACGAAGAAAAGGTCGGCGAAACCATCGCCCGCCTGCGCGAGCATTTCGACGACGAGACGCTGATGAATGTCGGCAGTTGGCCGTTGGTGAAAAGTGCTTACATCAGTGTCATCGACCTGCGCTTCGACGATGAACTGTCCGAGACCTGGTACAACTCGATTTTCTGCGGGCTGTTCAGTCACGACCTGATCAGCGACGGCTGCATGTTCATCCACACCACCCGGCCGAGCCTGCGCCGCGCCCGGGCTGCGCAAACCCGCACCTACAAGCCGCAGGGGCAGTTGTCATCGATGCTCGCGAGCATCTTTGCCGACTACCGCTTCAGCGAGGATTACGCCGATTTGCCCGGCGACCTGCAGCGCCTCGAGTCGCAACTGCGCGAGAACCTGCCGGACTGGGTGTGCAAGGATCCGGAGCTGAGCGTCGAGCTGTTTTCCTCGGTGTTGTACCGCAACAAGGGCGCGTATCTGGTCGGGCGTATCTACACCCGCGACGAGCAGTGGCCGCTGGTGATTCCATTGCTGCACCGCGAGGGCCGCGGGATTCAGATCGACGCGCTGATCACCGACGAAGCCGACGTGTCGATCATTTTCTCTTTCACCCGTTCGTATTTCATGGTGGATGTGCCGGTGCCGGCGGAGTTCATCGGCTTCCTGCGGCGCATTCTGCCGGGTAAGCACATCGCCGAGCTGTACACCTCGATCGGTTTCTACAAGCACGGAAAATCCGAGTTCTACCGGGCGCTGATCAATCACCTGGCCAACACCGACGACCAGTTCATCATGGCCCCCGGCGTGCGCGGCATGGTCATGAGCGTGTTTACCCTGCCGGGCTTCAACACCGTGTTCAAGATCATCAAGGACCGTTTCTCACCGTCGAAAAACGTCGACCGGGCGACGGTGATCGAAAAATACCGTCTGGTGAAAAGTGTCGACCGGGTCGGGCGCATGGCCGATACCCAGGAGTTCGCCGACTTCCGTTTTCCGCTGAGCAAGTTTGATCCGGCGTGCCTGGAAGAACTGCTCGAGGTCGCGCCGTCGACGGTCTCGGTCGAAGGCGATACGGTGCTGATCCGCCACTGCTGGACCGAGCGCCGCATGACCCCGCTCAACCTCTATCTGGAAAACGCCAATGAAGCACAGGTGCGCGAGGCACTGGAGGATTACGGCCTGGCGATCAAACAACTGGCGGCGGCCAACATCTTTCCCGGCGACATGTTGCTGAAGAACTTCGGCGTCACTCGTCACGGCCGAGTGGTGTTCTACGACTACGACGAGATCTGCTTCCTGACCGAAGCCAACTTCCGCCACATCCCCGCGCCGCGCACCCCCGAGGACGAAATGGCTTCCGAACCGTGGTACTCGATCGGGCCGCTGGATGTGTTCCCGGAAGAGTTTCCGCCGTTTCTGTTTGCCGATGCCGGGCAGCGCAAACTGTTCGATCAACTGCATGGCGAGTTGTACAACGCCGATTACTGGAAGGGTTTGCAAGAGGCGATTCGCGCCGGCAAAGTCATCGACGTATTCCCCTACCGCCGCAAAGGCCTCGACAACGAATAACTCCCCCCTGTAGGAGCTGCCGAAGGCTGCGATCTTTTGATTTTGCTTTTAAAAAAACAACATCAAAAGATCGCAGCCTTTGGCAGCTCCTACAGGGGAAGCAGGTCAATCGAGGGCAAATCTGCGACAATCGCCCCCCTGCATAAACAGACGACCGAATTGCGTACCCGATGACCGACGAATCGCCCTCCATCGACAAACTGCTGAAAAACCTCGATCACGCCATGCTCGCCGACCGTCACCGGCTGCGGCGGCAGTTACTCGAGCTGCGCAAGAAACCCGACGAGGCCAAACTGGCCCAGTGGGTGGCGCGCATGCAGGCGTCCTGTGATCAGGTGCTGGCGCGCCGTGCCAGCCTGCCAGTGATTCGTTACGACGACAGCCTGCCGATCGCCGCCAAGCGCGACGAAATCAAGGCAGCGCTGGAGAAGCATCAAGTGCTGATCATCGCTGGCGAAACCGGCTCGGGTAAAACCACCCAGTTGCCGAAAATCTGTCTGGAAATCGGTCGCGGCCAGCATGGCTTGATCGGCCACACCCAGCCACGCCGAATCGCTGCGCGCAGTGTCGCTAGTCGGGTGGCCGAAGAGCTCGGCACACCGCTCGGTTCGCTGGTCGGCTATCAGGTGCGCTTTGAAGATCAGAGCGATTCCAACACCCTGATCAAACTGATGACCGACGGCATCCTGCTGGCGGAAACCCAGAACGACCGCTACCTCGAGCGCTACGACACGATCATCGTCGACGAAGCCCACGAACGCAGCCTGAACATCGACTTCCTGCTCGGTTACCTGAAAACCCTGCTGCCGCGTCGCCCGGATCTGAAGGTCATCATCACTTCGGCGACCATCGATCTGGAGCGCTTCTCCAAGCATTTCGACGATGCGCCGATCGTCGAGGTGTCCGGTCGCACCTTCCCGGTAGACACCTGGTATCGCCCGCTGACCCTGGAGCAGGACGAAGAGGGCAACCGCGTCGAGGACGACCTGACCGTGGATCAGGCGATCCTCGCCACCCTCGACGAAATCGCCGCCTATGAGCGCAGCGAACGCCGCAGTCCCGGCGATGTGCTGGTGTTCCTGCCCGGCGAACGCGAGATTCGCGACGCCGCCGACATGCTGCGCAAGGCTCAGCTCAAACACACGGAAATCCTGCCGCTGTACGCGCGCCTGTCGCCGGCTGAGCAGCAGCGGATTTTCCAGTCGCACCCGGGGCGGCGCGTGGTGCTGGCGACCAACGTTGCCGAGACCTCGCTGACCGTGCCGGGCATCCGTTACGTGATCGACAGCGGCACCGCGCGCATCAGTCGCTACAGCTACCGCGCCAAGGTGCAGCGTCTGCCGATCGAAGCGATTTCCCAGGCCAGCGCCAATCAGCGTAAAGGTCGTTGCGGACGGGTCGAACCGGGCATTTGCGTGCGCCTTTACAGCGAAGAAGACTTCCTCGGTCGCCCGGAATTTACCGATCCGGAAATTCTGCGTACCAACCTTGCTGCCGTGATCTTGCAGATGCTGCACCTGCGCCTCGGTGAGATCACCGCGTTCCCGTTCATCGAGCCGCCGGACGGCAAGGCGATCAGCGACGGTTTCAACCTGCTGCAAGAACTCTCGGCGGTGGACCGCAACAGTCAGCTGACTCCGCTCGGGCGCCAGTTGGCACGTCTGCCGGTGGACCCGCGCATGGGCCGCATGCTGCTCGAAGCGGCAAAACTCGGCAGCCTGCAGGAAGTGCTGATCGTCGCCAGCGCCATGTCGATTCAAGACCCGCGCGAGCGTCCGCCGGAGCGTCAGCAAGCAGCCGATCAGGCCCACGCACAATGGAAAGACACCGACTCCGACTTCGCCGGGCTGGTCAATCTGTGGCGCGGTTTTGAAGAGCAACGCCAGGCGCTGACCGCCAGCCCGCTGCGCAACTGGTGCCGGAAGAATTTCCTCAATTATCTGCGTCTGCGCGAGTGGCGTGACTCTCATCGCCAGTTGAGCCTGATCTGTCGCGACATGCAGCTGAGCCTCAACAAGGAACCGGCGGATTACCCGAAACTGCACAAAGCCGTGCTGGTCGGCCTGCTCAGCCAGATCGGCCAGAAAACCGAGGACGGTGATTACCTCGGCGCCCGTCAGCGGCGCTTCTGGATTCACCCGTCGTCGGGCATCGGCAAGAAGCGTCCGCAGTGGCTGATGACCGCCGAACTGGTGGAAACCACCAAACTCTACGCGCGCATGGTCGCCAAAATCGATGCCGACTGGATCGAGCCGCTGGCCGGGCACCTGATCAAGAAAAACCATTTCGAACCGCACTGGGAGAAGAAGCGCGGCCAGGTCGTGGCCTACGAGCAGATCACCCTGTTCGGGCTGATCGTGGTCGGTCGCCGCCCGGTGCATTACGGCCCGGTGGATCCGGTGGTCTCGCGTGAGCTGTTTATCCGTGAAGGTCTGGTGCGTGGCGAGATTCAGTCGAAAGCCAAGTGCCTGACCGCCAACAAGCAGTTGCTCGAACAGCTCGACGAGCTGGAAGCCAAGGCTCGGCGCCGCGACATTCTCGCTGACGAAGAAACCCTGTACGCGTTCTACGATGCGCGCTTGCCGGCGGAGATTCATCAGACCGCGACGTTCGACAGCTGGTATCGGGTCAACAGCCAGAAAGACCCGCAATTGCTGATCATGCGCGAAGAAGACGTGCTGGCCCGCGAGGCCAGTGAGGTCACCGCGCGCGACTACCCGGACACGCTGCACATCGGTGATCTGGAACTGGCGCTCAGTTATCACTTCGAACCCAATCACCCGCGCGACGGCGTGACCCTGCGCGTGCCGGCACCGCTGCTGCCGATGCTGCCGCCGGAGCGCCTGGAATGGCTGGTGCCGGGGCTGATCGAGGCCAAGTGTATTGCGCTGGTGCGCAATCTGCCGAAAGCCTTGCGCAAGAACTTCGTGCCGGTGCCGGATTTCATCAAGGCGGCGTTGCAGCGCATGACCTTCGCTGAAGGCTCATTGCCGCAAGCGCTCGGTCGCGAGTTGCTGCGCATGACCGGTGCGCGCGTCAGCGATGAAGCATGGGCGGAAGCGGCGCAGCAGGTCGAAAGCCATCTGCGGATGAACCTGGAAATCGTCGACGGCCAGGGCAAGTTCCTCGGCGAGGGCCGCGACCTGGCCGAGCTGACCGCGCGTTTTGCCGAAGCCAGCCAGGCGGCTTTGGCCGTGCCGCAGAGTGCGAAAAGTCAGCAACCGGTGGAGGCCAAGGTCTTCGCCCCGGTGGCGGAAAAGACCCAGCAGAAGATTGCCGGATTGTCGATGACGGTCTATCCGGCGCTGGTGGAAGAGGGCGGCACGGTCAAGGAAGGGCGGTTCTCGACCCCGGCCGAAGCTGAGTTCCAGCATCGCCGCGCCTTGCAGCGGCTGCTGCTGCAGCAACTGGCGGAGCCGGCGAAGTTCCTGCGCAGCAAACTGCCGGGTATCACCGAGTTGGGCCTGCTCTATCGCGAGCTGGGCCGAGTGGATGCGCTGGTCGAAGACATTCTGCTGGCCAGTCTCGACAGCTGCATTCTGGAAGGCGAAGACCCGTTGCCGCGTGACGGCGCCGGGCTCGCCGCATTGGCTGAACGCAAACGCGGCAGCTGGACCGAACACGCCGAGCGCGTGGCGCGGTTAACGCTGGAGATTCTCAAGCTGTGGCACGGCCTGCAAAAACGCTTCAAGGGCAAGATCGATCTGGCGCAGGCTGTGGCGCTGAATGACATCAAGCAGCAAATCAGCAATCTGGTGTATCCGGGTTTCGTCCGGGAAACACCGATGCAATGGCTCAAGGAGTTGCCGCGTTATCTGAAGGCGGTCGAGCAGCGTTTCGAGAAGCTCGGCGCGCAGGTGCAGAAGGATCGAGTCTGGAGCGGTGAACTGGCCGGCCTCTGGGCGCAATACCAGACCCGCGCCGCCAAGCATGCCCAGGAAGGCAAACGCGATCCGCAGCTTGAACTGTACCGCTGGTGGCTGGAGGAGTACCGAGTGTCGCTGTTCGCCCAGCAGTTGGGGACGAAAGCACCGATCTCGGACAAACGGCTGAGCAAGCAATGGAGTCAGGTCGAGGCCTGATCTTGAGTCGTACACGATCCCGTGTGGGAGCGAGCCTGCTCGCGAAAGCGGTATATCAGACACCATCCTCGTGACTGACACACTGCCTTCGCGAGCAGGCTCGCTCCCACATTGGATCTGGGTGGTGCTTGAGAAAGGCGCCAAAACCTCGGGTTTATGGCAAACTTCGCGACCATAAACGCCGTTTTCGCGACCCAGAGCCTTCGGTGAGGTCGTGATCGGAATAAAGCGATGCCAGGTCAGCGTCCCGCAGACGGGAACAGACCCTTTGTGTGTTGGTACGTCGGTGCCAGCGCTTTCTGCCTGAACAGATTAGAGAAACGACCATGCATAACGTCGTCATCAGCGGCACCGGCCTGTACACCCCGGCCAACAGCATCTCCAACGAAGAGCTGGTGCAGTCTTTCAATACCTACGTCGCGCAGTTCAACGCCGACAACGCCGACGCCATCGCTAGCGGTGAAGTCCAGGCACTGACCGAATCCAGTGCTGCATTCATCGAAAAAGCCTCGGGCATCAAGAGCCGCTTTGTCATGGACAAGGACGGCATCCTTGATCCTGCGCGCATGGCCCCGCGTCTGCCGGAGCGTTCCAACGACGAATGGTCGGTGCTGTGCCAGATGGCCATCGGCGCCGCTGAACAGGCGCTGCAACGTGCTGGCAAGACCGCCGCCGACATCGACGGCGTGATCGTTGCCTGCTCCAATCTGCAACGCGCCTACCCTGCGATCGCCATCGAAGTCCAGGAAGCACTGGGCATTCAGGGTTTCGGTTTCGACATGAACGTCGCCTGCTCCTCGGCGACCTTCGGCATTCAGGCCGCGGCCAACAGCGTGCAACTGGGCCAGGCCCGGGCGATCCTGATGGTCAACCCGGAAGTCTGCACCGGGCACCTGAACTTCCGTGACCGCGACAGCCACTTCATCTTCGGTGACGCCGCGACGGCGGTGATCATCGAGCGCGCTGACCTGGCGACGTCCAAGTACCAGTTCGACGTGGTCAGCACCAAACTGCTGACCAAGTTCTCCAACAACATCCGCAACAACTTCGGCTTCCTCAACCGCGCCGCGGAAGAGGGCATCGGCGCCCGCGACAAGCTGTTCGTGCAGGAAGGTCGCAAGGTGTTCAAGGACGTCTGCCCGATGGTCGCCGAGCTGATCGGTGAGCACCTGGAGGAGAACAAACTCAACGTCGGCGACGTCAAGCGCTTCTGGCTGCACCAGGCCAACCTGAGCATGAACCACCTGATCGTGCGCAAGCTGCTGGGCCGCGAAGCCACCGAAGAAGAAGCGCCGGTGATTCTCGACACCTACGCCAACACCAGCTCTGCCGGCTCGGTGATTGCCTTCCACAAATATCAGGACGATCTGGCCGCCGGTTCGCTGGCCGTGCTGAGCTCGTTCGGCGCCGGTTACTCGATCGGCAGCGTGATTCTGCGCAAGCGCTGAGTGCGCCTGAAAAGATCGCAGCCTGCGGCAGCTCCTACACTGATCTCTGTAGGAGCTGGCGCAGGCTGCGATCTTTTGCTTTTGACCATCTGAAAACGAGGCGTGCATGGCCGCAACCGACGACACCCAACTGCTCGAACGTCTGCTCGCGGGTGAGCAAAAGGCTTTCAAGGAGCTGGTCAGCACCTACCAGAGCGCCATGCGCGCCGTGGCTTACGCGATTGTCGGCCAGCGCCATGTCGAGGAAGTGGTGCAGGACGCCTGGCTTTCGGTGGTGCGCCATATCGGTAGCTTCGAGGGTCGTTCCAGTCTCAAGACCTGGCTGCTGACCATCACCGCCAACTCGGCCAAGAGCCGCTACAAACAAAACCGCCGCGAAGTGTTGCTGGATGACCTGCCGTCACCCCACGGCACCATCGACGACGATCGTTTTTCGCCCGGTGACGGTCATTGGCTGGTGGCGCCGTTCGCCTGGCATCAGGACACCCCGGAAGCCTTGCTCACCGAAAGTGAATTGCGTGATTGCCTGGAGCACACCTTGCTCAGTCTGTCGGAACTGCAAAGCAGCGTGTTGCTGCTGCGCGAGCGCCAAGGCCTGGAGCTGGAAGAGATCTGTAATCTTCTGGAGATCTCGCTCTCCAATGTCCGTGTGCTGCTGCATCGGGCGCGGCTGAAAGTCTTCGCCACGGTGGAGCATTTTGAGGAGACCGGCGAATGCTGACCTGCAAGGAACAAGTGGCACGCTCCAGCGATTATCTCGATGGCCAGTTGAGCTTTCGCGAAAAACTGATGGTGCGCCATCACCTGATGTTCTGCCCCAACTGCCGGCGCTTCATTCGTCAGATGCGTTTGATGCAGGCCACGTTGAAGGCGATGCCGGAGAGGCCGCAAGAGGGTGTGGATGCGCTGGCTGAGCGTCTGGCCGAGCAACGCCGCAAAGACAATTCCCTGTAGGAGCTGCCCTGGGGGGGGGGGAGTTTTTTTCTTTGCACAAACAAAAAAAAAAGAACCCCCCCCGACCCGGCCCCCCAAGCTACT
>NZ_JAJSLU010000003.1:283880-292594 GCF_023063025.1 Pseudomonas sp. YL2 | reverse complement strand
AGGCTGCGATCTTTTGATCCTCAAAAACAAGATCAAAAGATCGCAGCCTCCGGCAGCTCCTACAGGTTTTTTGCTTCCTGCAGAATAGCCCGGCGCGGACGAAACGAACGGATGATGGGGATCGTTCCGCCCGCATCAGGCTATAGGGTGACGCTTTTTAGAACTTGGCTTCGGCATCCAGCTGCAGAGTGTTGGTGTCTGCGTCACGCTGGGTACGGCTGGAGAAGTCGGCCTTGGTCAGGAAGTACGTGGCGCCGATGGCGAAGTTCTTGTCGATGTCGTAACCGACCTTGAACTTGTGCCCACGGGAACCGGTGGTGCCGTTGGCGAAGTCGGAGTCGGTGAACGCGCCGACCACGGCGTCACGCTGTACGTCACGATAGTTGTAATCCAGGTTCAGACCGAAGACTTTCGACTTGGCGCCGACCAGCCACGCGGTATCGGCGTCGGTCACGGCATCGTTGTTCTTCACGTATTGACCGTAGAACGACAGCGGCATCGGCAGACCGCCGATGTCGATCTGGCTGAAACCTTCGTACAGGCGGAACTCGTTGTTGGCCGAGTTGCCGTTGACCGACAGCGCGCACGGTGTGGATGTCCCGGTGCAGCGGCTGTCTTCATCGTTCTGGTAGGCGTAGACGCTGCCGCCCAGGGTCAGTTTCAGGTTGTCGGTGATCGCGAAACGGCTGCCCAACTGCCCGGCAGTCAGACGCAGGTCGTGACGGAATTGCACGCCTTCGCCGTCGACGTTGTCCTTGAGGGTGTAGTTACCCAGGCTGCCGAACAGTTCGGCGCTGCTGCCCAGTGGATATTTGTAGGTGACGGCCAGACCTTCCGGGTTGATGTCGCTGTCCCAGATCACGTCGCCCATGCTGACCCACGGTTGCAGCATCTTGCCGCCGATCACGTGCAGGTTCTTGATCGCATCCGGGTGGTAGTCGATGTAGCCCAGGTCGAGCCAGATCTGCTTCTTGTCGAAGTAGTTGTCCATGTCCTGGTTGGTCGAACGGGCATCGTCGCCGCCGCCGGTGGCAATACGGATGCCGGTGTCGACTTGCGGGTTGATCTCGGTGTAAGCCCCCAGACGTGCGCGGATACGCTGGCGATCCTTGTCACGGCCACCATTGTTGGATTCGCCGTCGATCTTGACGGTCTCCTGACGGATACGCACGTCACCCTTGAACTGGGTCTTGGCGGCCCAGGCGAGTTTCTGGTCGAAGGAGCTCAGCTCGTTGGTTTTCTTCGCGGTTGCCGCGATTTGCTCGTTGGTCTCTTGCTGCGCCTGCTGCGCGATTTGCTGAGCCTTCTGATCCTTGGCCAGTTCAGTTTGCAGTTCGATGTACTGCGCCTGGGAAATGGAACCGTTGGCCTTGAGCATGTCGAGCAGTTTGGCGTCGACTGCAGCACTGGCCGGAACGCTCATGGCCAGCAACAGGCCACCGCACAAGGCCGCCGCAGTTTTCGTGGAAGCAAGACGCATAGCAATCTCCGAAGATGAGAGGGATGGCAGAACCATCCGGGGCACACCGACGCGTACGTCGGAAAACAGTGTCCGGGTAGACCCCGGCGCTCTAAAAACAGGAGCGAGTATCGCGATGGTTTATGACAGAGCAGTGGCTAAGTGATGTCATGTCGATGACGATACAAAGTCCTCGTGAACTATTGAGCTAGAGCACTGTCGCCCGAATGAGCGTGTGCAATGGATGCCGATCAGCGATACTCGCGGGGCTTTGACGCCAAGATGTGGAGAGCCAGTTGATGCCGTTGCAACGTCTGCAAAACCTGTCAGAAATCGTCCCTGCGACATGGGACGCGCTGGTGCCTGAGAACCAGCCGTTTTTGCGCCATGCGTTCCTCAGCGCACTGGAAGACAGCGGTAGCGTCGGACCCCATACCGGCTGGCAGCCCGAGCATCTGCTGCACGTCGAAGACGATCGGCTGATCGCGGCGCTGCCCAGTTATCGCAAGTGGCATTCCTATGGCGAGTACGTGTTCGATCACGGCTGGGCCGATGCCTGTGCCCGGGCCGGCATCGATTACTACCCCAAACTGCTGACGGCGGTGCCGTTCAGCCCGGTCAGCGGACCACGCTTGCTGGCCGCCCGGGTCGAAGACGGTTTCGAACTGCTCAAGAGCCTGCCGGGTTATCTGGAAATCGAAGAGCTTTCCAGCGCGCACATCAATTTCACCGACCCGTTCACCGATGCCGCCATGGCCGAGCAGCCGGGCTGGCTGCAACGTATCGGCTGTCAGTATCACTGGCAGAATCGCGGTTATCGGGACTTCCAGGATTTTCTCGACGCGCTCAGTTCGCGCAAGCGCAAGCAAATGCGTAAAGAGCGCGAGCAGGTGGCGGGGCAGGGCTTCGAATTCGAATGGCTGGAAGGGCGTGAGCTGGACGAGGCGCAATGGGATTTTGTCTACGCCTGCTATGCCAACACCTACGCCGTGCGCCGCCAGGCGCCGTACCTGACGCGCGAGTTTTTCAGTCTGCTGGCTGCGCGGATGCCGGAGGCGATTCGGGTGGTCTTCGCCAGACAGGGTTCACGGCCGGTGGCGATGGCCTTCAGTCTGGTCGGGGGCGACAGCTTCTATGGACGCTATTGGGGATGTCTGGCCGAGTTTGACCGGCTGCATTTCGAGACATGTTTCTATCAGGGCATGGACTATGCGATTGCCCATGGGTATCAGCGCTTTGATGCCGGCGCTCAGGGCGAGCACAAGCTGATTCGCGGCTTTGAACCGGTGATCACCCACTCGTGGCACTACCTGCGTCATCCCGGTCTGAAAGCCGCAGTTAAAGACTTCCTGCAACAGGAACGTGCTGGCGTCCTTGCGTACGCCGAGGAAGCCAGAACAGCCTTGCCATACCGCCAGGCCTGAGCTTGCCTTTAAACGGGGCCGACATCGATCCTCGGGGGTGGTTGATTTATTCGTGTGGGGGGGGGCTTGCCCCCGAATGCGGTGTGTCAGTACGGTAGCTATGACTGACACGACGCCTTCGGGAGCAAGCCCCCTCCCACAGGGGATTTCCAGTGGGTTCAGGATTGCTCTTTGCCCAGCCAGCGATAAATCGTCCCGCCCACTATCGCGCCAATCAGCGGCGCGACCCAGAACATCCACAACTGCGCGATCGCCCAGCCGCCGACCATCAGCGCCGGCCCGGTGCTACGAGCCGGGTTGACCGAAGTGTTGGTGACCGGAATCGAGATCAGGTGAATCAGCGTCAGCCCCAGGCCGATGGCAATCGGTGCGAGGCCCGCCGGGGCGCGTTTGTCGGTGGCGCCGAGGATGATGATCACGAACATCCCGGTCATCACCAGCTCGGTGACAAAGCCTGCCGCCATCGAGTATTTGCCGGGCGAGTGCTCGCCGTACCCATTGGACGCCAGACCTGCTGCGATGTCGAAACCTTCCTTGCCGCTGGCGATGTAGTAGAGCAGCGCGGCGGCGAGTATCCCGCCGAGCACTTGGGCGATGATGTAGGCGGGTAGCTCTTTTGCTGGAAACCGTACGCCGACCACCAACCCGACCGATACCGCCGGATTGAGATGACATCCGCTGATGTGGCCGATGGCGAACGCCATGGTCAGCACCGTCAGACCAAACGCCAGGGCCACCCCCAGCACTCCGATGCCCAGAGGCGAAGACGCGGCGAGCACCGCACTGCCACAACCACCCAGAACCAGCCAGAACGTACCCAACAACTCAGTAACTGAACGTTTGAACAGAGACATGAGAGAGTCCTTGATAGCCCATGCTATCGAGACTGTATTGCGTTGTGCTTCCCTGCAGATTTACGACAGGTTCCGTGCTGGAACCTTGGCTGAGTACAGCACGCTTTGGATGGATTTCCAGCAGCCATCAAAAAACCGCCAGAGCCCGTGGTTAGAGGGCTGTGGCGGTTCTCAATATATTGTGGGAGGGGGCTTGCTCCCGAATGCGGTGTGTCAGACAAATGTTCGGTACTGACACCCCGCTTTCGGGAGCGAGCCCCCTCCCACATTGGAGTTGTATTGATTCAATGATCAATCGATCCCGACAAATCCCCCGGTCTGGTGCGCCCACAACCGCGCATACAATCCGCGATGCGCCAGCAGTTCGGCGTGGGTACCGCTCTCGGCGATCTTGCCGTTTTCCAGCACTACCAGCCGATCCATGCGAGCGATGGTCGAGAGACGGTGAGCAATGGCGATCACGGTTTTGCCTTGCATCAGGGTTTCCAGGCTTTCCTGGATCGCCGCTTCGACTTCCGAGTCGAGTGCCGAGGTTGCTTCGTCCATGATCAGGATCGGCGCGTCCTTGAGCAGCACCCGGGCAATCGCAATGCGCTGGCGCTGACCGCCGGACAGTTTCACCCCGCGTTCGCCGACGTGCGCGTCGAAACCGGTACGGCCCTCAGCGTCCGACAGCAGCGGAATGAACTCGTCGGCGCGAGCCTTGTGCACCGCGTCCCAGAGCTCGGCGTCGGTGGCGTCAGGCTTGCCATACAGCAAGTTGTCGCGGATCGAGCGGTGCAGCAGGGAGGTGTCCTGCGTGATCATGCCGATGCGTGCGCGCAGGCTTTCCTGGCCGACTTCGGCGATGTTCTGCCCATCGATCAGGATGCGTCCGCCCTCTACGTCATACAGGCGCAGCAGCAGGTTGACCAAGGTCGATTTACCGGCGCCGGACGGCCCGATCAGACCGATTTTCTCGCCGGGTTTAATGTTCAGATTGAGGTCGCCGATGATGCCTTTCTTCTTGCCGTAGTGAAAATCCACGTGCTCGAAACGCACTTCGCCACGAGCCACGGCCAGCGGTTTGGCCTGCTCGCGATCAGTGACGCTGACCGGTTGCGAGATGGTCTGCAGACCGTCCTGCACCATGCCGATGTTTTCGAAGATGCCGGTGACTACCCACATGATCCAGCCGGACATATTGACGATACGAATCACCAGACCGGTGGCGAGGGCGATCGCGCCGACAGTGATCAGCGACTGCGTCCACAGCCACAGCGCCAGCGCGGTGGTGCCAACGATCAGCAGACCGTTCATGGTGGTGATCGCCACGTCCATGCTGGTCACCACGCGGCCGGCCATCTGCGCCTTGACCGTCTGTTCTTCGATGGCTTCCTTGGCGTAATGCTGTTCGAAGTTGGTGTGGGCGAACAACTTGAGGGTGGCGATGTTGGTGTAGCCGTCGACGATTCGTCCCATCAGTTTCGAGCGCGCGTCGGAAGCTTGCACCGAACGCTCTTTCACCCGTGGCACGAAGTAATACAGCGCGCCGATGTAGGCGACGATCCACGTCAGCAGCGGGATCATCAGGCGCCAGTCGGCTTCGGCGAACAGCACCAGCGAACTGATCGCGTAGATCACCACGTGCCACAGCGCATCCACCGCTTGCACCGCCGAATCGCGCAGCGAGTTGCCGGTCTGCATGATGCGTTGGGCGATGCGCCCGGCGAAGTCGTTCTGGAAGAAATTCAGGCTCTGCTTGAGCACGTAACTGTGGTTCTGCCAGCGGATCATGCTGGTCATCCCCGGGCTCAGGGTCTGGTGCACCAGCAGGTCGTGCAGGCCGAAAAAGATCGGCCGCAGCACCAGGGCGACCACCACCATCCACGTCAGTTCGAGGGCATGGTCGCTGAAGAAATTCGGGTTGGGCGTGCCCTGGGCCAGGTCGATGATGCGGCTCAGGTAGCTGAACAGCGCCACTTCGATCAACGCGGCAAACAGGCCGACGACGAGCAGGGCGGCAAAACTCGGCCAGACCTGCTTGAGGTAATAGGTATAGAAGGGCCAGACACGATCCGGCGGGGAGGCCGTGGGGGCGTCGCGGAATATGTCGATCAGTTGTTCGAAACGGCGATAGAGCATCAGATAACCGCCCGGATGCCGGGCTCTCCTTTTATCGGTGTGAGCGGCGCGGCTTCAGGCCAGCGCCGCTCGAAACGCCCTGTACAGCTTAGTCGATGACTTTGGCCGACTTGATGATCACAGGGTCGACAGGCACGTTTTGCATGCCCTGTTTGGTGGTGGTCTGCGAGTTGACGATGATGTCGACCACGTCCATGCCTTTGACCACTTTGGCGAATACCGCGTAACCGGCATCACGGCCCGGATCGAGGAAGGCGTTGTCGGCGACGTTGATGAAGAACTGGCTGGTGGCCGAATCAGGGTTGGAGGTACGGGCCATCGACAAGGTGCCGCGAACGTTGTGCAGGCCATTGCTGGCTTCGTTCTTGATCGGTGCCTTGGTCTCTTTCTGTTGCATCTGCTGGGTGAAACCGCCGCCCTGAGCCATGAAACCCGGGATCACGCGATGGAAAATGGTGTTGGTGTAAAAGCCGCTGTTGACGTAATCCAGAAAGTTTTTGGTACTGATTGGCGCCTTGACCGGATCCAGTTCGATTTCGATCTGGCCGTTGGTGGTGTCCAGCAGCACGTGCGGTGCTTTTGCAGGCGTGGCAGCCATCAGGTTGGCAGCAAACAGCACGGTGCCGGCGGCGAGGGCGAGTTTTTTCAACATGGGTCAGTAATCCTGAGATTGAGTATCGGCTGTGGCAAGGAACGCCAGCAGCGTTTGGTTAAAGCGTTCGGGTTGATCGAGCGGGGTGGCGTGGCGCGAATCGGCGATGACCACCAGCCGCGCATCGGGCAGCAGTTTTACATAGGTTTCTTTCAGTGCCACCGGTGTGTAGTCACGGTCGGCAGTCACGATGAGCGTTGGACAGGTCACCCGGGAAAGTCGTTCCTGAACGCCCCAGCCAACAATCGCATCGAAGCTGGCGAGATAAGCACGTTTGTCGTTTTTTGCCCAGCGTTCGGCCATTTTCTGCCGCAGATCAGCTTGTTCAGGCTTGGGGAAAAGTTTGCCGCCCAGCGCCTTGCCGATGGTCGCCAGACTCAGCACGCGCATCAGACTCCAGCGCTTGAACCATTGCCAGTAATCGTCGCGGCTGCGGAGTTTGACCTCGGGGGCGCTGTTGACGATGGTCAGGCTTTTCAGCATTTGCGGCTGATCGACGCCGAACTGAAAGCCGATCATCCCGCCCATCGACAGCCCGACGTAATGTACCGGGCCGAGTTTCAGGTGTTCGATCAACGCCAGCAGATCGGCGCTGAACCCGGCGATGCTGTAGCGCTCGCGAGGTTTGTCCGAGCGACCGTGACCACGTATATCCGGAACGATCACCCGGTAGTGCGCCGACAGCGCCGGGATCTGCATTTCCCAGTCCAGGGTGCTCGAACCCAGTCCGTGAACCAGTAGCAACGGGGTGCCGTGGCCATATTCCTCGTAGTGCAGGTTGCAACCTTCATGTTCGAAATAGGCCATCGGTGAACTCCGTGTCAGGCTTGCTCGGGGGCGGCGAACGGTGCGTCAAGCGGCAAAGTGTCGAAGGTGCGCAACAGTTCGATGAGGATTTGTGTGGCCGGGCCCAGCGGTTTGTCCTTGTTCGAATACAGATAGAAGCTCGGGTTGCGGCTGCCACCCTGATCCAACGGTAGCAGCTTGAGCGTGCCTTCCTTCAATTCCCGTTCGATCATGTGCCGTGGCAGCCAGGCAAAGCCCAGGCCGCTGCTGACGAACGTGGCAGCCGTGGCGAGGCTGCCGACGGTCCAGCGCTGTTCGGCGCCGAGCCAGCCAACGTCGCGTGGTTGCTGGCGGCCGGAGTCGCGAATCACCACCTGCATCTGGGTTTCCAGGTCCTGGAAGCTCAGTTCGCGGTTGAGCCGATGCAGCGCGTGATCAGGGTGGGCGACCGCGACAAATTCGACGTCGCTCAATTCCGCGCCGAGGTAGCCGGGGATGCTCAGGCCGGTGATTGCCAGATCGGCCACGCCCTCGAGCAAGACCTCCTCGACCCCCGACAACACCTCCTCGCGCAGACGCACGCGGCAGCCGCGGCTCTGCGGCATGAACGCGGTCAGCGCCCGCACGATACGTGCGCTCGGGTAAGCCGCATCGACCACCAGCCGCACTTCGGCTTCCCAACCTTGCTCCATGTGGTGGGCGAGGTCTTCCAGTTGGCTGGCCTGTTTCACCAGTTGTCGCGAGCGGCGCAGCAGTACGCCGCCGGCTTCGGTGAGCACCGCTTTACGTCCGTCGATGCGCAGCAACGGCACGCCGAGCTGGTCCTGCATGCGGGCGACGGTATAACTCACCGACGATTGCGAACGGTGCAGAACCTCGGCGGCCTGGGCGAAACCACCGTGGTCGACCACGGCCTGCAATGTTCGCCATTGATCAAGGGTCACGCGGGGCGCTTTCATCAATAGCTCCTCTTGTCCTAAGCTGGCCGTCCCTCATGGAGACTGGCGAATGAAAAAATTCTGTTGTGTGGTGCTCGCGTTGCTGCCGCTGACTGCGTTTGCTTACCCGATCGATGTGCAGAAGAACCTCAATGGCTTGAAGATCGACTACGAGACCTTCGACACCGACAAAGACATCGGCTCCATCCGGGTCGCCAACTACGGTGATGTCGACGCGACCTGCAAAGTCGTTTTCAACAATGGTCCGGAAGCACCGCGTACGCGCAACATCGAAATCCCGGCCCGCAAGCATACGAATGCCACGGCCAAGTTCTCCCGCGAGATCATCAGGCTGCGCATCGATTTGAGCTGCTCCCCGAAATAACGGCAATCCCCTGTAGGAGTGAGCCTGCTCGCGATTGCGGTGTGTCAGTTAAATCCTGATGTACCTGACACACCGCAATCGCGAGCAGGCTC
>NZ_JAJSLU010000003.1:207904-283870 GCF_023063025.1 Pseudomonas sp. YL2 | reverse complement strand
CACCCCCGTGTGGGGGCGACCCGGCCCGCGATGGGGGGGTGCCAGTAAAACCTTGATCCCCCTACCCCCCCGCACTCGGGAGCGGTCTCACTCCTACAAGGGTACAAACTGCATCTAAACGAATTATTCGATGCTTTGCAGCAATTATTTGCGCTTTTTCATCGATACGACCCTGTTTAACCTTCACTCCATCGACCTACAACATTCTCGGATGGAGACTACACACCATGTCCCGCGTTCTGATCATTGAAAGCAGCGCCCGCCAGCAAGACTCGGTTTCCCGTCAACTGACCCAGACCTTCATCGGTCAGTGGAAAGCGGCGCATCCCAACGATCAGATCAGCGTGCGTGACCTCGCCGTGAATCCCGTTCCACACCTGGACGCCAACCTGCTGGGCGGCTGGATGAAGCCTGCCGAGCAGCGCAATGCCAGCGAACAATCGTCGCTGGAGCGCTCCAACGAATTGACCGACGAGCTGCTCGCCGCCGACGTACTGGTGATGGCTGCGCCGATGTACAACTTCGCGATCCCGAGCACCCTCAAGGCCTGGCTCGACCACGTGCTGCGTGCCGGCGTGACCTTCAAGTACACCGAAACCGGCCCGCAAGGCCTGCTCAGCGGCAAACGTGCCTACGTGCTGACCGCTCGCGGCGGGATCTACGCTGGCGGCCCGGCCGACCATCAGGAACCGTACCTGCGTCAGGTCATGGGTTTCATCGGCATCCATGACGTGACCTTCATTCACGCCGAAGGCATGAACCTGGGTGGCGACTTCCAGGAGAAGGGCCTGAATCAGGCCAACGCCAAACTGTCTCAGGTCGCTTGATATGTTAATCGCCAGATAATCGCCGCTTGGTTAAGTGACCTGGCGCAACCCCTTCAAGGCTCTACGCGCATCGAACCTCCCTTTGCACTTGTTGCTCCTGAGTGCTGTAGCCCGATTGAACGCTTTAGCGAGATCGGGCTTTTTTTTGCCTGTGTTTTTTGAACAACACAAAACTCCTTGTGGGAGCGAGCCTGCTCGCGAAGGCGGTGTGTCAGTCAAATATTCGTCGACTGACACGATGCTTTCGCGAGCAAGCCCGCTCCCACAGGGTTCAGTGTTGCCTGAGGTTCGCGGTCTGGCGCAAAAACCGCTATCGTCGCCGCCATTCGAAACAGAGGCGACCATGGGCTATCTACTTTTTGTCACGCTGATCCAGGCGTTTTCCTTCAGTCTGATCGGCGAATACCTCGCCGGGCATGTCGACAGCTACTTTGCAGTGCTGGTGCGCGTGGTGCTGGCCGGGCTGGTGTTCATTCCGTTGACCCGCTGGCGCTCGGTGGAGCCTTCGTTCATGCGCGGCATGCTGCTGATCGGCGCGTTGCAGTTCGGCATCACCTACGTTTGCCTGTACCTGAGCTTCCGTGTACTGACGGTGCCGGAGGTGTTGCTGTTCACGATCCTCACGCCGCTGCACGTGACGCTGATCGAAGATGCGCTGAACCGCCGCTTCAATCCGTGGGCGCTAGTGGCCGCGTTGGTAGCGGTGGGCGGTGCGGCGGTGATTCGTTTTGACCGGATCAACCCGGATTTCTTCATGGGCTTTTTGCTGCTGCAACTGGCCAACTTCACCTACGCCGCAGGGCAGGTGATGTACAAGCATCTGGTGGCAAAACACCCGAGTGATCTGCCGCATTACCGGCGTTTCGGCTTCTTCTATCTCGGCGCGTTGGCAGTGGTGTTGCCGGCGTTTCTGCTGTTCGGCAAGTCCAACTTCCTGCCCGAAGCGCCGTTGCAATGGGGCGTGTTGCTGTTCCTCGGTCTGGTCTCGACGGCGTTGGGCATGTACTGGTGGAACAAGGGCGCGTGCATGGTCAACGGCGGCACGCTGGCGGTGATGAACAACCTGCATGTGCCAGTGGGCTTGCTGCTGAATCTGCTGATCTGGAATCAGCATGAGGAACTGGGAAGGTTGTTGCTGGGCGGGAGTGTGATTCTGGCGGCGGTGTGGATCAGCCGGTTGGGCATCCGCAAAACTCAAGCCACCGCATAACCCCTGTGGGAGCGGGCTTGCTCGCGAAAGCGGTGCGTCATTCAACGATTATGTTGACTGACCTGACGCCTTCGCGAGCAAGCCCGCTCCCACAGTTTTGATCGGTGGCGTTACATGAGGTGTTTCTGCGGCTCGGGAATGCTCGCCGCCCCCAACACCGCCGGCAACAACCCCGAACGCAAATCCCCGCCACTCGGCTGCTGATACAGGCTCAAGCCAAACTCCGGCAGCACCGCCAGCAGATAGTCGAAAATATCCCCCTGAATCCGCTCGTAATCGGCCCACACCGTGGTGGTGGTGAAGCAGTAGATTTCCAGTGGAATGCCCTGCGCCATGGTCTGCATCTGGCGCACCATGCAGGTCATGTTCGGCTGCACCTCCGGGTGACTCTTCAAATACGCCAGCGCATAAGCGCGGAAGGTGCCGATGTTGGTCATGCGCCGGCGGTTGGCCGACATCGCCGCGACGTTTCCTTGCGCCTCGTTCCACGCCTTGAGTTCGGCTTTCTTGCGGCCCATGTAGCCGGTCAGCAGGTGCACCTGGCTCAACTTCTCTTCTTCATCGTCACGAATGAAGCGCACGCCGCTGGCGTCGATGAACAGGCTGCGCTTGATCCGTCGCCCGCCGGACTGTTGCATGCCGCGCCAGTTGCGGAACGATTCGGACATCAGGCGCCAGGTCGGGATCGAAACGATGGTCTTGTCGAAGTTCTGCACCTTGACCGTGTGCAAGGTGATGTCGACCACATCGCCATCGGCGCCGACTTGCGGCATTTCGATCCAGTCGCCGACCCGCAGCATGTCGTTGCTGGTCAACTGCACGCTGGCAACGAATGACAGCAGAGTGTCCTTATATACCAACAGAATCACCGCCGACATCGCACCCAGACCGGAGAGCAGCAACAGCGGCGAACGATCGATCAACGTGGCGACGATGATGATCGCACCAAACACGTACAAGACCATTTTCGCCAGTTGCACATAGCCCTTGATCGAGCGGGTGCGGGCGTGTTCGGTGCGGGCGTAGATGTCCAGCAGCGCATTGAGCAGGGCGCTGACCGACAGCAGCAGGAACAGGATGGTGAAGGACAGCGCCACGTTGCCGAGGAAGGACATCGCGGTTTTGCTCAGTTCCGGCACCAGGTGCAGGCCGAACTGGATCACCAGCGACGGCGTCATCTGCGCCAGACGTTGAAACACCTTGTTGTGGCGAAAGTCGTTGATCCAGTGCAGGGCCGGCTGGCGCCCGAGCATGCGGCTGGCATGCAGGATCAGATAGCGTGCCACTCGTCCGAGGACCAGCGCGATCACCAGTAGCAGCATCAGCGCCAGGCCGGATTGCAGGAATGGGTGCTTTTCGAGGGCACCCCAGAGGTCTTGGGCGTTGAGCCAGAGCTGTTTGAAATCCATGTGAGCAACGATTCTTCTGTAAGACGCGATGGGCGATTAGAGCATTTAAGACGCTGTGTATTACCGTTGGAGACAAATCGAGCAACAAAAAAGCCACTGATTACGCCCGTTTGTATAAAGAAACTCGGCCTGAGCGCTCGAAACCGGTAACCTATGCAGCTGTTTTTTTGCATATCTTCGAGGTAGCACCCGTGTTTTCCCAATTCGCCCTGCACGAACGCCTGCTCAAAGCCGTGGCCGAGCTGAAATTTGTCGAGCCAACGCCTGTGCAAGCAGCGGCCATTCCGCTGGCGCTCCAGGGGCGTGACCTGCGGGTGACGGCGCAAACCGGTAGCGGCAAGACCGCCGCTTTTGTCCTGCCGATCCTCAATCGCCTGATCGGCCCGGCGAAGATCCGCGTCAGCATCAAGACGCTGATCCTGCTGCCGACCCGTGAACTGGCCCAGCAGACGCTTAAGGAAGTTGAGCGCTTTTCGCAGTTCACGTTCATCAAGTCCGGCCTGATCACCGGCGGTGAAGACTTCAAGGTGCAGGCCGCGATGCTGCGCAAGGTGCCGGACATCCTGATCGGTACGCCGGGCCGGATGATCGAGCAACTCAACGCCGGCAACCTCGACCTCAAAGAAGTCGAAGTGCTGGTGCTCGACGAAGCCGACCGCATGCTCGACATGGGTTTCGCCGAAGACGTGCAACGTCTGGTCGACGAATGCCCGAACCGTCAGCAGACCATGCTGTTCTCCGCCACCACCGGTGGTTCCGGCCTGCGCGAGATGATCGCCAAGGTGCTGAACAATCCTGAGCACCTGCAGCTCAACGCGGTCAGCCAACTGAACTCGACCACCCGTCAGCAGATCATCACAGCCGATCACAACCAGCACAAAGAACAGATCGTCAACTGGCTGCTGGCCAACGAGACCTACCAGAAGGCCATCGTCTTCACCAACACCCGGGCCATGGCCGACCGCATCTACGGCCGCCTTGTGGCTCAGGAATACAAGGCGTTCGTGCTGCACGGCGAGAAAGACCAGAAGGATCGCAAACTGGCGATCGACCGTCTGAAGCAGGGCGGCGTGAAGATTCTGGTAGCCACCGACGTCGCGGCCCGTGGTCTGGACGTTGATGGCCTGGATCTGGTGATCAACTTCGACATGCCACGCAGCGGCGACGAATACGTGCACCGCATCGGTCGTACCGGCCGCGCAGGCAACGACGGTCTGGCGATCTCGCTGATCTGCCACGGCGACTGGAACCTGATGTCGAGCATCGAGCGCTACCTCAAGCAGAGCTTCGAGCGCCGCACCATCAAGGAAGTCAAAGGCACCTACGGCGGGCCGAAGAAGGTCAAGGCCTCGGGCAAAGCCGTCGGCGTGAAGAAGAAAAAGACCGACGCCAAGGGCGACAAGAAGAAAACCGCCGCCAAGACCCCGACCAAGCGCAAGAGCGCCAACCGTCCAAAGCCGGATTCTCTGGTGAGCAGCGACGGCATGGCCCCGCTCAAGCGTCGCAAGCCCGCAGAGCCAGCGGCTGAATAAGTCGTCTCAAGCGGCCAATAAAAAACCCGGACAGCGTCCGGGTTTTTTTATGCGCAGGGTTTTTCAGTTCCCCAACTGTCCGCTGGTGTCTGCGTCAAAGCGCTGTTTTGCGCGATCTGCCGCCGGTTTGAGCTGCGCGAGCAACGCGGCTTCGCTGTACAGCCGCGAGTTCCCGAGCTCTTTCGGCGTCGGCTCGATCGGGATCAGTACATCTTCACCGTCAGCGTGCAGCCAGATCGCCACGACGTGCAGTGCCGAGACAAACAGCACCCGCAGTTCAACGCTCTTGCCCTGCAATTGCGGCGCCTGTTCCGCCAGTTTCAACGCGCCCACGGTGTCGGCGGCCCGGGTGCCGTGGTTCAGCGAAGCGAACTCGACATGGCCACGCACCTCGGCCAGTTGCGCATCGGCAATGCTTACGCCGTCGGCAAACACCAGGTAATGCCAGTCGCCGATACGTGCGTCTTTCAGACCCTTGCCTTGGCTCAGGTCGTCGAGTGTCAGCGAGTAGCCGCGATAGGCTTCGCTGAGGCTGACTTTGGCCGGTGTCGCGTTGGCGAACTGGCGGTTGATGCCGAAGCCCTGGTTTTGCAGCGCGGCTTGCAGCACCGGACGCAAAGTCTGTACGCCGTTGGAAGGCGCCTTTGGATAAGTCAGTTGCATGATGTCGCCCTCCTAGTGTTTCGCGGTGAAGTAAGTGTGAGTCCAGTTGCCGCCGCCGTTGTACGAACCGGGGAATGAGTTCAGCGCGCGGGTCGAGTAACCGTAGATCGAGTCGGCGATCAGCACGTAGTTGCCGTTGGTGCCGTAGATCGCCAGGAAGTGCGCACCGCCACCATACCAGGCACAACGCAGGCCGACCGGGCGGCCCATGTTGATCTGGTTCTGAATGGCCGACATCTGCAGCGAACCCTGATTCATCCCGTTATAGCTGCGGGTGGTTTGCAGGGCCGAATCCAGATAGCCGTAGACGTTGCACGGCCCCGGCTGGCTGCAGCAATTGCGGTCCAGTTGGGTGCTGGCGACGCCGCACTGGGTCCAGTTGCCGGTGCCGTAATAATTGCCGACCGAGGCGGAAACGGCGGCCCAGCACCAGTTGGTCTGGGTCTGTTTCTGCATCGTGAAGTTGAGGTTGGCAGCGGCCAGTGCCGCCGTTTGCGCAGTGGCTTCAACCTCGACCAGTTGCGGGTCGATCAGGTGGCCAACAAGGCACCTTGGCAGGCTCTCGCCGGTGAACGATGTTGCTTGAGTGGTTAACATTTTTTCAGTCCTCCATGAATGAAAACAAGCGTCCAGCTTGTGATTGTGTTGCGGTATTGCCGAGCGATCGGTGGTTAACGGTTTTCATCTGCGATGAACGGTGCCGATTTCCTTGCTCGATGTAACCTTAGTCCGGATATGCATTTATGCAATAAAATAAATGCACAAATGCATTTTTAAGATCAAAAGATCGCAGCCTTCGGCAGCTCCTACAGGGTCTGGTGTAGGAGCTGCCGCAGGCTGCGATCTTTTGATCTTGCTTTTAGCTGTCGGCTTTTTTCTCAGCCGAGTCCAGTTCCTTCAAGCGCTGATCAATCAACTGGCACTTGTCCGGCAGATCGGCGCTGGCCGTGCCCAGGTCCATCTTCTGCAACTCGGCATTGATTTCCTTGGCCTTGGCCGGATTCTGTTCGGTGAGCTTGGCCACTTCCTTGGCCAGTTGTTCACGTTTGGCGGTGGCCTCTTCCGGCGTGCAGGCCCAGACGGGCAGGGCGCAGGCGAGGGCGGCGGCGAGGGTGAGCTTGAGCAGGGTTTTCATGGGGGCAGGCCTCCGTTCCGGTTAAGGCGGGTTAACCGGTGGAGAGCTGGATGACATAAAAAGTTCAGAGTTGTGGCTGCCAGCAAGGCTTGCCCCCACAGGTTTATCAACTGCCATGACAGCAACTGGATTTTGTTTCTCTCTCATATCGGTCGTGGTGTCGTACCCATTCCATGATCTCGTCCTCATTGCGGCCCTTGGGCGTGAGGTCGAGATAGTTGTAGGCCCCTACTAACATATCCAGCCCACGGGCATAAGTTGAATAGGTATGGAAAATCTCCCCGGATTCATTGCGATAAAACACACTCAGCCCCGGCATTTCTTCCTCGGCGCTGTCAGTCTTTTCGTAGTTGTAGGTAGCCTTTCCGGCTTCGGCGTCCTCGGTTCTGGCGCAAACACCAAAGTCGTAGTTGAAATCGGAACCGTCTGACGACACCCAGTCGAATTTCCAACCCATGCGCTGCTTGAAGGCCTGGAACTGTTCAAACGGGGCGTGGGAGACCGCGACCATGGCGATGTCGTGGTGGGCCAGGTGCAGATTGGCGCCGTCGATGTGGTCGGACAGGAACGAGCAGCCCTGACAGCCTTCCTCCCAGTCCTTGGCGAACATGAAATGGTAAACGATCAACTGGCTGTGCTTGCCGAACAGGTCGGCCAGTTTCAGTTCGCCGTTTGGGCCTTGAAATTGATAGTCCTTGTCGACTTTGACCCAGGGCAACGCGCGGCGCTTGGCGCTGAGGCGGTCGCGTTCCTTGGTGAAGGCCTTTTCTTCGGCCAGATGTTGTTTGCGCGCAGCGAGCCATTCTTCGCGCGATACCACTGGATGATTCTCGACGTTCATGATGATTTCTCCTGCGGGGTTGAAACCGTCTTTGTCAGACTAGTCGTTTAACCCTCGATCAATTCGACAGACCGCCGGTCGGTCGCCGCGGAAAATGCCGCTGAACGGCTGCGATGCGTCCGGGTCACAACCTATGACAGCGCCCCAAATCACGCGCACCGGAGGTTGAATCAGGATGACGACTTATAACTGGGATTTGATTGAACGCTTGCTGCATGAAGTGCAGAACAGCGCAGGCGAAAGTTTCGCGCCGCGAAAATATGCCGAGGACTATGCGGCGCAGAAAGCCAGTGCAGGCGAGCCGATCGAGAATCTGGATCACCTGAAAACGGTGGCCTGCGAATATGAAGGCTTGTTGCTCGATCGTGGATTTATCGAACCGCGCCCGGATCATATGGGCAGTACCGGCAGCAATTTCATTCTGACGCCACGCGGATCAAGCCTGCTGAGCCTGATCGACAGCAGCATTCCCGGCAATGATCATCCGCGGCAGGTGTTGGACGAGCAGGAAGATGCGCTGGATGAAGCGACGTTTGATGAGGTGGCTTCCAAAGCGCAGATTGCCTGACAGCCTTTGTGGGAGCGGGCTTGCTCGCGAATGCGGCGTGTCATTCACCCTTTACGTGTCTGATACACCGCATTCGCGAGCAAGCCCGCTCCCACTTTGTTTTTTGCATAGCCTTAAGGTTTTTGTGCGGCCTTGAGGCATTCGAGGTCGTTGAAATCTTTACGCACCCCTTCGATTTTCTTGAGCAACCGCTGACGCTGCTGCGGCGTACTTTCGGCCATCAAATCCACTGCCAGCGAGCGCGCCTGTGCTTCGGTGTTGGCGTAGGCCTTCTGGTAATCCGCTGTCCATAAACGCTCGCGGTTGACCAGAAGTGTCTCGATTCGTTGTGGGAATTCGGCACTTTTACGCTGGGCAACGGCGTTACTGAACTGCTGCTGCCAGTGCGCGCGGTTGGCGATCCATTGAGTGTTCTGATCACCCAGCGCGGTCGACCAGGCCATCACCCGTTGTTCCTGAGTGGCGCTCAACGGGCCAAGCCAATCGGTCAGGCGTTTGTCCATGCGCGCGCCGCGCTCGGCGATCTGCTGCGCCAGTGGCGGTTTGACGTATTCCTTTTCCCGTTTGCGCAGATCCTTGGCGAACGCGTCGTTCATCTCGGCGACTTGCTTGTCGTCCAGCCCTTGCAGCAGCTCGATGGCCGACGGTGTGATCTGCCGTGCAGTTTCGGCAATGGCTTTTTTCGCTTCCTCGGTTCGTGCTTGCAGCGCAGCGTCGGTCACCTGATTGCTTTCGACCATTGCCTGCAAGCGATCCAGCCAGTCGAGGTAGCCCGGCAATTGCGTGGTGCAGTGCCAGTTCAGGTGCTCCTTGAGGCGATCGTTGAACCAGTCTTTTTGCTCGCTGGTCATGTCCAGATAGTCGCCAAGCGTCCATGGAATGATCACGTCGAGGTTTCGATAGGCCAGGCCGACACGGCTGCAAGCGCCGAGGGCGAGGGTGAAGATCAGCAGGGTGGCGAGGTGTTTGAACCAGCGAGACATGAGCGAATCCTTGCGAGAGCCTGACGTCTGATTCTCATGTGAACGCAGGAAGCTCCCGGCAGTTCAGCCGATCAATAGAATGCGCGCTCGGCCTTGAGCGTCACCAGCCCGTCACACTGACTGTTGTGCCCCGAGTACGCCGAGCATTCGCTGCCGCTGAGGTTGGAATTGCTGTAGATCAGATCGAGATCGACGCCCATGAACGGCCGGGAAAATTTCACCGACCAGTCGGTAAAACTGCTGACATAACCACCGTCCACCGACACCGGCGTGTTCAGTTGGTGGGTGGTGTATTTCATGCTGATCCCGATGCCGAACGGCTGATTGCCGCCGAGGTCGGCGAACAGCGTGTTGTTCTGTTTGTCCGGGTCATTGCTCACGGCGACGCCGAAGCGGCTGCCGAGCAGGGTCAGGCCGCCGAACAGCTCCTGGCTGTCGAGGGTGTCTACTTTGGGATAGCTGTAATGGATCATCCCGACTTCGTAGCCGAGGGTCTGATCGAAAGGTTGTTTGAAACCGACGTAGGAGTCGATTTCCAGATTCTTGCCCGGGGTCAGGCCCATGCTCGGTGCATACTGGCCGACATACAAACCGCTGTCGTGGCTCAGATCGAGGCCGCCGTGAAACGAGCCGACGGCTGACGGCTTGACCAGTCCCTGAGCCATGCTGCGGCTGGGCGTGGTGCCGAGTTTGAGGTCGAAGTCGCCGAGCTCGCGCTGGAAAATTTGCGCGTGCGCCGATGAGCAGGCCATAAGGCCCACAAACAATAAACAGAAAGTTGATTTGAGCATGCGTCACTCCATGAACAGCGAGGGCAGGGCTTGGCCTGCTGAAACGCTTGATCCAGACGCGTGCAAGGATACCGGCGAATGCTCGGCAATGATGGCCGTTCGTCGATTATCAAAGGATTTGATTACACAGAAGGAGGTGTAACGCGGGTGCCAGTCCAGGCGCTTCGAAGCTCAAAGCGCCTCTGGACGGGTGTATTACCGGGTGTTACTTCTTGCCCAGGCTGATCTGCTTGGACGGACCGAACGTCTGGCCGCTGACGCCTTTGGCAATTTGCTGGATTTCGCCGCCGGACTTGAGGAACGCTGCGATCTGATCGTTGATCGATTCGCTGGTTTCAACGGCTGGAGCTGGCTTTGCTTTGCTGGTGGATGCTTTTACACGCATGGCGGCCATTAACCTGTAGAAAAGTAACTCGGCCAGGCATCGTACAGGAATAACTTGACAATTGCTTGATAAATATCCCCGGGAATAACTGAGCGCGTGGGTGGATTATTCTCGATTAATTGTCCGAAATATCCCCCTAAGCCACTGTTTTAAATAACAACATTTATTCTTCATTGGCGCAAATGTCCGCCGTGAAACGGCACAGCAGGCTTCGCGCTGGCCTGACGAATGGCAAGCCGCCTGCGCAAACCAAGGAAAATCAAGGCTTCCGCAGATTTTCTACGGCAGGCTGCTTGCCCAGCGAACGAGACCGGCAAAACCGGGTAGAATGCCGCCCACGCAATGAGGGTTTTGGAAAATGGCTTTAGTCGGGCGTTACAACAGTTTGCAAGTGGTTAAACACACTAACTTCGGTTTATATCTGGACGGCGGTGCCGACGGCGAAATTCTTTTGCCCAACCGTTATATCCCTAAAGATATTCCCAGCGAAGATGAAGACTGGCTCAACGTTTTTATTTATCTGGACAGCGATGACAAACTTATCGCTACCACTGAAAAACCAAAAGTTCAGGTCGGCGAATTTGCCAGCCTGAAAGTTGTTGAGATCAACAGCATCGGTGTGTTCCTCGATTGGGGCCTGCCCAAAGATCTGTTGCTGCCGTATTCCGAAGAAAAGCGGCAGATGACCGCTGGTGAGTACTGCGTGGTGCACGTCTACCTCGATAAACACACGCGCCGCATCACCGCCACCGCACGTCTGGATCGCTATCTCGACAAGACCCCGGCCAACTACAGCGCCGGTCAGGAAGTTGATCTGCTGGTGGCCGAAGCCACCGACATGGGCTTCAAGGCGATCATCAACAACAAGCACTGGGGCTTGATCCACAAGAATGAAATCTTCAAGTTCATGCGTTCCGGCATGCGCGAGAAGGGCTTCATCAAGGAAGTGCGCGCCGACGGCAAGATCAGCCTCAGCCTGCAACCGGTGGGTCAGGAAGCGGCCAGCAGCCTGAGCTCGAAGATCCTCGCCAAGTTGCGTGAAAACAATGGCACGCTGGGCGTCAGCGACAAGAGCGATCCGGCGTTGATCAGCAGTCTGTTCGGTGTCAGCAAGGGCAACTTCAAGAAGGCCATCGGTTCGCTGTACAAGGAAGGCAAGATCGTCATTCATGCCGATCGCATTGAACTAACCTGAGCCTTCCGGGGCCCATGTTGCATGGGGTCACTTGAGGTTGGGTAAATGAAAAAGCCGTTGCTTGCTTATATCGCCACTCTGCTGGCGTTTCTGTTGCTCGACGGTATCTGGCTCGGCGTATTGATGGCGCCAACCTACCGCGAACTGCTCGGTTCGCTGATGCTCGAAAAACCGCTGCTGGTTCCGGCAGCGGTTTTTTATTGCCTGTATGTTTTTGGCTGTGTGCTGTTTGTGGTCTTGCCGGCACAGAGCTGGCAACGTGCGGCAAAGATGGGCGCGCTGCTGGGGCTGGTGGCGTATGGCACGTATGACCTGACCAATTGGGCGACATTGCGCGGGTGGTCGGTGCAGGTGAGTTTGCTGGATTGGGCGTGGGGGACGTTTGCTACGGCTGTGGCGTGTACGGTCGGCTTTTTGGTGGCAAAGCGATTTTGAAGTCAGCCCCGTAATCTTTGTTGTCTGGAGCGACGCCTTCGCGAGCAAGCCCGCTCCCACAGGGGGAATGCGATCATCCTGTGGGAGCGGGCTTGCTCGCGAATGGCGGCGCAGCCGACAACCATTCACCCCTGACGCCACTGAAGCACAAAATGTCTTTTCCAGACGGCTTTTTCTGTCCGACTGATTGATAATCCCCGACACAGATTTTTGACCATTGGACGGCTGCCATGTTGTGTGTGTTCGAGGTGTTGCGGTGAGTGTCGAGCGGCGCAATGCCGACGGGTTTGCCTTGCAGGTAATGATCGGCCTCTGTCTGATCTGGGGCGTGCAGCAAGTGATGATCAAGTGGGCCGCGCCCGACATCGCGCCGGTGATGCAGGCGGCCGGGCGCTCGGGGATTTCTGCGCTGCTGGTAGGCCTGTTGTTGTGCTGGAAGGGCGGTTGGGATCAGGTGGGCAACACCTGGCGTGGGGGACTGCTGGCCGGTGCATTGTTCGGTCTGGAGTTCTTCTTCATCGCCGAAGGTCTGCAACTGACCACCGCCGCGCACATGTCGGTGTTCCTCTACACCGCGCCGATTTTCACCGCACTCGGCGTGCATTTCCTGCTGGCGAGTGAACGCCTGCGACCTTTGCAATGGCTGGGGATTCTGCTCGCGTTCGTCGGTATCGCCATCGCCTTCGCCGGCGGCGTGTCGTGGGGCAACCTCGACCGGCGCATGCTGTTGGGCGATGCGTTCGGGGTCATTGCCGGCGCCTGCTGGGGCGCGACCACCGTGGTGGTGCGCGCCTCGCGTCTGTCGGAAGCACCGGTGACGTTGACTCTGTTCTATCAACTGATCGTCGGCTTCGTCGGCCTGCTGTTGATCGCGCTGTTCAGTGGCCAGATCAGCCACGTCAGCCTGACCAGCGTGGCGGTGGCCAGCGTACTGTTCCAGGGCCTGGTGGTGTCGTTCTTCAGTTACCTGACCTGGTTCTGGCTGCTGCGCCGCTATCTGGCGGCTAACCTTGCGGTGTTTTCGTTCATGACGCCGTTGTTCGGCGTCACGTTCGGCGTGGTGCTGCTCGGTGAGGAATTGAGCGTGAACTTCGTCATCGGCGCGGTGCTGGTGTTGCTCGGCATCACCTTTGTCAGCGCTGAACAGTGGGTGCGTCGGCGTTTGCGCAAAGCCCTCGGCCAACGCTGACCGATTGCAGCGCAAGCCCGCCGGCAATCAGCAGACCGCTGCCGGCAATGATCAGCGCCGGTTGCAGACCACCGCTGAAATGGCTGCTCAGCGCCGCCAGCAACGGGCCGCTGAGCTGGCCGACGGCAAAGCATGCGGTCAGTAGCCCGGCGTTGCGCTGAGTTGTGTGCGGCGCCAGTTCTCGCGAACGTTGCATCACCAGTTGCATGCAGGCCAGGAACGGCATGCCGCACAACACCACCCCCAGCGCCAGGCCATAACCACTGCCCAACAGACAGGCGAAGACCCCGAGCGCCTGCAACCACAGCGTGGCGGTCAGCCAGTGCCGTGTGGTGTTCGGATCGTGGCGACGCAGGCTCACCAATAGCACGCCAATCGCTGCGCCGAGTCCGAAACACGGCCAGAACAGGTCGGCCTGCCATTGCCCGTGAAATTGCGCGTTGGCCATTTGCGAGAGAAACGTGGCCGGAATGATGTAACCCACGCCATATAACGCATACACCGCCGCCAGTCGCGGGATACCGCGATTCGAATGGTTGACGTTGAGGGTGGCGACCGGTGTGTGCAGGCCCGGTTGCGGCAGGATCCGCACGATCCCCAGCAATATCACCAGCGCCACGGCGGCATAGATCAGCCACAAGGTGGCAGAGGTCTGATTCAGCAGATGTGAGAACAGTGCCAGTAACCCGGTCAGAAAAATTCCCAGTCCGGGACCGGCAAATACCAGTGCCCCCAGCCGTGGCCGGCCTGCCGCCGCTGCCAGTGGTTGACTCAGTGCGGTGATCATCACCAGCACCCAGGCACTCGCCACGCCGGTGCCAAAGCGCAGCAGCAAATGCGCCCAGAAGCCGTTGGCCCAGAACGATGCCAAGGTCAGCAGCACACACAGCCACAAACCGCCATGCAACCGGCGCTGCACTTGCTGCGGACGGTGGGCGAACATCGCGTCCACCGCGCCCAGCAGGTAGCCGAGGTAATTGGCCGCAGCAATCAGACCGGCGGCCGTCAGGTCGACCTGGCCTTCGCTGAGCAAGTGCGGCAATTGCGGGGTGAGGGCGAAACGCCCGATGCCCATGGCCATCATCAGGGCGACGAAACAGGCAGATAAGCGAATCAGTGGCGACATGGTCGGGATTCCTTTGAAGGAGCAATGACCGTCAGGCTAGAAGCGATTGACTTTCTTTAAAATTGAATAATAGTGAGTAACTTGTTCTGTTATGGAGAAAGGTCGTGGAGTTCAGCCAGTTGCGGATCTTTCAGGCAGTCGCCGAGGAAGGTTCGATCACCCGCGCAGCAGAACGCCTGCACCGAGTGCCGTCCAACCTGTCGACCCGACTCAAGCAACTGGAAGAGCAATTGGGCGTCGAACTTTTCGTCCGTGAGCGTCAGCGTTTGCAGTTGTCGCCTGCGGGAAAAGTCCTGCTGGACTACACCGGCAAACTGTTCGCCCTGCGCGATCAGGCCAGTGCAGCGGTGATGGGCGGGCAGCCGGCCGGGGATTTTGTCCTCGGCACGCTGTACAGCACCGCGGCGATCCATTTGCCGGCGTTGCTGGCGCGCTATCACAAGCAATACCCGGCGGTGAATCTGCAAGTGCAGTCCGGGCCCAGCGGCGAGTTGCTCGAAGGTCTGGTCTCCGGGCGTCTCGATGCGGCGTTGGTGGACGGCCCGCCACAATTGGCGGGGATCGACGGCGTGCCGCTGTGCGACGAGCGTCTGGTGCTGATCAGCGAAGCTGACCATCCGCCGATCCGCAGCGCCAAGGAGGTCGAGGGCAGGGCGGTGTTCACCTTTCGTCATGGTTGCGCCTACCGCGCGCGGCTGGAGGCGTGGTTCGTTCACTATCAGGCGGCGATGGGACGGGCGATGGAGATCGAGTCGTATCAGGGCATGCTTGCCTGCGTGATTGCCGGCAGCGGTGTGGCATTGATGTCGGAGTCGATGCTCGCCAGTCTGCCGGGGCGCGAGAGCGTTGCAGTGCACCCGTTGGCCGAACCGTTTGCCAGTGCGACAACATGGCTCATGTGGCGCAAGGGTATGGTCGGGGCCAACCTCAATGCCTGGATTGAACAGCAGCAAGCGCTCTATCCCGTGGCCGCCAATGAATCCCGGCAGACGGCGTGAACCAACCAATCGTAATTCTGTTCAATTCAGTAACAGATCATTGCGGATTTGGCCGAGCATTGCGTAGGACTTCGGACTATTATCAGTGCGAAGCGGCCTCAGAATTCCGGCCGCTCAGCACTACCCTGAAGGGGGCATGACGATGAAAGAGAAAATTCAGAACTGGCTGCACGATTTGGGTGTTGCCCTCGGCTTGATCGAACCGCCTCTGCAACCCGTACCGATCCGCACCGATGACGAACAGCGCCGGCGTCAGCCTCGCCGGCGGTAAGTACGGCTCCATGTGAGTGACGCTTGTTGTGGCGAGGGAGCTTGCTCCCGCTCGGCTGCGCAGCAGTCGTAAGGTCACTGAACAAGGTCCGTCTGACATAACCGGGCTGAATGGTTTTGGGGCTGCTTCGCAGCCCAGCGGGAGCAAGCTCCCTCGCCACAGGGTTTCAGATCACCCTGATGGTTGTATTTGGCAAACCCTCTCAATGCCTTCCAATCTCTAGCAGAAATCGACTCAGGTCCTTCGTAGTCTTCGCGGTCTTGAGCATGTGATCCTCTTCGGCAGTAAACGCCGTCAGTCCGAATTCATCTTCCAGATGAAAGATCAGATCTTCGATATCCGCCTTCTCCAGCCCGAGTTGCACCAGGCTGGTGTCGTCGTTGAATTCGCGGGAATCCAGCAGGCGCTGAATGTATCGGTGCACGGCAGCACGCACGGCAGCTCTTCTCATGGCAGATGATTTCGTTGTTGTTTTGACTGATTACAGCAGGCCTCAAGCGTGTCGACGCAACCATTCGTCAATCATCGAACGCAAATGCCCGCCGGAAAAACTGCCGAAATGTCCGCCATGCACGGTGCGGATCGGTAGCGCATGCAAACGCCGCAGACTGGCCGCGTAATCCTGCAGATTGGAGTGGTAGGCGTCCTCGATCAACGGCCCGTCGTAAATGATGTCGCCGCTGAACAACGTTTCGGTCGCCGCTTCATACAGGCTGATCCCGCCCGGTGAATGCCCCGGCGTGTGCAGCACCTGCAAGGTGCGATTGCCCAGATCCAGCACATCGCCATCCTCGACAAACCCAGTGGCCGGCGCTGCCTTGACCCGGTATTCGGCGTAGCACAGCGGGCAGTCCGGGTGCGCCTCGAACATGTCGTCGCCAACGAAGGCCCGGCTCAGGTCATTTTCTCCATCCGGCGCGGCGAGAATGTCGGCCTCGGCGCGATGCACCAGGCGTTCGGCAAATTCGTGATGCCCGGCGATATGGTCGAAGTGGCAATGACTGGCCACCGCCACCAATGGCCGCTCGGTAATCCACGGTAACTGCTCGCGCAGGCTGACCAGCCCCGAGCCGCTGTCGAGCAACAAGTCTTTGTCGCGCCCCTGCACGTGCCACAAATTGCAGCGGTAGAACGGGCGGATATACGGCTCATGGATCAGCCGAATGCCATCGCTCAAGTGCTGAACTTCGAACCACTGATCGCGCGAAACGATCTTCATATTCACTTTTTCCAGACGAAAAAAACGGGTGTGGCAACCGACGCCACACCCGTCGAAGAAAGCATCAAGTCGTTACATCAAAGCTTAGATCGCACTCGCCACCGTCGCCGGGCGAGGGGAGACCAGGCTGACCACCACAAAGCTGATCAGACCCACAGCCAGGCTGTAGTAGATCGGCGTGTTCGCATCCAGGCCGTCCTTGAACATGAACAACAGCGCGGTGGCAAAACCCAGGCCCATGCTGGCGATGGCGCCGGCAGTGGTCGCGCGCTTCCAGAAGATCGCACCGATCAGCGGGATCAGCATGCCGCCCACCAGCAGGTTGTAGGCCAGGGTCAGGGCGCTGATCACGTCATTCACCACCAGCGCGATGCCCAGTACCGCAACACCAGTCAGCAAGGTGAACAGGCGGTTGATTGCCAGGCTCGACTGTTTGCCGCCGCGCAGTTTCGGCAGCAGGTCTTCAGTCAGCGTGGTGGCAGCAGCCAGGAGGCCGGCGCTGGCGGTGGACATCATCGCCGCCAGAGCCGCAGCGATCACCAGGCCACGGATGCCGTCCGGCAGCGACAGTTTGACGATGGCGGCGAAGGCGTTGTTGACGTTGTCCAGATCCGGGATCAGCACGTGAGCGGCCATGCCGATCAGCGCGCAGGCCAGACCGTAGAGGATGCAGTAGATACCGGCGATGCTGCCGGCGTACTGGGCGACTTTGGCGGTCTTGACGGTGAACACCCGTTGCCAGATGTCCTGACCGATCAGGATGCCGAAGAAGTAGATCATGAAGTAGGTGATGATCGTGTCCCAGCCGATGGTGGTGAAGTTGAACGCCGCTGCCGGCAGTTTCAGCACCAGTTCGTCCCAGCCGCCGACGCGGTACAGGCAGATCGGCAACAGGATGAACATCAGACCTACGGTCTTGATGATGAACTGGACGATGTCGGTCAGGGTCAGCGACCACATGCCGCCGATCGCCGAGTAGATCACCACCACGCCACCGCCGAGCAATACCGAGATCCAGAACGGCAGGCCGAACAGCACTTGCAGCACGGTGCCGATCGCCAGGATCGAGGTCACGCCGATCATCAGCGCGTACGCCAGCATGATCGCCGCGCTCGCCGAGCGGGCCATCGGGTTATAGCGTTTTTCCAGAACCTGGGTAACGGTGTAGATCTTCAGTTTCAGCAGCGGCTTGGCGAGGAACAGGTTCAGCGCGACGATGCCGCAACCCAGCGCCGCACACAGCCAGAAACCGGAGATGCCATGCACGTAACCCAGGCGCACGGTGCCGACGGTGGACGCGCCACCCAACACGGTCGCGGCCATGGTGCCCATGTACAGGCTTGGGCCCAGGTTACGCCCGGCGACCAGAAAGTCCTCGTTGGTCTTGGCCTTGCGCATGCCGTAGTAGCCGAGCAACAGCATGCCGGCGGCGTAGATGAGGACGACGAATAAATCCAAAGCCATGATGGCGTGTCTCCGATTGTCTTTTTTATGTGGGGCTGATTCCGCTTTGCCCTGGGGGGAGCGGGCTTGCCGGCGAATGCTTGGGGCCAGTCCCATTTGTGTGGGTTGTGCCGCCGTCTCCGCGAGCAAGCCCGCTCCCACAGGGGATTTGCGTCAGACGGCCTGGCGCAGTTCAGGTGTTTCTGCGGCTTTGCGGCGTGCATCCGTGGGCCCGAACACCTCCCGCGGTTCCGGGAACAGGCTCAGCAGCGTCAGGTACACCACCGAGGCCAGGCCCAGAGTCACCGGCAGGCTGATGTCGATGCCGCCGGCCAGCTCACCCAGCGGGCCGACGAATTGTCCCGGCAGGTTGACGAAGCACAGGCCGACCGCCGCGCTCGGGATCCATGCGCCCAGACCACGCCAGTTCCAGCCGTGATTGAACCAGTAGCGTCCGCCTTGCTCACCGCGAGTGAACACTTGCAGGTCGTCCGGGCAGTAGAAGCCGCGACGCACCAGCAGGCCGATGATCATGATCACCATCCAAGGGGTGGTGCAGGTGATGATCAGCACGGCGAAGGTCGACACGCTTTGCACCAGGTTCGCCGCGAAGCGCCCGATGAAGATGAAGGCAATCGACAGCACGCCGATCAGCAACGTTGCCTTGACCCGCGACAGCACCCGTGGGAACACGCTGGACATGTCCAGCCCGGTGCCATACAGCGAGGTGGTGCCGGTGGACATGCCGCCTATCACCGCAATCAGGCACACCGGCAGGAAGAACCAGCTCGGCGATACCGCCAGCAGGCCGCCCACATAGTTGTTCGCCGCGATGTAGTCCGGCGCCTTGATCGCGACGATGGTCGCGGTGCTCAGGCCGAACAGGAACGGGATGAACGTGGCGATCTGCGACAGCACCACAGCGGCCATGATCCGCTGCTTGGAGGTGTCACGCGGGATGTAGCGCGACCAGTCGCCGAGGAACGCACCGAAGGAAATCGGGTTGCTCATGGCTACCAGCGCGGCGCCGATGAACGCGGCCCAGAAGCCCGGCTGACCGAGGCTCACCGTACCGGCGTAGTTGACGTCGAAAGGACCGGCGAAGGCGAAGATGCCCAGCAGGAACAACAGGCTGGCGCTCCATACCGCGATCTTGTTCACCCACAGCAGAAAGCGGAAGCCGTAGATGCACACGGTCAGCACCAGAATCGCGAACAAGCCGTAGGCCAGGCCCAGGGTCAAGTCGGTTTCCGGCAGACCGATCAGGCGTTTCGCCCCACCGATCAACGCATCCCCCGAACTCCACACCGAGAGCGAGAAAAACGCGATGGCGGTCAACAGCGACAGGAACGAACCGACGATCCGCCCGTGCACGCCGAAGTGCGCACCTGACGACACGGCGTTGTTGGTGCCATTGATCGGGCCGAACAGGCCCATGGGCGCAAGGATTAGCGAACCCAGCAGCACGCCCAGCACAATCGCCCAGACACCGGCCTGAAACGACAGACCGAACAGCACCGGGAAACTGCCGAGCACGGCGGTGGCAAAGGTATTGGAACCACCGAAGATCATCCGGAACAAGTCCGTCGGGCCTGCGGTGCGTTCGTGATCCGGGATCTGTTCGACCCCGTGGGTTTCAATTTGCGTAAGGCTTTGGTCGTTGTTGTTGTTATTCATGATCTGCTCCGATCATAAAGGCGCGCCTCATCGTGTGTGAGGCGTCACCTGTTTGGCTAAGGGGATGGCAGCCCTTCCGGCATTGCGGACAAATGTTCGTGGCAGGCCAGCCAATGGCCTTGTTGTTCTAGGCTCGACGCTTGTTTCTTGAAAACAATCGTCTCGCGCTCCTGGCTGAAATGTTGCTCCCCTTGCATGCGCAGCTCGGTGGCCACGTCATGGATAAACACCGCCACGTCACCTTGCAGGCTGACGAAGGCGTTGCTCGAAGTGCACGACAGCACTTCAAAGCCATCCTCGGCGCGCCAGCTGTCCCACAAGGCCTGGTAGGCATCGCGCGACAGCAGCGGCTGTTCGAGGGTGTAAAACACGAAACTTGCATCGGCGCTGAACGCGCCGAAATAAGCCTCGCGATCGTTACGAGCGAAGGCGGACACCAGATCGGCAGCCGCTTGCGACACCTGATCACGTTCGTTCATGGCCGAACCCTCAGCGGTGGACCACGCCTGGCAGTACGCAGAGCATTTCGTACAGCAGGTTGGCGGCCAGCAGCGAGGTGTTGCCGGTGGTGTCGTAGGCCGGCGAGACTTCTACCAGATCGCAGCCGATCAGGTCGAGGCCCTGGCAGCCGCGAACGATTTCAATCGCCTGAATGGTCGTCAGACCACCGATTTCCGGGGTGCCGGTGCCTGGCGCCCAGGCCGGATCGATGCCGTCGATGTCGAAGCTCAGGTACACCGGGCCGCCACCGACTTTCTCGCGCACTTCGGCCATCAGCGGGGCCAGTGACTTGTGCCAGCACTCTTCGGCCTGCACCACGCGGAAACCCTGATCGCGGCTCCAGTTGAAATCGTCAGCGGTATAGCCCTGCGCGCGCAGACCAATTTGCACGACGCGGTCGCAGTCCAGCAGACCTTCTTCGACAGCACGACGGAAGGTCGTGCCGTGGGCGATCTTCTCGCCGAACATGTGATCGTTGACGTCAGCGTGGGCGTCGATGTGCACCAGACCGACCTTGCCGTGCTTCTTGTGAATCGCCCGCAGGATCGGCAGGGTGATGGTGTGGTCGCCACCCAGGGTCATCGGGATCACGTTGTGCTCGAGGATGTTGTCGTAGGCTTCTTCGATGATGCGCACGGCGTCGAGCAGGTTGAAGGTGTTGATCGCCACGTCACCGATGTCGGCAACCGACAGCGAGTCGAACGGCGCGGCGCCGGTGGCCATGTTGTACGGGCGGATCATCACCGATTCGGTGCGGATGTCGCGCGGCCCGAAGCGGGTGCCGGGGCGCAACGAAGTACCGATGTCCAGTGGCACGCCAACGAAGGCAGCGTCCAGGCCGGCAGCGGTCGGTACATGGGGGAGTCGGAGCATGGTGGCGATGCCGCCGAAGCGCGGCATTTCGTTGCCGCCCAGTGGTTGGTGAAGAATCTTGTCCACGGGTAGGGCCTCATCGTCTTTGTTTTATTTATGTCGGCGCACCGTTGAGCACAGGTTCGGACGCCGCTGTGGGGCCGATTCTGCGAAATGTAGTGGCGGGGAAGAATCGCTACGGGCAAAAACTTAGTTCAGATTTTTCTAAACTAATGTTGAGGCTGGAGATAGACTCGTCGCTGTTCGCCGGGGTGAACATGACGCCTGTGTGGGAGCGGGCTTGCTCGCGGATGCGGTGGGGTCGGAACATGGATGCCAACTGATACGACGCCTTCGCGAGCAAGCCCGCTCCCACAGGAACTGTGTTTCTTCGGACGCACCGAATGCTTGTTGTGATGGAGTAGACATGGCCAACGCTTTACCCGACCTGAAACTATTGCGCATCTTCGTCAGCGTGGTCCGGCATCAGGGCTTTGCCAATGCGCAGCAGGAACTCAACCTGTCGACCTCGGCGATCAGCACTTACATGAGCCAGCTCGAAGCGGCGCTCGGTCTGGTGCTGTGCCATCGCGGGCGCGGTGGGTTCAGCCTGACCAGCAAGGGCGAGCTGTTCCATCAGGAAACCCTGCGCCTGCTCGCCGAACTCGAAGGTTTCGAGCAATACGCCGCGGCGCTCAAGGGCGAACTGCGCGGCACGCTCAACCTCGGGGTGATCGACTCCACCGTCAGCGACAAGGCCTTGCCGTTCGCCGAGGCCATTGGCGCCTACAGTCAGGAACACCCGGCGGTGCATTTGCATCTGTCGGTGATGAGCCCGTACGAACTGCAACTCGGCGTGCAGGACAATCGACTCGATCTGGCCATCGGTGCGTTTTCCACGCGCATGAGCGGTCTGGTGTACATGCCGCTGTACCGCGAGCAGCACTGGTTGTATTGCAGCAGCCGCCATCCGTTATTCAACGAACGGCGGATTCCTGAGCAGGTCATCACCCAGCAGCGCATGGTCGGCCGTGGTTACTGGAGCCAGGCAGAGCTGGCCCGCCACGGTTTCAAACACAGCGCGGCGACTGTGGAAAGTATGGAGGCGCAGCTGATTCTGGTGCTCTCCGGCGCCTACATCGGTTACTTGCCAGAACACTACGCCCAGGCCTGGGCCGACAAGGGCGATTTGCGCGTGTTGCTGCCGGCGACCTTCGGTTATCAGGCGCCATTCTCGATGATCATGCGCCGTGGCCGCAGCCGCGAGCCGCTGATCCAGACCTTCCGTGATTTGCTCAAAGCACAGCTCAATCAGGCATAAGAACCATGTCCAGACCCCAATGCCCGCGCTGCCTGCGCCCACAAACCCACTGCCTGTGCCCGCTGATCCCGAGCCTCGACAGCCGCACCCGGGTGTTGCTGTTGCAGCATCCGAGCGAGGTCAATCACGCGCTCAACACCGCGCGACTGGCAGCTCTGGGTTTGACCAATGCCGAGTTGATTGTCGGTGAGGTGTTCGAGGATTTACCCGCGCTGCTCAACCGGCCGGGGTATCAGGCGCGGTTGTTGTTTCCCGCTGACGATGCGCAGCCGATGCAGGCTTACCGCGAATCCGATCAACCGTTGTTGCTGGTGGTGCCGGACGGCACCTGGCGCAAGGCGCGCAAAATGCTTCATCTCAATCCGTTGTTGGCGGCGTTGCCGCGGGTGACGCTGGCGCAGGACGGGGTGTCGCGCTACCGGTTGCGCAAGCCACCAGGGCCGGGGGCGTTGTCGACCATTGAGGCGATTGTGCATGCGCTGGAAACTCTGGAAGCGCCGACGACGTTTGCGCCGTTGCTCAAGCCGTTCGAGGCGCTGATCGAGGGGCAGATTGCGGCGATGGGGGAGGAGGTTTTTCAGCGTAATCATGGCGACAGATAGTCGTCGTCTAAGCTGGCCTCTTCGTGAGCAAGCCCGCTCCCACAGGGGAATGCATTCCAAATGTGGGAGCGGGCTTGCTCGCGAAGGCGCCGGATCAATCACCGCAAATCTCAACAATACCTACCGCTCGCGCATCGCCTCGGTCCGGGCTTTGAGCACTGGTTTAAGCAGATAATCCAGCACACTTTTCTCCCCGGTAATAATGTCCACCGTCGCCACCATCCCCGGGATGATCAGCAGCGGTTTCACATCCCCGCCCAAATGGTTTTTATCGGTGCGTACCTGAATCAGGTAGAAGCTGTTGCCCTTGTCATCGGTGATGGTGTCGGCGCCGATCAGTTCCAGTTTTGCGCTCAGCCCGCCGTAGATCGTGTAGTCATAGGCACTGAACTTGACCATGGCTTTCTGGCCCGGATGGAGGAACGCGACGTCTTGCGGACGGACCTTGGCTTCGATCAGCAGGTTGTCCTCCAGCGGCACGATTTCCACCATGTCGCTGCCCGGCTGCACCACGCCGCCGATGGTGTTGACCTTGAGTTGCTTGATCACTCCGTGCACCGGCGAAGTCACGGTGGTACGGCTGACCCGGTCGTCGATGGCGATGCTCGACGCGGTGATTTTCGACAGGTCGGTTCGCTTCTGATTGAGGTCCTTGGCGGCGTCGGAGCGGAAGGTCTGTTCCGATTCGTCGATCTTGCTCTTGATCTCGTTGATTGCCGATTCCGCCCTTGGGATGGCGAGGGTCGTCGCGTTCAGCGAGCCGCGAATTTCCACCGCGCTGCGCTTGAGTCGCAGGATCTCCACCGGTGACACCGCACCGGTGCCGACCAGTGGCGCCGACATGTTCATCTCTTGCTGCAGCAGCGCCAGGCTGGAGCTGTACTGGCCTTGCTTGGAGCGGAATTCCGCCAGCTCCTGAGTCTTCTGCCGCAGCTGTTCGGTGAGGGTGCGTTGTTCGCTGGCCAGACGCCGTTGGCGCTGGTCGTACAGCGCGCGCTCGTCTTCGGCGACCTGTGGCGCCTTGGCGATCACCTCGTCAGACAGTTTGAACGGACGGCCCTCGGCTTCGGCGGAAAGGCGTTCGACTTGCGCGGTCAGGGCGTATCGATCGGCCTCGCTCTCACCCTTGTTCGAGAGGAAGCGTGTGTCATCCAGTCGCAGCAGCTTGTCGCCCTTGTTCACCATTTGTCCTTCACGGACAAAGATCTCGGTGACGATCCCGCCTTCCAGGTTCTGGATGACCTGGACCTTGCTCGAAGGAATCGCCTTGCCTTCGCCCATGGTCACTTCTTCCAGCACGGCGAACTTGGCCCAGACCAGCGCACTGATCAACAGCGCTGCCGCCAGCCACACGGTGATCCGCGACCAGCGCGGCGAATCCTGCAACGAAGCGCCGGCGGTTTCCGGCATGAACTCGGCCTCGGCGCTTTTGCCGAAACTGTCGAAGTAGCCGCGCTCTTTCGAAGATGAAGCTGACATGCGGCGATACCCCTCACTCAAGAGAAACAGGTCAAAACATTCCTTGTGGCGAGGGAGCTTGCTCCCGCTTGGGTGCGCAGCGCCCACAAGATCTTTGGGGCTGCTTCGCAACCCAGCGGGAGCAAGCTCCCTCGCCACAGACAGCAGGTGACCACAGGTTTGTGTTGCATCGACTAAACCGCCGCCGAGCCGACGCGGCCCTTGCGCAGTGCATCGATGACCGCTTCTTTCGGGCCGTCGGCGACAACCCGGCCGTTGTCCAGTACCAGCAACCGGTCCACCAGACTCAGCATCGAGGTGCGGTGGGTGACCAGCAGCAGGGTCTTGCCTTGCACCCAACCGTGGAGCTTCTGGCGCAGCAGGTCTTCGCTGCTGTTGTCCATGGCGCTGGTGGGTTCGTCGAGCAGCATGATCGGCGGGTCGAGCAGCAACGCCCGGGCCAGCAATACGGCCTGGCGTTGACCACCGGAAAGCAGTTGCCCGCGTTCGCCCACTGGCCGGTCGAACCCTTGCGGATGCTGGCGGGCCAGTTCAGTGACGCCGGTCAGCTCGGCAACTTCGAGCATGCGTGAATCGCTGATGTAGCGGGCGCCGAGGGTCAGGTTGTCGCGCAGGCTGCCGGCCAGCAGCGGCAGGTCGTGCGCGACATAACCGATCTGCTGGCGCAGGTCGGCGACATCCAGTTGCCGCAGGTCGAGACCGTCGAGCAGCAACTGGCCTTCCTCAGGTTCATAGAAGCCCATCACCAGTCGCGCCAGGGTGCTCTTGCCCGAGCCGCTACGGCCGATGATGCCGATCCGCTCGCCGGGTTTCATGCTGAAGCTGACGTTGCTCAGCGCCGGCGCGTTCTGGCCGTTGTAGTGAAAGGTCACGCCGCTGACGTCCAGCGCACCTTGCAGCTGCGTGCGTTCCAGGGGCCGCTGCTTGCCGTCGCGCTCCTGCGGCAGGCCCATCAGCGCATCGGTGCTTTTCATGGTCAGTTGCGCTTGCTGGTAGCGGGTGATCAGCCCGGCGATCTGCCCCAGCGGCGCGAGTACGCGGCTGCCGAGCATGTAGCTGGCCACCAGCGCACCGACGCTGAGGTTGCCGGCGATGATGCTGTAGACCCCGGCGACAATCGTCGCCATCCCCGAGAACTGCTGGATGAACAGTGTGCCGTTGGTCGCCAGCGCCGAAAGATTGCGCGCATGGCTGTCGAGGCGGGTGAGGGCGCCGTGGGTGCTTTCCCATTTGTGCTGGCGCTCGCTTTCGGCGCTGCAGGCCTTGAGAGTTTCCAGGCCGCCGAGGGTTTCGATCAGCAGCGCCTGTCGTTCGGCACCGAGGCTCAGGCTTTTCTGCACGGTGTCACGCAGGCGCACTTGGATCGCCAGGGCAAACATGATCGTGATTGGAAACGCCAGCAGCGGAATCACCACCAGCCAGCCGCCAAGCAGGCCGATCACCACCAGCATCAACACCACAAAGGGCAGGTCGATCAGGCTGGTCAGGGTCACGGCGGTGAGGAATTCGCGCAGGCCCTGAAAGTCATGAATGCTCTGGGCGAAACCGCCGATGGTTGCCGGCCGCGCCTTCATCGCCATACCGGTGATGCGCTCAAATAAAGTCGCGGAAAGGATCACATCGGTTTTCTTCCCGGCGGTGTCCAGCAGGTGCGCGCGCACCACCCGCAGCACCAGTTCGAAACCGGTGCCGATCAGCAGGCCGATCGCCAACACCCACAGGGTCGACGTGGCCTGATTCGGCACCACGCGGTCGTAGGTCTGCATGACGAACAGCGGCACCATCAGGCCCAGCAGGTTGATCAGGAAACTGGCGAGGATCGCGTCGCTGTACAGCCATTTCGACAGCTTCAGGGTGTCGCGAAACCAGGCATGGACCCGCGGCACCAGCGGTGAACGCAAGTCTTCAAGTTCGTGGCGTGGACGGGCGAACAACGCCTGGCCGCTGTAGTGTTCGGCGAGTTCTTCGCGCTCGACCCATTGCTCGCCGCCATCGGCTTCGCTGGGCAGGATCAGCGCCTTGCCGTCATCGGCAAAACGCCGCAGGACGGCGGTGCGCCCATCCTTGAGCAGCAACAGGATCGGCAGATTCAGCGCAGAAATATCCTTCAGTTCGCGGCGCAGCAAGCGCGCCTGCAAACCGGCCCGCGCCGCTGCACGGGGCAGCAGATCCAGGCTCAGACGTTGCTTGTTCAGGGGCAGCCCGGCACTCAGGCTGGCACGACTGACCGTCGCGCCGTGGAGTTTGCAGAGGATCAGCAGACCGTCGAGTAACGGGTCATCGAAGCTCAGCCGCGGATCAATCCCGGAGTGTCCGCCTTCGGCCATGCTGGTCATATTGATCGCCCCTGTAATGACTGGTCCAACCTGTGGCGAGGGGATTTATCCCCGATGGCTGCGCAGCAGCCCCATGGAACTCATTGCTGCTCAAATCTTTGGGGTCACTGCGCAACCCAGCGGGAGCAAGCTCCCTCGCCACAAAGGGTCGTGGGACTTACTTCAGCTCAGGCAGGCGTGCTTCGTTTTTGACTTCGGTCGCCGCAATGGCATCCGCCGGCAGCACCACCCGTTGCTTGCTCAGCAACTGGCCCATGTTCGCCAGCACGCGGTACATCGAATATTCCTCGGTGTAGCGAATTTCGGTGTAGCGACGGTTGGCGTTGTAGAGCTCGTTTTCACTGTCGAGCAAGTCGAGCAGGGTGCGTTGGCCGAGGCCGAACTGATCCTGATACGCCGCGCGCACACGCTTGGTGGTCTCGGCGTATTCGCGGGCGGTCGGGGTCTGTTTGTTCGCGTTGACCATGGCGTTCCAGGCCAGGTGAATGTTCTCGTTCAACTGACGCAAGGCGTTGTTGCGGATGTCCATCGCCTGATTGATCTGGTGCGCATCGGAGGCCAGACGAGCCTTGTCGCTGCCGCCACGGAACAGGTTGTAATTCATGATCACGCCGACGCGCCATTCGTTGTCGTGGCCTTCATCACCTTGCACGTTGTTGTTCGCACCCACTGCGGCCTCGGCATCGAAACGTGGGTAGAACGGCGACTTGGCGACTTCATACTGGCTCTCGGCCGACTGCACGTCCGCCTGCGCGGATTTCAGATACGGGTTGTTCTCGACCATGCTCTGCTGGGCTTCCGGCAGGCTGGCAGGAACCTCGCCGCGGGTCGACGGTGGCGCTTCCAGTTCATCGGGCATGCGCCCGACCACAGCGTAGAAGTTCGATTCGGCGTCGGCCAGATCGACTTCGGCGGTGTCGAGGTTGTTCTGCGCCAGCGCCTTACGGGCGACCGACTGATCGGAGTCGGCGGTGCTGCCGATGCCGCGCTGGGTGCGCAGGCCGATCTGATCGTTGACGCGCAAGTGCGCTTGCAGGTTGTTCCGGGCCAGGGTCACCAGTTCACGGCGCTTGAGCACTTCGAGGTAGACCTCGATGGTACGCAACGCCAGATCCTGAGCGGTGCCTTGCGCGTAATAGGCGCGCGAGTTGGAAACGCCCTTGGTGCGCTCGACCTCGTTGGCGGTGTTGAAGCCGTCGAAGATCATCTGCCGCAGGCGCAGTTCCGACTGGGTGTAATTGAGGATTTCGGTGTGGTGATTACCGAAAGCCCGGGTATTGGTGTTGTCGCTGTAGCCGCGCCCGTAGGCGGCATTCAAATCGACGGACGGATAGAAGCCACCCTTGGCCACTTTCACCTGTTCATCGGCGGACAGTTTGGCGTCCACGCGCGAGGCGAGATCCGGGTGAGTGGCGATGGTGCTTTGAATCGCTTCGGTCAGATTCATGGCCTGGGCTTGGGAAGTGCAAGCCATGGCCAGCAAAACCGCGCTGCAGAGGGGGGTTAAAACGCGCATGGGGTGCATCTCCCTGGTCCTGATGGTGCGTTACTGTCGCCAAATATTTGACGATAATTTGAGGTGTAAGCGTTTCACTCTTGTAACAACAGAGCTAAGAACATCCTGAAGCGTAGCTAAGAAAAAATTTTCATAAGGCTTATGCCGAAAAAAACTTATGCGCTTGGCGAAAACCAGCACATTGTTCAGATCGAAAGCCTTTGTTTCATGCGCTTTAGGGAGCACAAAAAGGCTTGAGGAAAGTTCCATTCACTTTGCGACATACGGCGAAGTACTGCTGAAGGGGAGGGACGCGTAGCGGCAGATGAGCGACAGATTTTTGTCACTCGGGTGATTCACCACCGTTACGTAGCGTTAGTGGGTTCGCTGCATTGATCAGGATTCTGAAGTGCTTGAAAGCACTGAAGTTTCCTCGTTTGCGCAACCTGCGAAACGAACTGTCGAGGTGCGAGCGTCGCCCCGACAACCCGATTGAGCCATGGGCTGCTTCGCGAACCAGTGCCGACGGTGGTCGGCAGCGGAGGAATTCACATGGCAACGCTCATCGGGACAGTCACTAAAGTCATTGGTCAGGTTTTTGCGCAGGGCACCGACGGCACGCGCCGCGCCCTGGTCGAGGGCGACCGCTTGTTTGCCGGCGATCAAGTGATCACCGGCGCAGAAGGTGCCGTCGCCATTCATCTGCAAAATGGCCACGAGTTGACCCTGGGCCGCGACAGCAGCATGACCATGTCCGGGCAGCTGCTGGCCAATCAGGCGGTGCACATTGATTCCCCTGAAGCGCTGACGCCGAGCGAAGCGCAACTGACCGATGTCGAGCAGATTCAGAAAGCCATCGCTGCCGGTGAAGACCCGACCAAAGCGGCAGAGGCCACCGCCGCCGGCCCGAATGCACCGGGCGGCGCGCCAGGTGAGTTGGGTGGCGGCCACAGTTTTGTCCTGCTGACGGAAGTCGGTGGGCGCGTGGATCCGGTGATCGGCTTCCCGACCGCTGGTTTCAACGGTATTCCCGAGTTTCCCGAAGAGCGACATAACGCAGTCATCGACAATGGCGACAACACGCCGATCGTGCCGCCACCGGTCAACAACCTGGTGACCCTCAGTGGCCTCGCCGTGCCTGGCGGTGAGCTGACTTTCAATGAAGCCAACCTGTCTGCCGGCTCCTCGGCCAACCCCGGCGCGCTGACCCAGAGCGGTAGCTTCACGGTGTCGGCGCCGGACGGTCTGAGCAGCCTGAACATCGGCGGTATAAACGTGATCAGCGCTGGTGTGGCGGCCGGTTTCCCGCAGTCGATCACCACGCAACTGGGCAACACCCTGACCATCACCGGGTATAACGCCAGCACCGGCGTGGTCAGCTACAGCTACACCCTCAACGGCAACGATGCCCATCCGGCCGGTGACGGCGCCAACAGCCTCAGTGAACATTTCACGGTGACCGCAAGCGACAGCAATGGCGACAGCGCCACCGGCTCGCTCGACGTCAACATCATTGATGACGTGCCCAAAGCGGCGAATGACAGCAACGCCAACACCGCCTCGGAAACCCAGTTGACCTTGACCGGCAACGTCCTGACCAACGACGTGCAAGGCGCTGACCGCGTGCCCACCGGCCCGGTCACTGCCGGTACCTTTACCGGCACTTTCGGCACCCTCGTATTGAATGCCAATGGCACGTACACCTACACGCTGAATACCAGCGACGCAGACTTCAAAGCGCTGCACGGTGGCGGCAATGGCACCGAGACTTTCACCTACACCCTCACCGATTCGGACGGCGATACCAGCACTGCGAATCTGGTTCTGCAGATTCACAACAACGACGATCCGGTGCTGATCAACGGCTTGAGCGTCGAGGGTGGCGAGCTGACGGTTTATGAAAAAAACCTCGGCACCGGCAGCGAGCCGGATTCCGCTGCGCTGACCCAGAGCGGCACGTTTACTATCACTGCGCTGGACGGCGTCACCACGCTGACGGTGGGCGGCATTGCCGTGGTCACCAACGGCGTTGCTGCAGACTTCCCGCAATCGGTTACCACGCCGTTGGGCAGCACGCTGACTATCACCGGTTTCAATGCGACCACCGGGGTGGTGAGTTACAGCTACACCCTCGATCACAACGATGCGCATCCGACCGGCAACGGTGCCAATACCTTGCCTGAGCAATTTGCTGTCACCGTGGTGGACGACAACGGCACGACTGCCAATGCGACCCTTGACGTTAATGTGGTCGACGACCTGCCTAAAGCGGTGAACGACAGCAACGCCAACACCGCGTCGGAAACCAATCTGACTCTGACCGGCAACGTGCTGACCAACGACGTGCAAGGCGCCGACCGCGTACCCACCGGCCCAGTGACTGCCGGTACTTTCACCGGCACCTACGGCACTCTGGAACTGCACACCGACGGCACCTACACCTACACGCTCAACCCGGCCGACGCAGGCTTCAAAAACCTGCACGGCGGCGGCAATGGCACCGAGAATTTCACTTACACCATCACCGATTCTGACGGCGATACCAGCACCGCCAACCTCGTCCTGCAAATCCACAACAACGACGACCCAGTGGTCATCAGCGGCCTGGACGTAAACGGCGGCGAGCTGACCGTTTACGAAAAAAACCTCAGCACCGGCAGCGCGCCGGATGCCAACGCGCTGACCCAGAGTGGCACGTTCACCATCACTGCACTGGACGGCGTCACCACGCTGACCGTCGGTGGTATCGCCGTGGTCACCAACGGCGTGGCCGCAGGCTTCCCGCAATCGGTGACTACACCGCTGGGCAGCACGCTGACCATCACCGGTTTCAACGCCACTACGGGTGTTGTGAGTTACAGCTACACGTTGATCGACAACGAGGCACACCCAACCGCCAACGGCGCAAACAACCTGCCCGAGCAGTTCGCCGTAACGGTAGTGGATGACAATGGCACCACCGCCAACGCGACCCTCGATGTGAATATCATCGATGACCTGCCCAAAGCCGCGAACGACAGCAACGCCAATACCGCGTCAGAAACCAATCTGACCCTCACCGGCAATGTCCTGACCAACGACATACAAGGCGCCGACCGCGTACCGACCGGCCCAGTGACTGCCGGGACTTTCACCGGCACCTACGGCACCCTGGAACTGCACACCGACGGCACCTACACCTACACGCTGAATACCAGCGACGCCGACTTCAAAAACCTGCACGGTGGCGGCAATGGCACCGAAACCTTCACCTACACCATCACCGATTCCGACGGCGATACCAGCACCGCCAACCTCGTCCTGCAGATCCACAACAACGACGATCCGGTGATCATCAACGGGCTCGACGTCAATGGCGGTGAACTCACCGTCTACGAGAAAAATCTCACTGACGGCAGCGCACCGGATTCCACTGCGTTGACCCAAAGCGGCACGTTCACCATCACTGCGCTGGACGGTGTCACCACGCTGACCGTCGGTGGCATCGCCGTGGTCACCAACGGTGTAGCCGCAGGCTTCCCGCAATCGGTCACCACACCGCTGGGCAGCACGTTGACCATCACCGGATTCAACGCGACTACGGGTGTCGTCAGCTACAGCTACACCCTGGTCGACAACGAAGCACACCCAACCGCCAACGGCGCCAACAATCTGCCTGAACAGTTCGCCGTCACCGTGGTGGACGACAACGGCACCACCGCTAACGCAACCCTCGATGTGAACATCATCGACGACCTGCCAAAAGCGCTGAACGATTCCAACGCCAACACCGCGTCGGAAAGCCAGTTGACCCTGACCGGCAACGTCCTCACCAACGACGTGCAAGGCGCCGACCGCGTACCCACCGGCCCGGTCACCGCCGGTACGTTCACTGGCACCTATGGCACGCTGGAACTGCACACCGACGGCACCTACACCTACACGCTGAACACCAACGACGCCGACTTCAAAAACCTGCACAGCGGCGGCAACGGCACCGAAAATTTCACCTACACCCTCACTGATTCCGACGGCGATACCAGCACTGCCAACCTCGTCCTGCAGATCCACAACAACGACGATCCGGTGACCCTCAACGGTCTCGACGTGAATGGCGGCGAACTCACCGTCTACGAAAAAAACCTCAGCGACGGCACCAGTCCCGATACGCCGGCGCTGACCCAGAGCGGTACCTTCACCGTGACCGCGCTCGACGGTCTGCAAACACTGACCGTAGGCGGCATCAACGTCGTCACCGGTGGTGTGGCCGCAGGCTTCCCGCAATCGGTCGTCACGCCGCTGGGCAGCACGCTGACCATCACCGGCTACAACCCGGCGACCGGCGTGGTCAGCTACAGCTACACCCTGGTCGATAACGAAACCCATCCGAACGGCAATGGCGCCAACAGCATCACCGAGAACTTCAACGTGGTGGCGACTGACACTGACGGCAGCACCGCCAGCGGCCAGATCAACGTCAACATCATCGATGACCTGCCGAGCGCGCATGCCGATGCCGCGTCGGTGGCGGAGGGCGGCACCGTCAGCGGCAACGTGCTCGACAATGACATCGGCGGCGCCGACGGCCCGGCGGTGACCGGCGCGGTGGTCGGTGTGCGCGCCGGCTCCGACACCTCGACCTCGGCCATCGGCGGCCTCAACAGCAACATCAATGGCACCTACGGTTACCTGACCCTCGATGCCAACGGCAACGCGGTCTATCACAGCAACCCCAATACCGTGAGCGGCCCCGGTGCGGTGGATGTGTTCACCTACACCGTGCGCGATTCCGATGGCGATGAAAGCACCACCACCATCACCATCGATGTCGCCAACAGCAAGCTGTATGCGACCAGCGATACCGACGTCACCGTCTACGAAAAAGCCCTCGACCTGACCAAGGACGGCGCCGATCTGGCCCCGGGTACGGTCATCGGCAGCGATCCGACCAACACTGGCGAAACCGCCTCCGGCACACTGGTCGGTTCGGTCACCGGTGCGGTCGGCGCCATCAGCTATGCGCTGGTCGGCAGTGCCACCGGAAATTACGGGCAGATCGTGCTCAATCCCAACGGCACTTACACCTACACCCTGACCTCGCCGGCAACCACCACACCGCATGCCGACGACGGGGCCAATACCCTGACTGAAACCTTCACCTATCAGGCCACCGATTCGCTGGGCAATGTGGTCACCAGCACCATCGTCGTCAGCATCGTCGATGACGTGCCCAAAGCCCTCAACGACAGCAACGCCACCAGTGCCTCGGAAACCCAGCTGACCCTGACCGGCAACGTGCTGAGCAACGACGTGCAGGGCGCGGACGTGGTCGCCACCGGACCGAATGCCGGGCCGATCACCGCCGGTACGTTCACCGGGACTTACGGCACGCTGGTGCTCAATGCCAACGGCACTTACACCTACACGCTCAACCCGGCTGACGCCGACTTCAAAGCGCTGCACGGCGGTGGAAACGGCACCGAGACATTCACCTACACCCTCACCGATGCTGACGGCGATACCAGCACCGCGAACCTGGTGCTGAACATCCACAACAACGACGATCCGGTGGTGCTCAACGGCCTCGACGTCAATGGCGGCGAACTCACCGTCTACGAGAAGAACCTCAGTGACGGCACCAGCCCTGACACCCCGGCACTGACCCAGAGCGGTACCTTCACCGTCACGGCCCTGGATGGACTGCAAACCCTCACCGTCGGTGGCATTGCCGTCGTGACCAACGGGGTCGCCGCAGGCTTCCCGCAATCGGTGGTGTCGCCGCTGGGCAGCACGTTCACTATCACCGGTTACAACCCGGCGACCGGCGTGGTCAGCTACAGCTACACCCTGGTGGACAACGAAAACCACCCGACCGGTAATGGCGCCAACAGCCTCACCGAAAACTTCAACGTGGTCGCGACGGACACCGATGGCAGCACCGCCAGCGGCCAGATCAACGTCAACATCATCGATGACCTGCCGACCGCCAAGGCCGACACCGGCTCGGTGGCGGAGGGCGGCACGGTCAATATCAGCGTGCTCGGCAACGACGTCACCGGTGCCGATGGCGCAGCGGCAGGCGGGGCCGTGGTCGGCGTGCGCGCCGGCAGCAACACCGCGACCTCGGCCATCGGCGGCCTCAACAGCAACATCAACGGCGCCTACGGCTACCTGACTCTGGACGCGGCGGGCAACGCCATTTACCACAGCAACCCGAACTCGGTGAGCCCACCGGGCGCCACCGATACATTCACCTATACCATCCGCGACGGTGACGGCGACGAAAGCACCACCACCATCACCATCAATGTCGCCGACAGCAAACTGATTGCTTCGGTCGATCAGGACGTGACGGTCTACGAAAAAGCCCTCGACCTGACCAAGGACGGCCAGGACCTGGCCCCCGGCACGGTCACCGGCAGCGACCCGACCAACACCGGCGAAACCGCCACCGGCACCCTGGTCGGTGCGGTCACCGGCGGCAGCGGGGCGCTCACCTACACCCTGGTCGGCAGCGCCACCGGCACTTACGGGCAGATCCAGCTCAACGCCGACGGCACCTACACTTACACCCTGACCTCGGCGCCGAAAACCACACCGAACGCCAACGACGGCGCCAACACCCTGAGCGAGAGTTTTACCTACAAAGCCACCGATGCGCTGGGCAACAGCACCACCAGCACGATTGTGGTCAACATCGTCGACGACGTGCCAAAAGCCGTGGCATCTGATCGTTCGGTGGCGGCGGTGGAAATCGATTCCAACCTGCTGATCGTCCTCGACATCTCCGGCAGTATGGCCGACGCCTCCGGTGTGCCGGGCCTATCACGTCTGGCGCTGGCCAAGCAGGCCATCAGTGCCTTGCTCGACAAGTACGATGATCTCGGCGATGTGAAGGTGCAGCTCGTCACCTTCAGCAGTAATGCCACTGACCGGACTTCGGTGTGGGTCGATGTGGCGACGGCCAAGTCCATACTCGCTGGCCTCACCGCCGGTGGCGGTACCAACTACGACGCTGCCGTGGCGGTGATGCAGACCGCGTTCAACACCTCGGGCAAACTCACCGGGGCGCAGAACGTCGGCTACTTCTTCTCCGACGGCAAACCCAACGAAGGCGACATCAACGCTGCCGACGAAGCCGCGCTGAAAAACTTCCTCGATGCCAACAACATCAAGAACTACGCCATCGGTCTGGGCAGCGGCGTGAGCAACGCCAACCTCGATCCGCTGGCCTATGACGGCATCAGCCACACCAACACCAACGCGGTGGTGGTCACCGATCTCAATCAGCTCAACTCGGTGCTCTCGGGCACCGTCGAAGGCGCGCCGGTCACCGGTTCGCTGCTGGGCGAGGGCGGTACCTTCGGCGCCGATGGCGGTTTCATCAAATCCATCGTGGTCGACGGCACCACCTACACCTATGACCCGCGCGCCAACAGCGGCCAGGGTTCGCTGACCGCATCCGGCGGCACCAACCACGGCACGTTCAACACCGTGAACAACACGATCAGCATTGCCACCAACAACAGCGGCACGCTGGTGATCAACCTGGACACCGGCGACTACAGCTACACCTCGCAGAAAACCACAACCACGGTGATCACCGAGAACATCGGTTTCACCCTCAGCGACAACGACGGCGACCTCGCCAGCTCGACGCTGACCGTGAAAGTGATCCCCAACTCGCCACCGGTGGCGACGGACGACCACGTCATCACCAACGTGCTGTCGAGCAACATCACCGTGCCGGGCGAATTGTTGCTGGCCAACGACACCGACCCGGACGGCGACACGCTCAACGCCTCGCCGACCAGCTTCAACACCGGTTGGGTGGCCAAGGGCGCGGACTTCACCGGTACCGGTGCGATCAACTTCGCCGGCACCGGCAACACCGCGGCCAACCAGGCCCTGGCCGACGTGCGCAACGCGTTCGCCGCCAACACCGCCGCGATGACCGCAGTGCTGGTGGTCAGCGGTTACCTCGGTGCGGTGACCAATGCCAATGCCAACGATGAGGACCTGATCACCGTCAAACTGAAACAGGGCGAGACGCTGAACCTGGATCACAACCTCGCGGCCGGCCACGTCACGATGGAGTACTCGGTCAACGGCGGCGCGTTCGTCAGCATCGCCGATGGCGGCACCATCACCGCCAGCGCCGATGGCACCTACCAGATTCACGTGACCAACATCAGCAACACCAGTGGCAGCAATCCGACGGCAGCGGAAAACTATCAATTGACCATGACGGTCAACTACGCCGGCGCCCATGACGTGACGCCGGACTTCAACGGCACCTACACCGCCAATGACAACCATGGCGGCAGCGACACGGCCAACGTCAGCATCACCTATCAGGATGGCCACATCCTCACCGGCACTGCCGGGGATGACATTCTGGTGGCGGGCACCGGCACCAACATCCTCAATGGCGGCGACGGCAACGATGTACTGACTGCCGGTTCCGGCAACAACGAGATGCACGGCGGTGCGGGCAACGACTTGCTCTACAGCGGCCCGGGCAATGACATTCTCGACGGCGGCACCGGCATCGACACGGTCAGCTATGCCCATGCTACCGCCGGGGTCACGGTCAACCTCGGTCTGCTCGGTGCGCAAAACACCCTCGGCGCCGGCACCGACACGATCAGCAACATCGAAAATCTGGTCGGCTCGAACTTCAACGACACCCTGACCGGCGACAACAATAACAACGTGATCAACGGCGGCCTGGGCAACGACATCCTCAACGGTGGTGGCGGTGATGACCTGCTGATCGGCGGCATGGGCAACAACACCCTGACTGGCGGGGCAGGCGCGGACACCTTCCAGTACCTCAAGGGCAACAGTGGCCACGACACCATCACCGATTTCACCCCCGGCACCGACAAGCTCGACCTGTCGCAACTGCTGCAAGGTGAAAACGGCACCACCGCGTCGCTCGACGATTACCTGCACTTCACCGTCACCGGCAGCGGCGCCTCGGTGCTCACCAGCATCGACGTCAGCTCCCTGGCCGGCGCCACCCCGAACCAGACCATCGACCTCGCCGGCGTCAACCTCGCCAGCCACTACGGCGTGACCCCGGGGGCGGGCGGCGTAGTGGCCGGCGGGCACGACACGGCGACGATCATCAGCGGCATGCTCAATGATCATTCGCTGAAAGTGGACACGGTGTGATCAAGGCCTGAAACGACAAAACCCGCCGTTCCGGTTGATCGGGGCGGCGGGTTTTTTCTGTCTGGAGAGATGGGTTGCCAGTGCGTCAGCCTTCGCGAGCAAGCTCGCTCCCACATTGGATTTAGGGTGCTCACCATTGTGTGAACAACAAGGCTCCCCTGTGGGAGCGGGCTTGCTCGCGAAAGCGGCCTCCCAGCCGACCAATCCCCAACTGAATACACTCGGTCAAATGGTGGGAGCTGGCTTGCCAGCGATGGCGGCCTACCCGCCGACCAACCTCCCACCTGAATGCACGCATTCCAACTGTGGGAGCGAGCTTGCTCGCGAAAGCGGCCTCACAGTCGACCAATCCCCAACTGAATACACTCGGTCAAATGGTGGGAGCTGGCTTGCCAGCGATGGCGGCCTCCCAGCCGACCAACCTCCCACCTGAATGCACGCATTCCAACTGTGGGAGCGAGCCTGCTCGCGAAAGCGGCCTCACAATCGACCAATCCCCAACTGAATACACTCGGTCAAATGGTGGGAGCTGGCTTGCCAGCGATGGCGGCCAACCAGCCGACCAACCTCCCATCTGAATGCACGCAATCCAACTGTGGGAGCGAGCCTGCTCGCGAAAGCGGCCTCACAATCGACCAATCCCCAACTGAATACACTCGGTCAAATGGTGGGAGCTGGCTTGCCAGCGATGGCGGCCAACCAGCCGACCAACCTCCCATCTGAATGCACGCAATCCAACTGTGGGAGCGAGCCTGCTCGCGAAAGCGGCCTCACAATCGACCAATCCCCAACTGAATACACTCGGTCAAATGGTGGGAGCTGGCTTGCCAGCGATGGCGGCCTACCAGCCGACCAACCTCCCAACTGAATGCACTCATTCCAACTGTGGGAGCGGGCTTGCTCGCGAAAGCGGCCTCCCAGCCGACCAATCCCCAACTGAATACACTCGGTCAAATGGTGGGAGCTGGCTTGCCAGCGATGGCGGCCTCCCAGCCGACCAACCTCCCGCCTGAATGCACGCATTCCAACTGTGGGAGCGAGCCTGCTCGCGAAAGCGGCTTGCCAGACAAAATCAAAACAACAGAGCAAACCCCGCACATAAACATAACCCCGCAACCACGTTTAAAGTACACGAACCGTTACGCCATGCCGGCTACAACGCCTTGCGCCGTTACCTACGCGTACGCCAGAATCCGCCGGCTTACACGGCTATGGGGCGGGCTATATCGTTTCCCTGTCACTGAAAATCAGTGATCGGGTTTGGTAGCCCGTTTCATTACAGTCGTGCGCCACATTACAGGTCCGTTTTTGGGGCTCTGCTTTTATGGTGGCCATGCGTGGGGCTCCTTCGGGAGCGCCGGGTTTACTGTTTTGACCGGTCTACCAACCCACAAATGGCCGCCACCCTTCGTTTGGTAGCGAGAGTGATGGCTCCTCACTTATTCAAAACAGCGAGTCACCTATGTTCAAAGCCACACCCAACCCCCCGGACACCTCGATCCCGTACGACCCAGCCCTCGACCCGCAGAAGATAAAAGCGGCAACCGACCGCGCCATCAATTTCTACCTCAACCCCGGCGCCCTGAAGATCTCGATCCCTTCAACACCCTCAAGCAAATCCAACAGAATCTTCCTCATCGACCCCGAGGTGGATGAAGAAACCTTGCTCGTCGAAGCCTGCGAGTCATTAGCCGCCGCCAGTGACATGGCCCGCGACATCGGCGACACCGTCGACCACCCACAGCGCCGGGCCATGCTGATGCTGCATCAGGTGATCATGCTCAGTGAACTGATGGTCAACCGGGTACTGGACGGCCGCCGCGTGCCGAACTAGTAGCCCGGTCCTCCTGTAGGAGCTGCCGCAGGCTGCGATCTTTTGATGTTGCTTTTAAAAAACAAGATCAAAAGATCGCAGCCTTCGGCAGCTCCTACAGGGAGTCATTCTTTCAAAGTACTTTGATCAGAGTTCCTGCTGATGTCCGAAACCAAGCCCAATCCGCCAATCACAGACCCGCTATCACCCTACGAATCCCTCAACTCCAGAAAACTCCACGAAGCCGCCGAACGCGCTCTCGACCACTACCTCACACCCGCGCGCATCATGGCAACGCCGTACACCCCCAGCAGCATGTTCATGGTCAACCCGCAAACCGACACCGAATCCCTGCTGGCCAACGCCTGCGAATCCCTGGCCTCGGCCACGGTCATGCTCGGCGATTTCGCCGGCACGCTGGAGGGGCCGAGTCGTAATACGGTGTTGGGCATTGCGCAGGTGGTGATGCTGGGGGAGTTGGCGGTGAATCAGGCGCTGGATAATGTTGTGCCCAAGGAATAGGCGCTGACAGTTCTGGCCTCTTCGCGAGCAAGCCCGCTCCCACAGTGGATCTGCGTTGGTCACAGGTTTTGTGCCCGACAAAGATCTCTTGCAGGCGTGAGCCTGCTCGCGATTGGCATTAAATAAATCTGTCCCCTTATTACTTCTCAGCAACTAGGGTTTAAGGCGAGCAAACCCTTTCGTATCAATTGAATGTGACGGTGAAGGGCGGAGTTATCTGCTTTCCTGTGGGGCCGAAGAAGTTCAGCGTATATATTCCCGGCCCTTTGAGCGTGATACCCCATAATCCGATTTGACGGGAACCAGGAGATTTAATGTCTAAAGTCCTGCTTTGAAGCTCACCCATGGGGCTACTTAGCGTTACTACATGATTTCCTATGGCGAAGGATACGACCTGAAAACCCAAGCTCAAGCCCGCGTAATTCGAAAATAACAATACGCTACCGTTTTGTGGAAGATACCCGGCGCCTCCTGACGGCAATTGCATCCAAAAACTGAGTATATCTTTTGCATCTATGACAACGATGAGGTACGGGGTAGAAGTCTGATCACTACCATCCATAACCTTCGCAGTGAAGATGTGGGTCAACGCGCCAAGCCCCATCAAGGTGTACGACCATTCTCCGTTTTGCGAGTCTGCCAAGACCTCGCCTATGGCTATCAGGTTATCTAGAATTTCGACTCTTTGGCCCCTGCTTGCGACCCCGGTCAGAATGATCGTTCTGTCAGCAGTATCCCCGCCAGACAGAATCATCTCCCCCACAGAGTCTCTTGCTGAAATGATGGAGGGCCGCACATCCTCAAACGCTCTGATCGTGTAAGTGCGCACAGGAAAAACCACTGCCTCACTCTCCACCGTGCTCTTGCCGAACGCGGCTTTGAACTCCATGGTCAGCGCGCTGCCATCCTTGAGGTTTCTCAGGCCTGCAAAGGCGATGCTCCGCTCGTAATAACCTTGATTGATCCACGTATTATTGACCTGTGAGGCGGGTGGCGTATGGATCGGAAGGTTGTAGTCGCTGCCATCCGCGTTCGTCCCTCTCAGACGCAGCCAGACATATTGGCCTGTGGCAATCAACGGCCAGACGCCCATGCGATAGGTGGCATTGCTGGTCAGATTCCCTACGTTGAACTCCTGGCCCTCGCCATCATCGTCGGCGTCCATGATCACCGGCAGGATCAAGCTTGAATCCGGCAGAGTGCCCACATTCAACAACAGCGGCAACGAGGTCCGGGGCGCACCGTTGCGGGTGACGGTGTACTCCACGGTGACGGTTTTGCCCAGGTTGAATGCCAGCACGGTGACCGGCAGTTCGATTGTCAGTGTGGTTTCACTGATGGGTCTGGCCGGGGTGGTGTGCGAGCCGCCGGCGGCAGTGCCGGGTGCGCCGGTCCAGGTCACGCTGAGCAGATCGCTGAATAGCAAGTCTTGCGCATCGATGTTGACAGTCAGGGCTTCCACGGCCTTGATCGGCTGCAAGGTAGTGCCATCGGCCTCGGCCTGCTGAACCTTTGGCCGGGTCAGCAGCACCGCTTCGCCGACAGTGAAACTCAACGTCCGCGAGTAGCTGATACGTTCCGGCGTGGCGCCTGCCGCCACCCTGAGGATTTCATACATCGCGTCCACAGTGCCGCCGCGATTGGGTTCGATGTGGGTCTGGACGAAGGTCGGGTTCAGGGTGAAATCGATGGCTTTGCCGGCATTGAGCGAATTGATCGGCACCGAGTCGCTGGTCTTGCCGGTTTTCGAGCCGCGCCAGGTATAGGTGACCTTGTCACCCGCTTTGGTGGGTTCGGCGGCAGCCGGGGCGGTCAGTTTGCTCGAGCCGCCGGGCAGGTCGTCGGGTTCGAGTGTTCCGCCGGCCTCACCGAGGACGATGGGCGCGACCAGTTCCAGCAGCGGCTCACCCACCCGCAGCAGAGCATGGTGCAGTGACTCGCGCTGAATGATGCCTCCATCGTTGCCCTCGGCCATCAGCACGTAGAACAAATCCAGCGTACCGCCCTCGATGGCTTTGAGGTGTTTGCCCTCGACGATGATCGGGATCGGTTCTTTGTCGTCGATATCGCCCTTGCTAAGGGTGTGCCAGTCCAGTTCCGGGTCGTAGACGCCGAAATCCTGGCGGGTGCCGACCCAGCGCAGAACGATGACCATGCCCACCTGCATCATCGGATCAAAGGGGATGACGGCGGTGGTGTACACCCGATCAGGGTCGAGTGCCCCTTGTTGCGCATCCACGGCAATCGGCGCGAGCAGGCGTCGGGTTGCTCCGATGATACTGACGAAGCGCCCCTTGGAGGCGCGATCATCAGACCCGCTGCGTTCCACGCGATAACTGAACACGGCCTGGGTTTTGGTCAGCAAACGTATGTCGGCGCTTGGCAGGGGCAATTCGTAGATGTTGCCCACGCTGATGAGCGGCTCGCCGCGGACTTCAACGCTGATCGGTTCGCCGTCCAGCGTGGTGCCCTTGCCCAGGCCGATGATCACATCACCGATCCGGAAGTCGGGTGCGTCGACCAATACCTGCAAGGTCAGCGGCGCATCCCCCAGTTTGTCCATGTCCACAACGCTATTGAAGGCCTCTTTGACCATGGGAGGCGACAGGCGCGTGTTGCCGGTATCGACGGCAATCTCCACTGCGGCGCACCAGTCTTCGGAGCGATTGTCGACAATGTCGTGTACTTCAAAGGCTACGGCCAGGCTATCGGTATCGCCGGCGTCGAGGATGGTGGCCTTGTCGACATGGATGATCAGTGGATGGCCTTGCGGGTCATCGATGTGATCCTGGGTCACCCGTGGCGAATACACAAACCAGCCACCCCAGGTCAATTTGCAGCGGTCACCCACGGCCATGTTGGGGTAGGGCAACGGGCTGCTGCTGCCGGGTTTGGCCTTGATGATGATGTCGAGGCCGGTTTCGGCGGTTTCCTTGTCCACGCCATCGTTGATGATCCGCGGATCGATGTACATGTTCAGCTCGGAATGCCCCGGGGCACTGCCGTTTTCATCCTTGCCGCCGGGCCGGTCGAGTTTGACGAAGATATTCACCGGAGGCAGCGAAGTTTCCGGAGTCTGGTTGAGTACCTTGACCCGATACTGCAGCGTATAGGTCCCGGTCACGAAGCGCTGGGGCGGGACATACAGGGTGACACGCTCGCCGACATCCTCTGGCTTGACGAGGGTGGTCTGGTCGACCTGAACACCGTCGAGCAGCAGCTCGATGTGGTCACCTAAACCCATACGGTCCCAGGGTGGACAATAGACTTTCAGCCCCTTGTCGGGCGCCAGCAACTGCGCGGCAGCAATATTGATCCCCCACACCCCCCCCTCCAGGGCCGGCTGCGTACGGTCGGGTATTTCCAGCTGCCGCAGAGACTTTGGGGCCGGGAGGCGAGGGGGCTGAATAAGCATGCTGAAGACTCCAGGGCGTGGGAAGCAAAGGCTCCGGGTTATTTAGGGGCAGGTGGCGAGCGTTGGCTACTGTCAGAAATTACAGGTAAGGAGGTATTTGCGATGAACGGTCGGGGGGCGGGTTTTGCATGCCTGAAACTGCTTCCCAGTAGGCGCTGCCGCAGAGAAGTCGACTCTGCGATGAACCCCAACCCATGGCGAGGGAGTCTGCTCCCGCTGGGTCGCGCGGCGACTCCACCCCCCATTCAGCTCAACAAAAATGCAGCCTCACGCTGAGCTGACTGTTTGGGCATTTTCCATCGAATTCCCGACAAACGGTAAGAAAACCTAGTATTTCTGACAGTAGTCAGCTTTTTCCGGCAGGCATCTAATTGGGTCACAAACGTTCCACGCCATCGTCAGTCAACGGCCCGTTTTATCTTCAAGACTGCCCTGCGCGAGAACACTGCCCGCTCAATTGCCGTGGAGTTTCGCAATGGTGCCCCCAGAAGAGTCGTCGATGGATCCGCAACACGCGCGCGGCGATGTCGAAACAAGTCTTGTGGTTATTCCAGAACCGATTGTTCCGGATATCCTGAAAGACGAAGAGGGTAATGAGAGCCCGGACGGGCTATTACCTCGCGATGTATTGAATCGCGATTTGAAAATCACGATTCCGGCGTGGGATTTCTCGACAGAGCCGGAATTCGTAAAAGACGTCGTGTTGGTGGGCTTCAGGCGACGGGGGCTTCCCTTTGATGACGACACGGCGGGGGTGTTCCCGTTCGATATTCCCATTGATCCGGGTGACAAGATTGTTTCGGTGCCTCAAGGGGACCTGGCACCTGGCGTTTACGACCTGTCGTACAAGCTCGTGATTGGTGGCAACGACGCGGAATCGCTGAAAAAAACCATCACTGTCGATAGAGTGCCGCCGGATGACGGCCAGGAACCGGCGATGCTGGAGCTGCTGGATCTTGAGGGCGACATCACCGATGACTATTTGGACGAGCACGGTCAGGTTCGTTTCAAAGTACGCCTCTATCTGGACGTAAAGGCTCGTGACCGGGCGATTTATTACTGGACGGACACCAACACGCCACCGGACTTCGAAACCGAAATCCGCGAGCAGGCGTTCAGTCAGTTTGATATCGATAACGATCAACTCATCATCACCGTCTACGCAGACGAAATTCGCCTGCGCGGTCATGGACAGCGATACATCTATTATCGCTTGCGCGACTGGGCCGGAAACCGGGGGCCGCGCTCGCGGCCGCTGCCTGTGTTCGTCGATCTGAGCCCGGGGGTGCCCGTTCACAAACCTCCGCGCATCCCCCTGTCGGACAGAGGCTTGATCGATCGGCAGCACGCCCGGGAGGGAGCGGTCAACCAAGGGGCGGTGACGGTCGAAATCGATGCCTATGACAATCCGTTGAGCGGCGATCAGATACTGCTGGACTGGGATGGCACTGTTCTGCCGCCGCAGGATGTCGACCCGGCCAACTTTCCTTGCGTGATCCCTGTGCCGTGGAGTGCGCTCACAGCCAAGGGGCTGGGGCCGGTGAATGCTCGTGTCACTTACCGCGTGCGTTCAGGGGGCGTCGATAGCAAACCATCAATGGAAACCCTGGTATCGGTGAACCTGACGGTGGCAGGCCAGGATCACGCCGATGCGCCGGCGTTGTTGAACCCCAAGCTTGCCTTGCTGGAGATCTACGGCGCCAACTCCAAGGTGCTGAACACATTGCTTACCGAAGATTTCGGCGAGGACGCCGACGGCTTCCTGACCTTGTTCGACGCACCTGAACGAGGACACACGATCGAAGTTTATTGGGGGAGCATCAGTACGCCCGTGGCGCAATACATCGTCCAGAGCGGTGACGTTGCCGGCAAGAGAGTGCCGTTCAATATTCCATGGGCGGTCATTGACCAGGACCGGCTGAACCCGGCGTTGCCGGTCCATTACACCACCAGCAATGGCATCAACCAGCAGTTGGCTCCATTCACGCCCGTCAAGGTGTCGATCATCATTATCGAAGGTCTCGAAGAGCCTTCGTTCCCTGACGCTGGCATCAGAGGAACGCTTGACTGCTGTGCGAAACCGCGTCTCTGGGAGCGGGTGCGCGTGAGGATTGAAGGCAACCCGGCGTTTGACGAGAAGGACATCGTGACGTTGTTCTGGCAGGGATGTGCGGGACCGAATGGCACCATGCCCATTCCCGGGGCCGCGGAACCGTTCTTCACCACTTTGAGTGCGGATCAGGCAAGAAACGGTTTTGAAGTGCATGTGACCGATTACGAAAAATTGATAGCGCCGATGGAAAACCAAGGTTCGGCGTTATGTCATTACACCTTGAAAAAGTTTACGGGTGGGCAGGGTGTTTCAAAAAAAGAGTTCGTGATTATCAATAGAACCATGCCCAGTGGTGCAGTGTGCTCACCCACTAATGAAACCTGCACGGAACCGTAACGGGTGTTTGATTAATTAAAGTGCATTAGCCGTTTTTAGTCGGGACAGTCACGAGTATTTATTCGTGGCTGACAGAGAGTGTTGTGCCCGCGTTTTGGGCGTTAGTTGATTGACAAAATTCCGGGCAGATAAAGCCCGTTTCTGAAGGAGTTGAAAAATGGCAAGTCCGAAACCATTGACGCCCGCTGAACAAAGTCGGGTCGATTATATGAAAGTTCGCCATGCTGTTACAAAAGTTGATGCGCCCGTGATCAAAGTGCATCCAGACAACCCATTTCTAGACGATACGGCGGATGATGAAACCAACCAGATTCCGCTAAGCCTGCAGGGAAAGCCTTTCAAATGTCTGGTTCCGAGGCCTGCGGAGGCTGACGACCCGGAGGTGATACCGGGCTTCATTGATCTGACGTTTGACGGAAGTCGGATACCCTCTACTCGATACCGTTATACGACGCCGCTGGACCCCGATATTCTTGAAATCGACATGACGTTTCCTGTCGGATACACCGATAGGCCGGGGACACATGAGTTGGGATACTTTATCGATCAAGGCGGTAATGAGAGCAACTCTGTTCCGTTGAAGTGCAATGTTGACAGAACTCCTCCGCACCCGTTTTTTCCGGTTGGACTTCCGGATGAAATAATAAATGACGGTATTACCAAAAAATATCTGGACGATAATGGTTTTGTAGCCATTAAGATTTCTAATTATGGAGATATGAAGATTGGCGATTTTATAGAGTTGTTATATGGGGACTCGACAGTGTTGGCAGAGGTTGTCGATTCGGTCACCCGGACTGATACCACCACTGATATCGTGCTTAGACTTACCGCTGAACAAGTATTCAAGCAAGATTAAGGGACTCACGCGCTTTTTTTCAGAGTCACCGACCGTAAGGGAAACCCAAGTACTTTTTCTCCACCAGTCCACGTTACGGTCGTTCTGACGGACCCACCCGAGGGGCTGTTGCCCCTTAGTATTCCGCTGTATGACGGTGTCGGTGACGGTCTGGTCGATCTGGCGGATGCGCAACACCCTTTGGGCGTGGGAATCTATGACGAATACACCCACTACTTGCCGGGAGATGAGTTGGTGGTGACCTACGACGGCATTCTGCAGATGGCGAAGACCATCAGCGGGTTCCCGTTTTACGTCGATATTTCGTTTAAAGACGTGTTCAACGGCGACCCTGGTGAAAAAACTGTAGAGGTCGAGTACCAAATCAAACGCGGCAGCACTTATTACCCGCCAACTCCGATTTCCAAAGAAGTTAAAGTTGATTTGCGAAAGCCCGGTCTGCCGATTGATCCGGAAAATCCAGACCCGACCAATCCGAATCTGGCGTTGGTGACGGTTCAGGGAGGTTCCGGGGGCCCTGTCAATACGTTGCGAGAAGCCGACAAAGATCAGGTTGTTACTGTCACGGTCGATACCTATACCGACGCCAAGGAAAATGACACCGTTCAACTTGTATATGCGGGCCAGCTTGTTTCTGAGGAGGATGGCGGCCTCGTTACGATTCCAGACCCTGTTCCCACAACTCTGAAGTGGGAAGTCGAGTGGAGCGTTTTTGCGGCGGCAGGTAACGGTGATCCAACGCACCCGATGCCTTACGTCATCGGTCATTCGCTGAACGACAACGTAGATATTTCAGAACCTCAGGAGGTGGATGTGGAGATTCAAGAGGACACTGTCCCTGATCCGGCATTTTTACACCTTGATCCTAACTATACTGACTGGCTGAACTGCAAAGCCTTGCGCCTGGATCCCATCGAGGGTGTGGTGGTCGAGGTGCACGTCCCGGGCGGGGAATTGGCACTGGCGAATCAAGAGCTGACATTCACCTATCAGGGTTATACCGACGACGGCGGTGCAAACCCCAAACCCGGGACAGACAAGGAGGTGTTCTACACACCGACAGATCAGGAGGCCGCGTCCGGCTTCATTGTGAAGATCCCATACGCGCCCTTGCTCGCGACTCTGAATGCGTGGGGTGGAGTCGGTTATACGGCTGTTATTAACGGGCGCGAGGTTCCCTCCAAAGAGCATTTGGTCAGGGTGTACCTGGTCAATCCGGGTGATGGCGGAAGTTGCCCGTTGCCTACCTGATTCAATGCGTTTCAAAGGAAACACGGGAGGCCGCTACGCCTCCCGTGTCCTCGCTGAAACGGTTGCTGAAACAGGCGGATCATTCCTCGAGCGGGAAAGGACTTTTCCGTCCGGAGCTAGGACTTCTCCTACATTTTTGCTTGACCCGGATAGGTATTGTTCGCGCCTCTTACAGTCTTTTGGCGTTTCTTCTGAAAGATGTGAGGTGATGAACATTCAGGAAGCCACGTCATGAACAAAAACCATGTTTCGCTGCAAAAAAATGCTGCGGCAGGACTCTTTAAAATGCTGGTCGTGCTGCCAGCATTTTTTTTTACCGGCGGGCATTCTTTTGCCGCCGTTATTGTCGATAACGGCAATACGCTGGATATCGATGCAAGCACACCGCAGAGCGATTATCTGGTACGCAACGCAAGTGTGCTGAACATCGCGGGGGCCACCACCCAGAGTCTGTCTGTCACGTCCGGATCAACGTTGAATATCAACGGCGCAACGGTCAATGCCGACATTGGGCTGGAGGGTATCCGCATAACCGGCAGCACGGGTGATCTCACTCGCGCCATCGTGACCAGCGACTTTATGGGGCTAGCGGTCAATCGGTCTATCGGCTCGACCCTGGGCTCCACGGTCACTGCAACCGACAGTCAATTCAAGGGTGGGGAAATCGGTGCTCAGGTCACCGGCTTGAGCACGCTCACGCTCATCAACAGTCAGGTGACCGGAACTGGGGCTGACAGTACCGGCCTGAACATATTGGGGGGGGATGTACGCGCCTCCGCAAACACGGTTATCAGCGGCGACAAGACCGGGGTGACTATGGGCAGGGATCCCTCGGGCCTGGGCAACAATTCACTGCGGCTCGACAACGCCAGTGTGGAAGGCCGCACCGGTGATGCGATTCTTGTGGACAAGGGCATCAATGCCACCCTTGAGGTGTTGAACCAGTCCTCCCTGACGGGGGGCAACGGCAACGTGCTGACGGTGCAGGGCGCTTCCACCGCGGGCATGTTTGTCCGCGACAGCACGCTGCAAGGCAACGTCAACGTCGCCGGCAACAGTACCGCCAATCTCACCTTCGATCAGGGCAGCATGAAGGGCGATGTGCTGGTCGAAAACGGTTCGACTGCCAACGTCACCCTGCAGAACAACTCGCAACTGACCGGCCGTCTCGACAAGGTCAACGGTGTGACCGTCAACAGCGGTTCGAGCTGGACCCTCACAGGCGCTGACACTGTAGGAACACTCGCCATGAATGGCGGGACGGTGCGCTTTGGTGCGCAGGATGTGCCAGATACCTTCTACCAGTTGAACGTCGGCACGCTGGCCGGCTCGCCGGATGGTTCCAGTACGGTCGAAATGAAGGGCAATTTCGCTACCGGTCTGCACGACTTCCTCAATGTCACGGGCGTTGCCAGCGGACAATTCGGATTGCTGGTGGCCGCTTCCGGTCTGGACGCGCTGAACCCGCAACAGTTGACCCTGGTGCACACCGCCGCCGGCGACGCGCAATTTGCCCTGAGAGGCGGGCATGTCGATCTGGGTACCTGGTCGTATGACCTCGCTCGGCGAGAAGTGGGGGAGGGCGGTACGGAATGGTTTCTCGACCCGACCACCAAGACCATCAGCCCCGGGGCGAAATCGGTACTGGCGCTGTTCAACGCTCCGGTGACGCTGTTGTATGCCGAGGCGGCAACTTTGCGCAGCCGCATGGGCGAGTTGCGTTTCAATGGGGGGGACACCGGTCTGTGGATGCGCACCTACGGCAACAAATACAACATCAGCGCCGCTTCCGGAGTGGGTTATCAGCAGACCCAGCAAGGGCTTTCTCTGGGGGCGGATACGCACCTGGGCGACAGTCTGTGGGTGGCCGGGATCATGGGTGGCCACAGCCATACCAACCTGGACGTCGCACAGGGGACTTCGGGTACGGTCGACAGCTACTATCTGGGCCCTTACGTGACCTGGATGAACAAGCAGAGCGGTTACTACTTTGATGCGCTGCTCAAGTTCAACCGCTTTCAGAGCGATACGAAAGTCGGCATGAGCGATGGCACCCGCGCCAAGGGCAGTTATGACAGCTCCGGTGTCAGCGCTTCGGCGGAGTTCGGTCGCCAGATCAAACTGGAGGATGGCTACTTCATCGAGCCGTACGGCAAACTGTCGACAGCGGTGGTTCAGGGGCGCAACTTTGATCTGGACAATGGCATGGAGGCCGACGGTGATCGCAGCCGCTCGGTGCTGGGTGAAGCGGGAACCACTGTAGGCCGCAATTTCAACATGGGCAATGGCATGGTCGCCCAGCCTTATGTGCGCGTTGCGGTGCAGCACGAGTTCATCAATAACAACCGCGTGACGGTCAACGCTGATAATCAGTTCAACAACGACTTGTCTGGCACCCGTGGTGTGCTGGGCGCAGGCGTTGCAGTGGCATTGACCAAGGACCTGCAAGTGTATGCCGGTTACGACTACAGCCATGGCAAGTCCATCGAGAAACCGTATGACTTGAGTTTCGGAGCGCGCTGGACCTGGTAAGCAGCGTCATGATGTGAATACCTGAAAAACGCCTCGCACCTGCCGGGCGTTTTTTTGTGCTGGACTGCCGGTCAACCCGCTGTCCGGGCCGGCGGGTTGACCTGACGCCTGCGACTCAGGTGAATCGCAACACGTTGATTTCCTGATGTCCGGACTCATGCGCGCCCCGCCAGTGCGGCCCGTCACGGGACACCCGGTAGAACAGATTCAGCGCACCGTTCTCCAGCACCCGCAGATGTTTTCCCGGCACGTACAAGGTCACGAGATGATTTTCCACGTCCTGCGGGCTGACGATGTGCCGAGCCTCATACAAGTAGGGAATGCCATTGGCCTTGGTGCCCAGCCAGGCCATGTTGACGATATCGTCCTCGGTCATGCCCGGGTACTGAATGTTCACGGTGGCCGATGTGATATCGGCGCTCACCGTATTGCCCGCGGCTTCGCTCAAGACCGGCGCTGGGATCCGGCCTTCCACCCTGGCGAGTTCGTGCCTGGAGGGGAGCGCAGAGCCATCGTCCTTTTTGTAGCGCACATACGATACGTCTGCGGTTCCCTTGGCAATCGCCCGGACCTGCGCATTCGGAATCTGAAACATGAGGATGCTGGGGAAGCTTTCCACCCTCTGGGATTGTTGGTTGGGCAGCGGAGCACCGGTGGGTGGTGTGCCTACCCAGGTCATGGTGACGGTGTCACCCACCTGGAAATCGCTGGTGGAGGCGCGAACATGCACGTTGACATCGCGATTGTTCAATTTGTCGAGATCAATGATGCCGTTGACTGACTCCTGGATAATCGGCTTATCCAGCTGCCGGATTCCGGACATGACTTTGACTGTGGTCCTCAGCGACCACTTCTCGGAGTGGTTGAATACCTCGTCATGGATCCCGTAATGCACCACCTGCGCGTTGCCGTCGCCACCGGCCACAATATCGTCCTGGTGTGCGGTGATCTCGATAGGTGCCGTGCCGGCTGCCTCATCGGCGCTGACGGTATGAGGTGACAAGAAGGCGTTGCCCCATTGCACCTGGATAACGTCGCGCACGGCGATGTTCGGGTAGGGAGGAATAACCATCGGCACACCCTTGGCTGCCCAAACCGCATCCACGCCGTTAACGATGACGTCGCGCGGCAGCTGCACGATGTGCAATTTTGCATGTCCGGGCAAATGGGGTTCATCGTCTTTGCCGCCTGGCAGATCCAGCTTCACCAATATTCGCAAGGGCGTGGCGGGCTCCTCGGGGCTGGTGCTGCCCGCGCGGGTCAGTACGTAGTAGACCTCGTCGACCCAGCCGGGAAGGATGTTCGTCACAGGCAGGAAGAAAAACACCGGTTGGTTGCTGCCGTCTTCGTCGTCCTGCAGAACCCGGGTAAAGATCTTGTGATCCTTGCCCCAATAAATATCGAGCGTGTCACCTTTGCGCATGGGTTCGGCGTAGGCATCGACGGCGCAGAACAAACCGTCGGGAAACTGGTAGTAGGTTTTGCAGTTGATACCGCCGTCCCCATTGACGATCGGCTCTATCATGGCCGAAATCCGCAAGGGACGCAGTTTCAGCCCCGGAACTTCAGTCTGCAAGCGTGGAAACAGGAAGGAGTGAAAGTGCGTCATGACGAAAAACCTCGGCGAAGGACAGGTGGCTCTGCGAGGAAGGCGTTGATTGATTGGGCCTGATATGGCGAGTGCTGCCTACTGTCAGAAATAACAGGTAGGAGGTTTTGTCCGACGAGCGGTCAGTGCCAGGGCACTTGGATAACTGGCTCGAAACACACGAAATAGACGGCCTGAGGCGCTGTATCGGGGATAAATGCAGATGTAGCGGGGGCGGCGGTATTCAGGATTTATCCAAAGTCTTTTGCCGAAGGATGTACACCGTCACCAACACCGCGCTGGTCAACATGAACCCCCGTGCCCACGGCAGCGGCACCAGGTAGCACGAGAACAGAATGCTCGCCCACATCAGCCCGATCGCATAGACCTTGCCCTTGAGCGGAATGCCGTTGCCGTCGAGGTAGTCGCGGATCCATGGCCCGAGCTTCGGGTGCTCGACCAGCCATTGATAGAAACGCGGAGAGCTGCGGGCGAAACAGGCGGCCGCCAGCAAAAGGAAAGGGGTGGTGGGCAGAACCGGCAGGAAAATCCCGATCACCCCCAATGCCACGCTGAGCCAGCCGACGGCCAGCAGGAAGTAGCGCAACATCAGGGAGCGGTTGCCTATGGGGTTGTCCATAGGCCGGATCTTAGTGGTGACGTGGCTTGAGGATCGCCGGTTTTTCGTCTGGCGCCTGGCACAGCAGGTACAGCGCGGTCAGGGCTTCCGGGATCTGCACGATCATGTCGTCCATCAGGTTGGCGTCCTTGGCGATGTCTTCGAACTCTGGCTGCTCGTCGAACAAGCCCGAACCGACCATGATCGGCAGGAGCATTTCGCTGACTTCTTCTTCAGCGGTTTCGAACCAGGCCGCTTCACGCAGGAATACGCCTTCCATGAAGCCGATGCACCAGCCGCGCAGTTCAGAGTCGTCCGGCTCGTCGCCCAGGTCCAGGTCGCACGGCAGTTCGAATTCTTCGTCGGACGCCAGTTGACGGGCGATGTGCGCCTTTAGACCGATCAGCGTGGCTTCGATTTCTTCGCGCTGGGCCTCGCTGCTGTAATGCGGCTCTTCGGCGAACAGGGCGTCGATCCACTCACGCTCCGGTACGTCTTCTGCACAGATCGACAGGGCGGTCAGGTAACCGTGGGCGGCCACGTAATCCAGCGCCTCTTCGTGCAGCTCGTCGGCGTCGAGAAAGACTTGCAGGCGGGTTAGTTGCTCAGCGAAGGACATTACGGGGCTACCTTGGGGGAATAAACAATGCGGGAATTCTAGGCCTTCTTGAGCGCTCAAGCCAGCCGCACGGCAGATTTGCCGCAATTACAGGCAACACGAATATCCCTGTGGGAGCGGGCTTGCTCGCGAATACGGCGTATCAGACACTTTTGCATCGACTGGCACGCCGTCTTCGCGAGCAAGCCCGCTCCCACAGGGTTTTCGTGTTGGCGGCTAGCGGAGTCTTATCAGCGGCACCCTGTGCCGGGGAACGCTCGGGTATACTGCCGCGTTTTGCGCTCCCTGCTCGTATTGCGGTGGTCTGGCAATGCGTTCTTACGTTTTGTTTAAGCAGCTGTGGCTGTCCTGAACCAGCCTGTGCAGGGATGTTTCGGTAGATTTTTGGAGTTTTTATGCTCGAACAGGCTCAACGCGTCCTCAAGGACATCTTCGGCTACGACAGTTTCCGTGGCCGTCAGGGTGCAATCATTGAGCGCGTGGCCAGCGGCGGTGATGCGCTGGTGCTGATGCCTACCGGTGGCGGCAAGTCCCTGTGCTTCCAGGTGCCGGCGCTGTTGCGCGAAGGCCTGGCGGTGGTGGTGTCGCCGCTGATCGCCTTGATGGACGATCAGGTCGCCACCCTCGAAGAGCTGGGCGTGGCCGCCGCTGCGCTGAATTCCACGTTGAGCGCCGAACAGCAGCGTGACCTCGCCAACCGGATCAAGCGTGGCGAAGTGAAAATGCTCTATCTGGCGCCGGAGCGTCTGGTGCAGCCGCGCATGCTGTCGTTCCTGCAAGGCTTGAACATCGCCCTGTTCGCCATCGACGAAGCGCATTGCGTGTCGCAATGGGGCCATGATTTCCGCCCGGAATACCTGCAACTGGGCCAGTTGGCGGAAATGTTCCCCGACGTACCGCGCATCGCCCTGACTGCCACCGCCGACAAGCGTACCCGCGAAGAAATCGTCACCCGCCTGCACCTGCAGAACGCCGAGCGTTTCCTGTCGAGCTTCGACCGCCCGAACATCTTCTACCGCATCGTGCCCAAGGAACAGCCGCGCAAGCAGTTGCTCGCGTTTCTCGCTGAACGGCGCAGCGATGCCGGCATCGTCTATTGCCTGTCGCGCAAGAAGGTTGAAGAAGTCGCCGCGTTTCTCAGCGAGCAGGGCTTCCCGGCGCTGCCGTATCACGCCGGTTTGCCCAACGATTTGCGCGCCTATCACCAGAAGCGCTTCCTCAACGAGGAAGGCCTGATCATGGTCGCCACCGTGGCGTTCGGTATGGGCATCGACAAGCCCAACGTGCGTTTCGTCGCGCACCTCGATCTGCCGAAATCCCTCGAGGCCTACTATCAGGAAACCGGGCGCGGCGGCCGTGATGGCCTGCCGGCGGATGCGTGGATGGCCTACGGTCTGCAAGACGTGGTGATGCTCAAGCAGATGCTGCAGAACTCCGAAGGCGATGAGCGCCACAAGCGTCTGGAGCAGCACAAACTCGATGCGATGCTCTCGCTCTGTGAAGAAACCCGCTGCCGCCGGCAGACCCTGCTGGCGTATTTCGACGAAGACATGCCCGAGCCGTGCGGCCACTGCGACAACTGCGTCGACGGCGTGCAGACCTGGGACGCCACCGAGCCGGCGCGCCAGGCACTGTCGGCGATCTATCGCACTGGCCAGCGCTATGGCGTCGGCCATCTGGTGGACGTGTTGCTGGGCAAGGACAACGAAAAGGTCCGCAGCTTTGGCCATCAGCACCTGTCGGTGTACGGCGTCGGCAAGGCGCTGAGCGAGAGCGAATGGCGCTCGTTGTTCCGGCAACTGGTGGCGCGTGGTCTGGCCGACGTCGATCATGAAGGCTACGGTGGCCTGCGCCTGAGCGATACCTGCCGGCCATTGCTCAAGGGCGAAGTGAGCCTGGAGCTGCGCCGCGACCTCAAGCCGCAAGTCACCGCCAAGACCGCCAGCAAGAGTCCGGCCAGTCAGCTGGTGCGTGGCGAAGAGCGCGAACAGTGGGAAGCCTTGCGTGCACTGCGGCGCAAACTCGCCGAAGAGCATGGCGTGCCACCGTACGTCATCTTCCCCGATTCGACCCTGCTGGAAATGCTCCGCAGCCAGCCGACCTCGCTGGCCGACATGGCGCGGGTCAGCGGTGTTGGTGCGCGCAAGCTGGAACGTTACGGCGAAGCCTTCCTCGAAGTGCTCGGCGGCGAGGCCGAGGCGCCGAAAGTGGTGGCCGATGTGCGTCACGAACTGATCACCCTGGCCCGCGCCGGCATGACCCCGATGCAGATCGCCGGGCAGTTGCAATGCTCGGAAAAGAACGTCTACACCATGCTCGCCGAGGCCATCGGTAAGCAACAGTTGTCGCTGGAGCAGGCGCTCGACTTGCCTGAAGAACTGATGGGCGAAGTGCAGGACGCGTTCCTCGACGGCGAGGGCGAGTTGCCGTCGGTCGCCGAAGTGGCCGAGCTGTTCGCCGGTCGGGTTCCGGAGGGTGTTCTTTACTGCGTAAGGGCTGCGCTGCAATCGGAATTCGAAATGTAAGAGGGCGATTGCGCCAACCGTCAGGCAGTTGTAACGATTCAGTACAGGTCGGCTCTTGCCTATAGCCAAATGTCATGCTTAGCTGACTAATAATTAGTTTTTCTCTATTTGTCAGTCTACTCATGAGTGTTTTATGCCGTTAACCGATCAACACCGCTTTGGCATGCAATTGGCCCAGATGTCTCGTGGCTGGCGTGCCGAACTGGATCGCCGGCTGGCCGGTCTGGGCTTGTCCCAGGCGCGCTGGCTGGTGCTGCTGCATCTGGCGCGTTTCGAAGACGCGCCGACCCAACGCGAGCTGGCGCAAAGCGTGGGTGTCGAAGGGCCGACCCTCGCGCGCTTGCTCGACAGCCTGGAAAGCCAGGGCCTGGTACAACGTCAGTCGGTGATGGAAGACCGCCGGGCGAAAAAAATCGTGCTCTGCGCCCCGGCACTGCCGCTGATCGAACAAATCGAAACCATCGCTACACAGTTGCGCCACGAATTGTTCGAAGGCGTCGACGAGGCGGATCTTAAGGTGTGCATGCGCGTTCACGGGCACATTCTGGGCAACCTGGAAAAATCTTGAGGCATAAACCGCGCGCCGGTTTTTTGAGGGATCGCGCAGAGCAGACTATAAGAACTACTGGGCAATATCGTGTTCGTACCGGATGTGCGAACGCATAGAAACCGGTTTTGCTTATTTAAGGGATGCTCATGCTCGCAAGTCGGCACGTTGTACTGCGCGGTGGCGCCAGATGGCTGCTGGTCGCTGGTGTATTCAGCTATTCGACCTGGTCGATGGCACTGGGGTTGGGCGACATCACCGTCCACTCAGCCCTCAATCAGCCGCTCAAGGCCGACATCGCGCTGGTGGATGCCGCTGGCCTCAGTGCCAGCGACCTCTCGGCCAGCCTGGCCACCGCGGATGAATTCGCCCGGGCCGGGGTCGAGCGGGTGTTCTTCCTCAATGACCTCAAGTTCACCCCGATCCTGCATGGCAATCGCCAGATGATCCGGGTGACCTCGCGCAAACCGGTCAATGAACCCTTCCTGAATTTTCTGGTGCAGCTCAATCAGCCCAATGGCCGCCTGCTGCGCGAGTACACGCTGCTGATCGATCCACCCGGATCGCCGAGTATCGTGCCGGCCACCGACGAGCCCGATCCACGTGCGCAATCCTCTGAATTTCCCACCGTCGAACCTGCCACGGCGGCGCCTCAGGCTGCTCAGGGCAAGCGCGACGCCGCCCCTTCAGCGCCACCTGCTCCGGCGGCGCCAGCCAACGATGCCGTGGCCGAGCAATTGGCGGCCAGCGTGTTGCTCAATCAGCAGTTGCAGAAGACCGTGGACGAACTCAACGCCAGACTGCAGGCGCAAGATGTGCAGATTGCCGACGGTAAAAAGCAGGTCAGTGATCTACAAACGCGTTTGAGCGAACTGCAACAGCCACCGGCACCAGCCATCACGCCGCCAACTCCCGCGCCAGTCATCACCGCGCCTGAAGCTGCCGACGATGGACTCAACTGGCCGCTGCTCGGTGGCTTGTTGATGCTGCTGGGATTATTGGGTGCCGGGCTGTTCGTACGGCGTCGGCGGCAGCTGGTGGAGGGCACCGCACCACTGGCAGCTCTCCCGGCAGCTCGACAAACAGATCCTGAAGAGCCGCCAGCCCCCCAATCGGCAAGCATCCGCGCAGCCACCGAACACCGTGAAGAACCGGCGGCCGGCGATGTGCTGGAGGCGGTGGGGATCTATCTGGCCTATGGGCGTTTGAGTGAGGCGGTCGGGCTGTTGCGCAATGCCATGGACAAGGAGCCCGAGCGCACCGAGTTGGGTGTGCAATTGCTCGAAGTGTTGGGGCGGCAAGGGGACAGCGCAGCTTATGAACAACAGGAAAGTCGCTTGCGTGATGCAGGAGTTGATCCGCAGCAACTGGCCGCGATCCGTGAGCGGCATCCAAAGTTGACCGGCGCTGCGCCGATTACCCCGGTATTGCCGATCGTCGCTGCTGCGGCAGTGGCTGCTCCTGCGTCACCGGCGCCCGAGGATGATTTCGAGTTGAATCTGGGTGAGCTGTCGATGGCGTCCAGTTGGGATCTTGAAGACAGTCGTTTGACACCTGAGCAGCCCGTAGAGCGGACTGCATCGAACTCCGATCTCGAGATCCTGCCGCCGGACTTCGAGCTGCCCGAAACAGCGGCCAGCGAAGAGGCGGAGCTGGAGTGGATCCCCGAACCGGACGCGCAGCCGCTGGACGATGACTTTCTCAACGAGTTCGGCGAACCGGAGCAATCGCTGGTGCTGGAACCGCTGGAGCTTGGGGGCACTGAGCCGGAATACGGTTCTGAGAAGCTCGAACAGGCGCAGACCTGCATTGATGACGGGGATATCGACAGCGCGATTGCCTTGCTCAATGAGTTGCTCAAGGAAGGGGATGAACCCCTCAGGCAAACGGCGCGGACGTTATTGGCGGGGATTCGCTGAAGGTTCAGTCAGCGGAATTGTTCGCTGACTGAACTATCGCCTTCGCGAGCAAGCCCGCTCCCACAGTTGGAATGCGTTTCAGCGAAGCCCCGGCATACAGCGGGAAATCAAGCGGCAAATAAGAGCGTGGCGTCAACCGGCGGTAGTACACCGCGCGCATCAGGCTGACGTTCTGCCCGGAAATCGAATCCTCGCGAAAGCCCGATAACTGTCGCGCACCGCCGAGCAGGAAACTCGACGTCACCACATTGGCATCGTCCAGCGTTCGGCCATAACGGCCGCCGAGAATCAGTGTATCCGGGCCATGGCTCATGGCTTTATCGAGCTTGAATTCCCACTGCCGGTAGCGCGTGTCCGAGCCGAAGCCCGGTTCGAATTGCATCAGGGTCAGGCTGACGTCCTTGCCCTCGTGGGGAAAGTAGACGTTGTCCAGCGAGTCGAACGAGTACTTCAGCGAGTAGAACCCTTCAGTGAAGTTTTCTCTCGGCAGGTCCTGATCGCCGATGCGCACATCCGCTTTGCCCCAGGCCTCGCCGACCCCGAAGCGGATTTCACCGTTGTTGCCGATCTGCCGGCCGAAATTGAGGCCGAAACCGTAGCGTTCGACGCGGTATTGGGCGATCGGGTCGTTGTCGAGCACAGCATCGACGTTCTGCGCTTCAAACGCAGCATACGGGGCAACGAAGTAGCGCGAGCCGACGTCCAGCGGCTGATAGAACTCGGTATACAGTTCCTGCTTGTCGCCGATTTGTGCGCGGGTCAGCCATTCCGCGCCGAGGCGGTTGATGCCGTTGATGCGGTAGCTGGCGCCGAGATTGAAGGCGCTGTCACCGCGCATATCGTCTGACAGGTTCAGGCCGACCCGCAGGTAATCGGTGCCGCTGCGTTTGCCCCGGGCGCTGATCACCAGCGTGTGATCCTGGCCCTTGTGCACTACGCGGTACTGCACCTGTTCGAAGTAATCCAGGCCGTACAGCGTGCCCATGTCCGAGTGCAGTCGGCCCAGATCCAGCGGCTCGCCGATCGGCTGACGGATGTAATAGCGAATCACCTCATCGCCGACTTTCGAATCGTTCTCGACCCTGATCGCGGTGATGATCGGCGTGCGCTGGCCCGGGGCCCGGGCTGCATTCAGTTCGGCGTCTTGAGATTCGTGAGGTTTGAGCTGAGCGAGGCGGGCGTCGAGAATCCGCGTGGCGCGGTAACCGGCGTCAATCATCTCCTGGGCCTTGCCGAAATCGGTGACGCCGAATGCCGCCAGCGCCGGTTGGATCAGCACGTCGGTGGGTTTGAGGGCGGCCAGTTGCTCTTCGGAGTTACGCCGGGTCATCAGGGTGATCGACTGGTTCAGCACATCGACCACGGTCGTCAGTTGTTTGCGGTTGCGCAGCGGCGTACCGATGTCGACCACGATTGCCACGTCGACACCCATCTCCCGCGCGACGTCGAGCGGGATGTTGTCAGTCATGCCACCGTCCACCAGCAGCCGCCCGTCCAGTTCGACCGGGGCAAACACCGCCGGAATCGACATGCTGGCGCGGATCACCTGCGGCAGGTGGCCTTTGCGGAACACCACTTTTTCGCCGTTGGCGATGTCGGTGGCGACGGCGCGGAACGGGATCGGCAGTTTGTCGAAGTCGCGGGTGTCACTGGTGTGCGCCAACAGGCTCTCCAGCATCAGCGCCAGGTTCTGGCCCTGAATCACCCCCAGCGGCAGGCCGAGGCTACCGTCATCGCGAAAACTCAGTTGCTGTTTCACCAGAAAATCGCGGTCGTCCTGCTTGCGGCGAAACGGCACGTCTTCCCGGGGCGGCGCGTCGGACAGCGCCTGCTGCCAGTCGATGTTCAGCGCGAGTTTTTCCAGTTCGTCGATCTTGTAGCCCGAGGCATACAGGCCACCGACCACTGCGCCCATGCTGGTGCCGGCAATCGCATCGATCTTGATGCCTTGCTCCTCAAGCGCCTTGAGCACGCCGATGTGCGCCAGGCCACGGGCGGCGCCACCGGACAGCACCAGGCCGACTTTCGGGCGGGGCGCTTCGGCGGCATGCACGGTGACATTAGCAAAGAGGGGCAGGAAGCCAAGCAGCAGGCAGAACAGCAAACGGCGCATGGTGAGTCTCGGGGCAAGCGATAAAGCCGGCTATTATAGCGGCGCCCTCTGTCTCAGGAGTTTCAGCGAACATGTCTGCTGCAAAACCGGAAATCGTCATCACTTATTGCACCCAATGCCAGTGGCTGCTGCGCGCCGCGTGGCTGGCGCAGGAGCTGCTCAGCACCTTCGGCGATGACCTCGGCAAGGTCTCACTGGTGCCCGGCACCGGCGGGGTGTTTCACATCAGCTGCGACGACGTGCAGATCTGGGAGCGCAAGGCCGACGGTGGTTTTCCCGAGGCCAAGGTGCTCAAGCAGCGGGTGCGCGATCAGATCGACCCTGAGCGCGACCTTGGCCATAACGATCGCACTCAGTGAGACGCGGCTTCGGCAGCCACGGTTTTCTTGTCGGCGCTGCCTGACATCCGCGCCGAGACCACGATGGCAACGATGATCAGCGCGCCACCGATCAGCATGCGCACGGTCGGGTTTTCATCGAACAGCAACCAAGCGACGGTGATTCCGTAGACCGGCTCCATGGCGAACACCACGGCGGCGGTGCGCGCCTTGATCACCGCGAGGCTGGCGACAAACAGGCTGTGGGCGACACCGGTGCAAAACACCCCGAGCAGACCGATCCACAGCCAGTCCAGCGCGCGCACTTCGCTCAGTTGCGGCGCAGCCACCGGCAGCAGACACAGCGCCACCACCACGTTCTGGCACAGCGCGGCCTGCACCGCCGGGATGCGTCCGGAGCTGGCGCGGTTGGTCAGCGACAGCAGGGCGAACAGCAAGCCCGACAGCACCGCCCAGAGCAACCCGGTAGTGGCGCCGCTGGCCAGATCGAACGCCGGGGTCACCAGCACCAGACCGACGCTGACCAGCACCACCAGCACGATTTCATTGGCGCGGATGCGTTCGCGGAAAATCAGCCCTTCGAGAATCACCGTGAACGCCGGGAAACTGGTAAAGCCCAGGGTCGCGATGGCCACGCCGGCGACCTTCACCGCGATGAAAAAACTCACCCAGTGCCCGGCCAGCAACACGCCGCTGAGCGCCAGGCGCCGCCAGTCGACCGCCTGCAGTGTCCGCCAGCCGTGCTGACTGGCGAAGCGGGCGAAAAAGGCCAGGGCGAGCACGGCAAACGCTGCACGTCCGAAGACGATCACCGCCGGCGAGGCGGCCGCGAGTTTGCCGAACACACCGGTCAGGCCGAACATCAGAGCGCCAATGTGCAGGGCGCCGAGGGCGGTACGCGGAGTCATTGCAATCCTTAATCCGAACACGGTTTCAATGTTGCCCATTGAAACGCGTTGCGGCGCAGAAGTCTGTCGGCGAACTAGCGTTTTTTGTCGCAGGAGTCGCGGCGCAACTGCCCCGGCGAAGCGCCGAACTCGCGCAACACCGCCGCCGCGAACGCGCTTTGCGAACTGTAGCCGACCCGACTGGCGATCTCGCCGATGGGTAGCGCCGTGTCGCGCAGCAGGCAGACTGCCTTGTGCAGGCGCCGGCTGCGAATGTAGTCCATCGGTGTCTGCCCGCATTCAGCCATGAAGCGCGCATGCAGGCGGGCGCTGGACAGCCCGGCGATCTGCGCCAGATCGGCCACCTGCAGCGGGTAGGCGGCGTATTGTTCGATGTGCGCATCCAGCGCTGCGTAGGGCAGGCGCCGCGCCGAATGTTCGGCAGGTCTGGCGTGATTCAGGCTGGCCAGCAGCAACACTGCGCCTTGCTGGGCGATCAGCGGATCGCTGACCGGGCTGTGCGCCAGCCAGTGGACCAATTGGCTTTGCCCGGCATCAAGCGACAATCGCGCAGGCTGGTCGAGCAAGCGCTGACTGGCGTCGGCGTGCTCGCCCAGCGAATCGTTCAGCCATGGCCCGTCCGGCACGTCCAGCACCAGACAACGACTGCCATCGGGGCTGCCGCAGGCGTGATGCGCGCCGCCTGGAACCACCACGAAACTCTGCTGACGCACCTGGCTGCCCTGACCCTCGACTTCGAAATCCAGCGCGCCGGACAGCCCGAAAACCAGTTGCGCGTGGTCGTGGCTGTGGACGATCAGGTCGTGGGTGTATTGGCGCAGGGTGAGGATCGGGCGCATGGAAGAAGTCTCCGAAGTGAGCGCCAGTCTACACCGGGGCGACGGGCTTGCGCGCTGTCACACGACTGACGCCTGTCTGTCATGGTCGATTCACCCGGCACGTGCACAGTGGCGAAAACATCGCAGAGGGTTGCCCATGACCAGCGCCGAGCTCGCCAAACCCAGCCGCAAACAACGGGTGCGTACCTTGTGGATTTCCGACGTGCACCTGGGCACGCGGGATTGCCAGGCAGAGCACTTGTCGCAATTTCTCAAGGGCTACCACGCCGACAAGATCTATCTGGTCGGTGACATCATCGACGGCTGGAAGCTGCGCGGTGGCATGTACTGGCCGCAGGCGCACACCAACGTGATCCGTCGCCTGCTGACCATGAGCAAGCGCGGCACCGAGGTGATCTACGTCACCGGCAACCACGATGAATTCCTGCGCCGTTATTCGAAGCTGATTCTCGGCAACATCCAGTTGGTCGACGAGGCGGTGCATGTCACGGCGGATGGCCGGCACCTGCTGGTGATCCATGGCGACCAGTTCGACGTGATCACCCGCTACCACCGCTGGCTGGCCTTCCTCGGCGACTCGGCCTACGAATTCACCTTGACCCTCAACCGCTGGCTCAATCACTGGCGAGCGCGTTATGGCTACGGCTACTGGTCGTTGTCGGCGTACCTGAAACACAAGGTGAAGACGGCAGTGAGCTTCATCAGCGACTTCGAAGAAGCCATCGCCCACGAATGCGTGAAACGCGAATTGCACGGCGTGGTCTGCGGGCACATTCACCATGCCGAGATCCGCAAGGTCGGCGAGGTGGATTACCTCAATTGCGGCGATTGGGTGGAGTCGTGCACGGCGTTGATCGAGCACTGGGACGGCACGATCGAGCTGTATCGCCTGGCGGATGCACAGGCGCGTGAGGCACAGCTCAAGGCGGCCAAGGTTGCCGAGATTGCCTAGACCCCAGATATCTCCTGTGGGAGGGGGCTTGCTCCCGAATGCGGTGTATCAGTAAGTACATGTTTATCTGACACACCGCCTTCGGGAGCAAGCCCCCTCCCACATTGATCTGTGGTGTTCTCAGGCCGGGCTGTGTTCTTCCATCGCCGCCTTGTAGATCGAGTGCTTCGGCTGGGCAAACAGCCGCTCCATCATCGGCTCGAAGAAGCTCAGTGGCAGGGTTTCATAGGCCGGGTCGAACGCCGCCGCATCGTACCTGGCGCAAAATTCCGCCGTGGCCTGATACTGCGGATGCGCGGCGAATTGCTCGCGCAGATGCCGATCCATGCCCAGGTGATGGAAGAAGTAATAACCCTGAAAGATCCCGTGCTTCTCGACCATCCACAGATTCTCGGCACTGACGAACGGTTTGAGAATCGCCGCCGCGATGTCCGGGTGGTTGTAGGAGCCGAGGGTGTCGCCAATATCATGCAGCAGCGCACAGACCACGTATTCCTCGTCACGACCATCGCGATAGGCGCGGGTCGCGGTTTGCAGCGAATGGGTCAGGCGATCCACCGGGAAGCCGCCGAAATCACCTTCCAGCAACTTCAGGTGCGCGATGATCCGCGACGGCAATTGCCGAGCGTAGGCGCTGAAGTCCGCGGCGATGATCGCCCAGTCTTCCTGCGTGCCGTCCTGCATGTGAGTGAAGCGGGCATTGGCGTTCATCGGCAAGCCTCCTGGTGGGTCGGGTTTCAGAACGCCACGCGGCCGAGGATCATGTCGCGGTACATGACGAAATCGCCGAGCAGACTGTACAGCGGATGCTGGAAAGTCGCCGGACGGTTCTTTTCAAAGAAGAAGTGGCCGACCCAGGCAAAGCTGTAACCGGCCAGCGGCAGGGCCAACAACAGCAGCCAAGCGCCTTTGGCGATGGTCATGGCCAGAATGAAAATCACCAGCGTGGTGCCGATGAAATGCAATCGTCGGCAGGTACTGTTGGCGTGTTCGCTGAGGTAATACGGGTAGAACTCGGCGAAAGTGTTGAATTGCTTGATGTTTTCCACGACTGCGATCTCTGTGGTTATTGTTCTGACGGCAAGTTGTTCGGCGGGTAGCTTATTTGAGTCTAGAGTGAACACTGGCATCAGCCAGTGACAATGGGCGCCACTTTAGTATCCTTCGCAAATCGGGTCGTCACATGCGATCCATCATGTAAAAGAATAACGCCATGAGCGAACGAACGACTTCTGCAAGCTGGGCGATGGGGATTGTCAAAGCATTGGAGATGGACGGCCTGGATTGCCGGGTACTGTTCAAGCAACTGGGGCTCGATTACGCCGCCCTGAATGATCCGGATGCGCGCTTCCCGCAAGATTCCATGACCCGCCTCTGGCAACGGGCGGTCGAGCTGTCCGGCAACCCGGCGATCGGCCTGAACATGGGCAAGGTGGTACGCCCGGCGTCGTTCCACGTTGCCGGCTATGCCTTGATGTCGAGCAACACGCTGGCCGAAGGCTTTCAACGCCTGGTGCGTTATCAGCGGATCATCGCCGAGAGCGCCGACCTGAGTTTTCGTCTGCTCGAAGAAGGCTATGCGCTGATTCTGACGGTGCATGGCGATCACCTGCCGCCAACCCGGCAGAGCGCCGAAGCCTCGCTGGCCTGTGCGCTTGGCCTGTGCGGCTGGTTGACCGGACGCACCCTGCACCCGGTCAAAGTGCTGTTTCAGGGTGACGAACCCGCAGACCTGCAACCCTACCGACAAGCCTTCCACGCGCCGCTGATGTTCAACGCGCCGTACGATGCGCTGATTTTCGAACGGGCCGACATGGAAGCGCCGCTGCCCACCGCCAACGAAGCCATGGCGCTGCTGCACGACCGGTTTGCCGGGGAATACCTGGCGCGTTTTTCCGAAAGTCGCGTGACCCACAAGGCGCGCCAGGTGTTGTGCCGATTACTGCCACAGGGCGAACCCAAGCGCGATACCGTGGCGCAGACCCTGCATCTGTCGCAGCGCACCTTGCAGCGCCGTTTGCAGGAGGAGGGCACCAGTTTTCAGCAGTTGCTCGACGATACCCGCCGCGAACTGGCCGAGCAGTATCTGGCACAGCCGAACATGACCTTGCTGGAGATTGCCTATCTGCTGGGGTTTGCCGATCCGAGCAACTTCTTCCGTGCGTTCCGCCGCTGGTTCGACACCACGCCCGGCGATTACCGGGCGCGGCTGTTGCAGACACCGATCAGTGACGCCAAAAGGCCGGAATACACAGCACAAACACCGTAATGATCTCCAGTCGGCCGAGCAGCATGCCGAACGACAGAATCCACTTCGCGGCATCCGGCAAGGTGGCAAAGTTGCCCGCCGGGCCGATGGTCTCGCCCAGGCCCGGGCCGACGCCGGACACGGTGCTGGCAGCGCCGGTCAACGCGGTCATCCAGTCGACGCCGAGCAGCGACAGCAGCAGGGCGATCACGCAGATGGTGATGGCGAAGAAGAACGAAAAGGTCAGGATCGAACGCACGATCTCTTCGTCGAGACGGTGACCGTTGTACTTCTGCTTGATCACCGCGCGCGGATGAATCAGCTGGTTAAGGTTGGCCTTGAGCAGGATGTAGGCGACCTGGAAACGGAAGATCTTGATCCCGCCCGCCGTCGAGCCGGAGCAGCCGCCGACAAAGCCCAGATAGAAAAACAGCATCAGCGAGAAATTGCCCCACAGGCTGTAGTCGCCGAGGGCAAAACCGGTGGTGGTGACCACCGACGTCACGTTCAGCGCCACGTGCCGCAGCGCTTCCAGCCAGTGCAGCTTGGTGGTCCACCAATACCAGGTGCCGAGCACCAGCCAGGTCACCAGCAACATGCCGAGCAAACCCTGCACTTGCTGATCCTTGATCAGTGCACGACGGTTGCCGCGCATGGTCGCCACGTACAGCGTGAACGGCAGGCTGCCGAGAATCATCACGACCACCGCGACCCAGTGCACCGCCGGTTGCGTCCACTTCGCCAGGGACTGGTCGGAGGTCGAGAAACCGCCGGTGGAAATCGCCGACATCGCGTGGTTGATCGCATCGAACGGGCTCATCCCGGCCCACCAGAACGCCAGGCTGCCGAGGATGGTGATACCGACGTAGGCCGCCACAATCAGGCGCGCCACCATATGCGAGCGCGGCATGACCTTTTCCGAGCGGTCGGACGATTCGGTCTGGAACAGGCGCATGCCGCCGATGCGCAGCAACGGCAGAATCGCCACCGCCATGCCGATGAAGCCGATGCCGCCGAGCCAGTGCAGCAGCGAGCGCCACATCAGGATGCCGGGCGACATGGTGTCGAGCCCGCTGAGCACGGTCGAGCCGGTGGCGGTGATGCCGGACATGCTTTCGAAGAACGAGTCGGTGTAGCTGATGTGCTGGGTCAGCAAAAAAGGCAGCGCGGCGAAAATACACACCACCAGCCAGCTGCTGACGGTCAGCAGATACATGTCGCGCGGGCGCAGGTGGATGTGTTCGGGGCGGCCGGGGATTACCAGTGCAAGGCCGGCGACGAAGGTAATCATGCTCGCCCAGAGAAACGACGGCAGATCGCCGGTGCGCTCGAAAATCACCAGGGTGGCCATGGGCACAACCATGGCGATGGCCAGGGTGATCAGGAAGATGCCGATGATGAAACCAATGATCCGTAAGGTCGGCAACGCCATGAAGTCCGCTCGGGCTGATGTAGGAAGGGCGCCATTCTACCCGTGGGGCAGGGCATGTAAACCGGCACCCTGTTGCCGGATACCGCTAGAATAGCCGCACATTTTTCTCAGGAGGTGGCCGATGCAGGCTCTCGACGCTTTGCTCAACCGTGTTTCCGTTCCACGCCTGGTCGAACCGGCCCCTACCGCCGAGCAGCGCGAAGCCCTGTTTGGCGCAGCCCTGCGCGCACCGGATCACGGCCACTTGCAGCCGTACCGTTTCCTCACCGTCGAAGGCGCGGCACGTGAGCAAATGGGCGAGTTGCTGGCCGAAGCGGCGCAGATGCAGGAAGGCGAAGTCACTGAAGCGATGATCGACAAGGCGCGCAACGGCCCGCTGCGGGCGCCGCTGGTGGTCGTGGTGATCGCGAAACTGCAGGATCACGTCAAGTATCCGAAGGCCGAGCAGTTGCTGGCGGCGGGGTGTGCGGCTCACGGGATTCTGCTGGCGGCGTACGCGCAGGGGATTGGTGCGGTGTGGCGTACCGGTGATCTGGCGTATTCGGCGCACGTGGCCAAGGGGCTGGGCCTGGCTGATGACGAGCAGGTGATTGCCTTCCTGTACCTCGGCACGCCGCAGAAAGAACCGCGTGTGGCGGAGAAGGTTGATCTGACCGAGTTCGTCAGCGCCTGGCCCGGCAAGGCCTGACACCACCGATCAAATGTAGGAGTGAGCCTGCTCGCGATAGCGGTGGATCAGTCAATGAATTTTTGTCTGATCCACCGCTATCGCGAGCAGGCTCACTCCTACAGGTTTGATCAGGGTTGCACGACAGCGCCCGGCACCAACGGCAATTCCAGGCTGGCGACAAACCCGCCCTCAGGATGATTGGCCAGCAGCAGACTCCCGCCATGCCGCTCCGCCGCGCGCTTGGCAATCGCCAGGCCCAGACCATGCCCGGCCGCCGTCTGCCCCGGCGCCCGGTAGAACGGCTCGCCCAACTGGCTCAGATGCTCGGCCTGCACACCCGGCCCGTGGTCGCGCACACTCACCACAATTCGTTCGCCCTGACGCGTGGCCTGCATCTCGATTGCCTGATCCACCGGGTTGAAGCGTTGGGCGTTGCGCAAAAGGTTATCGACGGCGCGCTCGATCATGGTCGGCCAGCCGGTCAGCGTCAGGTGTGGTTCGGCATCCAGGCGCACGGTCTGCTCCGGCGAGCCAAGTTGCGCGTCTTTCTGCAGGGTGCCGAGCAGCGCATTCAGGTCTACTTCTTCAGCACTGGCGTTGTCGGCATCGACTCGCGCCAGCACCAGAATCTCGCTGATCAGCGCTTCCAGCCGATCACATTCGCGGGTCAGGCGTGGCCAGAGCTTTTCCCGTTCTTCCGGGTTGGCCCGTTCCGCCAGCGCCAAGGCGATGCGCAGCCGCGCCAAGGGTGAGCGCAGTTCGTGGGACACATCGCGCAGTAACTGGCGCTGACTGCCGATCAGGCTTTGCAGGCGCGCGCCCATGCGGTTGAAGTCGTTGGCCAGCACGCCGAATTCATCGCGGCGGTTGGCCAGTTTCGCCAGGCTGTTCTGCTGATAGGTGGTCTGCCCCAGATCATGCACCGCACCGCGTAAACGACTGAGCGGGCGGGTGATGGAGAAGGTCACCAGCAGGCTGAACAGGGTCAGCACCACCAGCGCAATGCCCAGCGCACTGAGCGGCCAGAGCAGGCTTTCGCGGTGCCAGGCGTCGAGCTCCGGGTGCGGGATGCGGAAGATGAACAGGTAGGTGTCGCCGGTTTTTTCGCTGGTGAATTCGTCGGTCAGGCGCCGCCAGGGCAGGCGTCGGTCATCGTTGTTCTGCCGGGCTTCGAAGGCGGCGGCGCGACGCGGGAAGGTGCCACGCACCACCGGGTCGCCGCTTTCGTTCAGCACCTGGACATCGATGTGATATTGGCGCTTGCGTTGTTCGAGGATGTCCTGCGCGGCATCCTCGCCCTGGGCTTCGTAGGTTTGCGTCCATTCGGCGGCCAGGGTGTTGAGGCCGGGATGGCGGCTGAGGATCCACGCGTCCTGGTTGAGCATGTGCCCGAGCAGAATCGACAGCCCCGCCACCAGAGCAATGGCCAGCCAGAAGCTTGCGAGAATACGCCAGAACAATGAACGCACAGAAAATCCTCAATCAAACAAAAAACTCAACAATGTGGGAACGGGCTTGCTCGCGAATGCGGTGTGTCAGTCAACATTACTTTGTCTGATACACCGTATTCGCGAGCAAGCCCGCTCCCACATTTGGATTGAGTGGCAACAGAACCGACGGCGCTTAGCCGTCGGATCCGAGGTTATCGCATTATTGCGCTTTTTGCGGTTGTTGCGCTTTCCACGCTTTGAACTCGGCCCATTCGGCGCGGCGTTCAGCCTGTTTCTTCTGGATCTCGTCGAATTTCTTCTGTTGATCCGGTTTCAGCAGGTTGCGTACGTCAGCTTCGGCTTTCTTGTGGTTGGCGGCCATCTCGTCTTTCATGGCTTTCTGGTCAGCCGGCGAGAGTTTTTCCAGGTACTTCTCGACTACCTGGCGACGCTCATGCATCTGCTCGCCCATGATCTTGCGGATCTGATCACGTTGTTCACGGGACAGGTCGAGTTGGCTGTACGGGCCTTTGCCGTGCTCGCCGTGCATCTGACCGCCGTGGCGTGGGCCGTCGAGCGGGCCACCCATCGGGCCGCCATCCTGTGGCACAGCCATGGCGACGGTTGGCAGAGCGGCAGCGAACATCAGAGCGATAAGAGTCTTGCGCATGGTGTATCTCCTTGTCTCGTTCCCGGTACGTTCCGGATGAGTTCAGATTACGGAGATCAAGGTCAGCGGCGGTCAGCGCTGCGTAAAGCTTGGGTAAAGACGCTTCGATCCCGACCTGACAAATATCTCTGGCAATCCGCCTGTGGCGAGGGAGCTTGCTCCCGCTGGGCAGCGAAGCGGCCCCTCGCTTTTCAAATCAAAAACGAGGGACTGCTGCGCAGTCCAGCGGGAGCAAGCTCCCTCGCCACAGAGAAGCAAACGGTTTACAGGCTGTAGTAATAACCGCGGCTGCGCAGGGCGACGATTCGCGGGCGACCGTCGGGGTGGGGGCCGATCTTCTTGCGCAGGTTGCTGACGTGCATGTCGAGGCTGCGGTCGTACAGGGTCAGCTTGCGGCCGAGGGCCAATTGCGCCAGTTCCTGTTTGTCCAGCGGTTCGCCGGGCTGCTTGAGCAGGGCTTCGAGCAAACGGCTTTCGGACATGGTGAGGGTCAGTTCTTTCTCGTCGATGCTGACCACGCCGCGCACCGGGCTGAAGCTCAGGTCGCCGAGTTCGAGCTGGGTCGACACGGCAGCCGGGTGACTGCGGCGCAGCACGGCGCGCAGGCGCGCGGTGAGTTCACGCGGATCGCAGGGTTTGGCCAGGTAATCGTCGGCGCCCAGCTCCAGACCGAGGATGCGATCCAGCGGTTCGCCACGGGCCGAGAGCATCAGCACTGGCAAATCGGCGTGTTCGCTGCGCAATTGCTTGAGCAGTTCCAGACCGCTGCCGTCGGGCAGCATCACGTCCAGCACCACAGCGGCAGGCGCCGATTCGGCCAGCGCCTTGCGCGCGCTCTGGCCATCGTGGCAGGCGCGTACCTGGAAGCCTTCCTGGCTCAGCCAGCTACTCAGGAGTTCGCACAACTCCTGGTCATCATCAATCAGTAACAGCTCGCTCATGACTCACTCAATTTAGCCATTGCCGACGTTTTCGGCTTGCTCCACTGGCAAAGATACCGCACAGCAGCGCCAATAGCGCTACCCCGGCGCCGGTGACGAACCATTGTTGCTGTTCGGTCAACAGACGCGGCAATGGACTGGCCTGGGCTTCCTTGAGTTGCAGCTTCAGGCGCTGATTCTCCTGGCGCAACCGGGCAAGCAGGGCGCTTTCGCGGGTGTTGTCGGCATTTTGCAGTTGTTTGCTCAGTTCTTCCCGCTGCTGCTCGCTGGCCTTCAGGCGCTGCTGCAGTTCGGTAATCTGACTGCCGGCACTTAACGACAATGGCGTGGAGCTGCCGCTTTCGGTGGTTTCCTCACCATGGGCGGGCGCCATGATCGACAACGTGACCCACATCAGACACAACGGACCTTTGCGCATTGCGATTCCTGCTTGCAAATGGATATTGGGCAGGTTGTCGGCAGGCAAACGAGAATAATGAGCGATTGAGAGCGGTGAGAAGCGTGAAGGTTCAGTGCTTGGAGTGGGTTGAGTGTGGCGAGAGAGCTGTTGTGGTGAGGGGATTCAGCGAAACGTCGCACCGCCCCGATGGGCTGCGAAGCAGACCTGAAATGGGAGCATGCGGTGTGTCAGGCACACCGCATTGGATGGCTTTGGGTTGCTGCGCAACTATCGGGGATAAATCCCCTCGCCACAGAGCCCCTCCACATTCCTTGGTTACGGCAAAACTTGCTTGAACGGCTTGACGATCACATTGGCGTACACGCCGGCGGCGATGTACGGATCGGCGTCGGCCCAGGCCTGGGCGGTGCTCAGGGAGTCGAATTCGGCGACGATCAGGCTGCCGGTGAAACCCGCAGCGCCCGGATCATTGCTGTCGACCGCCGGGTGCGGGCCGGCCAGTACGATGCGGCCTTCGCCCTTGAGCACTTGCAGGCGTTCGAGGTGGGCCGGGCGCGCGGCGAGGCGGGCTTCGAGCGAGTTGGCGACGTCGGTGGCAATGATTGCGTAAAGCATGTCAGTCCTCGGTTTTTGGCGTTGTGGTATCGGCGTCATGCAGATGGCGGGACAGGTAGATGCCCTGACCGACCAGGAACAGCACGGTCATGCCCAGGCTGCCGAACACCTTGAAGTCGACCCAGATGCTCTGGAAGGTGAACGCCACGAACAGGTTGGCAGCCCCGCAGAACAGGAAAAAGGCGATCCAGGCGATGTTCAGGCGGGTCCAGACCGGATCCGGCAGGGTCAGCGCGTGGCCCATGATGCGTTTGATCAGCAGGCGGTCACCGATGAAGTGGCTGCCGATGAAGGCCAGGGCGAACAGCCAGTTGACCACCGGGGCTTTCCATTTGAGGAAGGTCTCGCTATGGAACGCGAGGGTCAGGCTGCCGAACACCAGGCAGGCGATCAGGGTCAGCCATTGGCTCTTTTCCAGCTTGCGCTGTTTGATGAACAACGCGCCGTAGACCACCAGGGAGCTGATGATCAGCATCGCCGTGGCGCTGTAAATACCGCCTACAGTGACTTCGTGACCGGCGATATCGACAACCCGTGGATCAAGTTTGTAAACGATGAAAAACAGCAGAAGCGGGATGAAATCGATGAATTGTTTCACAGTGAGAGCCAGAAGCTGGATGTGGCGGCATAATAACAAACATATGGGCGCGCGATAGCGCCAGCTGATTTGAGGTTACAACTCCCCGTGAATGTTGATTTGCACTGCCACAGCACGGCCTCCGATGGCGCCCTGGCGCCGGCGGTTCTGGTTGCGCGTGCGTTCGAAAACGGCGTGCGAGTCCTGGCGTTGACCGATCATGACACCCTCGAAGGCCTCGCCGAAGCGCGCAGCGCTGCCGAAGAACTGGGCATGCAACTGGTCAATGGCGTCGAACTTTCCTGCACCTGGGGCGGCGCGACCATCCACGTGCTGGGCTATGGTTTCGACGTCAACGCCGCGCCACTGGTCGAGGCGATCGCCCGATTGCACGATGGCCGCTGGCTGCGGTCGGAAGAAATAAGCCGCAAGCTCGGCCTCAAAGGTATGCCTGGTGCCCTCGACGGCGCCCGGCAGATCCAGCAGGAGCTGGGCGACAGCGGCAACGCCCCGGCCCGCCCGCATTTTGCCGACTGGATGGTGCGTGAAGGTTTTGTAAAGGATCGCGCCGAGGCGTTCCGTAAATGGCTCGGCGCCGGCAAGCTGGGTGACGTCAAGCAACACTGGCCGACGCTGGAAGACACCGTCGGCACCCTGCGCGCCGCCGGAGCGTGGGTCAGCCTGGCGCATCCATGGCACTACGATTTCACCCGCAGCAAGCGCCGAAAGCTGATTGCCGACTATATTCAAGCGGGCGGGCATGCAATCGAAGTGGTCAATGGCCATCAGCCCGCGGAACAGGTCGGCAGCCTGGCAATCCTTGCCCGCGAGTTCGGTCTGCTGGTCAGCGCCGGCAGTGATTTCCATGGCCCTGGAGGCTGGTCCGAGATTGGCCAGTACCGGCCGGTTCCCGAGGACCTTCCACCCCTGTGGTGTCGGTTCAAACATGACACAGATATTGCCGCCGTCTGAACAGGTAGAAAACGTGAGTCAATTTTTCCAGATCCATCCGGAAAACCCGCAAGCGCGCCTGATCAAACAGGCAGTCGAGATCATCCGCAAGGGCGGGGTGGTGATTTATCCCACGGACTCTTCCTACGCCATCGGTTGCCAGATCGGCGACAAGACCGCGATCGAGCGCGTGCGCCGTCTGCGTCAGCTTGACGAGAAGCACAACTTTGCGCTGATCTGCAGCGACCTGTCGCAACTGGGCAACTACGCCAAGATCGACACCGGCACTTTCCGCATTCTCAAGGCGCATCTGCCGGGGCCTTACACCTTTATTCTCAACGCCACCCGCGAAGTGCCGCGCCTGTTGTTGCATCCGAAAAAACGCACCATCGGCCTGCGGGTGCCGAGCCATCCGATTGCCCTGGCGTTGCTGGCCGAACTCGGCGAGCCGCTGATGAGCGTGACCCTGATCATGCCCGGCGACGAAGATCCGCTGAGCGATCCGTACGAAATGCGTCAATTGCTCGAACACCAGGTGGACCTGATCATCGACGGCGGTTTCGGCGGGATCAAGGCGTCTACCGTGATTGACCTGACCGGCGACGACCCGGAAGTGATCCGCGTCGGTTGCGGCGACCCCGCGCCGTTCATGGTCGAGGCCTGAATGTCCGCAGTGGAGACCGTTGTCGATCCCCAGGCCGGCGCCCAGCAGGAACTGCCGTTTGCCATGGTCTATGGCCAGGCGGTCACGGAAATGCCGCTGGACCTGTACATCCCGCCGGATGCGCTGGAAGTGTTTCTCGAAGCCTTCGAAGGCCCGCTCGACTTGCTGCTGTACCTGATCCGCAAACAGAACATCAACATCCTCGACATCCCGGTGGCGGAAATCACCCGCCAGTACATGGGCTATGTCGAATTGATGCAGTCGGTGCGTCTGGAGCTGGCCGCCGAGTATCTGGTGATGGCGGCGATGCTGGCCGAGATCAAGTCGCGGATGCTCCTGCCGCGCGCCGAAACCGTCGAAGACGAAGAGGACGACCCGCGCGCTGAACTGATCCGTCGCCTGCAGGAATACGAGCGCTTCAAGGCTGCCGCCGAAGGCATCGACGGCCTGAGCCGGGTCGGTCGCGATGTGGTCGTGCCCAAGCTCGACGCCCCGGAAGCCCGGGCGCGCAAGCTGTTGCCGGACGTCGCGCTGGAAGAGATTTTGATGTCCATGGCCGAAGTGCTGCGCCGGGGTGACATGTTCGAGAGCCACCAGGTCAGCCGCGAGGCACTGTCGACCCGCGAGCGCATGAGCGATGTGCTGGAACGGCTCAAGGGCGGCGGTTTTGTACCGTTCGTCGAGCTGTTCACCGCCGAGGAAGGTCGCCTCGGCGTGGTGGTGACCTTTATGGCAATCCTTGAACTGGTCAAGGAATCCTTGGTCGAGCTGGTGCAGAATGAGCCGTTCGCCGCGATCCACGTGCGAGCCCGAGCCGAATAACGAGTCGAAACATGAACCTGACTGAACCCCGCGAGCTGGCGCCCCTGCTTGAAGCCTTTCTGTTGGCCTCGGGAAAACCGCAATCGCTTGAACGCCTCTACGAACTGTTCGAAGAAGGCGAACGGCCCGAACCGCCGGTCTTCAAGAAAGCCCTGAGCCTGCTGGCCAAGTCCTGCGAGGGCCGCGCGTTCGAACTCAAGGAAGTCGCCTCCGGCTACCGCCTGCAGATCCGCGAGAAGTTTTCGCCGTGGGTCGGACGTTTGTGGGAAGAACGTCCGCAGCGCTATTCCCGGGCGCTGCTGGAAACCATGGCGCTGATTGCCTATCGCCAGCCGATCACCCGCGGCGAGATCGAAGACGTGCGGGGCGTGGCGGTCAACACCAACATCGTCAAGACGCTGATCGAGCGCGAGTGGATCCGCATCGTCGGTTACCGCGACGTGCCGGGCAAACCGGCGATGTTCGCCACCACCAAGGCCTTTCTCGATCACTTCAACCTGAAGAACCTCGAAGACCTGCCGCCGCTGGCCGAACTGCGCGAGATGGAAACCGAGCCAGTCCTCGATTTCGACGACGCACCAGTGCCGCAGGGCCTGCAGGAACAGGCCGACGCCAGTGCCGAACCGGAAGAGCCGAAGGAGGAAACCAGTTTCCACACCTTGCTGCTGGAGCTGGACAGCATGGAAGAGGGGATCAAGACCGACTTCGACGATCTGTTGCGCGATGCTGCGGATGGTGAAGCGTCGACGACTGAGCCGGAAGCCGAGACCGTCGAGCCGGCGATTGAAGTTGAACTTGAGGCCGAGCCTGAAGCCGAACCGGAAGAGGATGTGCTGGGCGTTGCCGAGGCCCGGGAAAAACTCCTGGCCGCCGTCGCCGCCCTCGAACAACCGGTGCCAGAACCTGAACCCGAGCTGAGCGAAGAAGAAGCCGAAGCCCGTGCGCTGGCGGAAGCCATCGAGGCCGAACGCCGCGAGTTCGAGGACTGACACGGTTTTCAAGATCACTGGTCAACCCCTGTGGGAGCGGGCTTGCTCGCGAATGCGGTGTGTCAGATATGCATGTATTGCCTGATACACCGCATTCGCGAGCAAGC
>NZ_JAJSLU010000003.1:191479-207894 GCF_023063025.1 Pseudomonas sp. YL2 | reverse complement strand
GGGGTGTCGCGGGGGGAGGGGGGGGTAGAGTTTGTGATTGTCTCGCCAACCCCCCCTGGCCGGGAGACAACCCCCCTCCCACAGGGGCAAGTGTCGTTCTGGAGTATTCGATGAGCTCAACCAAAGACCCGTGCATCAGCCTGTGCAAGTTCAGCGACGACATCTGTCTCGGCTGTGGCCGCAGCAAGCGCGAGATCCGTGCCTGGAAGAAACTCGACAAGGACGACAAGCGCACGGTATTGGCCGAAGCCGCGCTGCGCCTGATCAAACTCGGTGGCGCCGGTCGGCGGAAAAACAAATAACTGGCGATCGATCAGCTAGTCTCTGATGCGCGATGGCGCACATCCGCGTATGATTCGCGACCCTTCGGCGATCCCTTCGCCCGAAAACCAGATTTCAATGCTTCAGGCGTCGCCTGAACAGACCACACCGGGAGGTGCCCAGATGAGTGACATCAATCAGCAAGACGACCAGGAAATCGGCCCAGCAGGCGAAAAGCTGCAGAAAGTCCTCGCCCGTATCGGCGTCGGCTCGCGCCGTGACGTCGAAGCCTGGATCAGCCAGGGCCGGATCAAGGTCAATGGCAAAGACGCCACCCTCGGCCTGCGCGTCGACATGCACGACGCCATCACCATCGATGGCAAGGTGATCAAGCGCGAAGAGGCTGCCGAATCGGTGCGCCGCGTGATCATGTACAACAAGCCCGATGGCGAGATCTGCACCCGTGACGACCCGGAAGGCCGTCCGACCGTGTTCGACAAGCTGCCGCGTCCGAAAGAAGGCCGCTGGATCAACATCGGTCGTCTCGACATCAACACCACCGGTCTGCTGATGTTCACCACCGACGGTGAGCTGGCCAACCGCCTGATGCACCCGTCCTACGAGATGGACCGTGAGTACGCCGTGCGTGTACGCGGTGAAGTCGACGACGAAATGATCGAGCGCCTGAAGGCCGGCGTGGTACTGGAAGACGGCCCGGCGCGTTTCACCGACATTCAACAGGCGCCGGGCGGCGAAGGCTTCAACCACTGGTACCACTGCGTGGTGATGGAAGGTCGTAACCGTGAGGTTCGTCGTCTGTGGGAATCCCAGGGCCTGGTGGTCAGCCGTCTGAAGCGCGTGCGTTTCGGTCCGGTGTTCCTCAACTCTGATCTGCCGATGGGCCGCTGGCGTGAAATGAGCCAGTACGAAGTCGACGTGCTGAGTGCCGAAGTCGGTCTGACCCCGGTGGCGATGCCGCAACTCAACGCCAAGAGCAAGGACAAGCTGGAACGTATGCAGCGCAAATCGTCGCGGCCGATGGCCAAGACCGAGCGCGTGCGTACCCTGCGTCCAGCCGCTGGCGCGCCGACCGGTCCGCGTCCGAGCCGTGAGCCGCAGATCGAAGGCGAGCGTCCGGGTCGCAAGCCGGCTGCACGTCCGGATGGCGAGCGCGCTCCGCGTGGTCGTACCGAGCGTGGCGAAGGTCGTGCGCCGGCCGGTCGCGGTACGCCGGTGGCGGATCGTCCTGCCGACACCACCAACAAGCGTCCGGCCAAGCCTGCACCGAAGCGTCCGGGGATCAAACTGGTCGACGGCGACAAGCCGTCGGGCAAGCGTCGTGGTGCTCCGGCCGGTTCCGGTCAGCGTCCGGGTTTCGGTCGCAAGAAGCCGGAATAAAGCAGTTGTGAGCTTTGAGCGGCAAGCTTCGAGCTAAAGCAAAAAACGCCACCGCAGGGTTGGCGTTTTTTTTCGTCTGGCGAAAGTATTGTGTTGCCTGAGCCGGCCTCTTCGCGAGCAAGCCCGCTCCCACATTGGATCGGCATCGAACACAAATCCCATTGTGGGAGCGGGCTTGCTCGCGAAGGCGTCAGTCGCTTAAAACACAAACCGCCCATCAAACACCGGCTTGTCATCCAGCGCCAACACCCCGCCAGAGAAGATCAGGTCCAGGTGATGACTGCCCTTGGCCCCACCGCCCAGTCCCAGATGCAACCCACAATGCCGCTCTTCGAATCCGGCATTGCGCGCATACAGATCTTTCACTCCTTCATTGGTACCAATCCCCAATTCTTCGATGCGTCGGTTTGACGGGTTGGCGTCCAGGTATTTGTTGAAGTCGTGTTCCAGCCCCGGCACATCGGTGGCAATGCGGCTGATGGTCGAGTTCTCGATCCACAGTTCCAGTGGCGACTCCAGCACGCCGTACTTGCGCGCAAACGGGATGGTACTGAGGAACGTGCCCTTGAATTTCACATGGCCGTTGATGGCTTCGCTGTGGGTGGCGATTTCGCCGGGGGCCAGGTCGAAGTTGCCGACACCGTTGATGTCGGTCCACTTCTTGATGCTGCTCAGCGGCGTTTCAAACCAGGAGCCGTGGTCGTCCTTGAAGCTCAGCGTCGTCGCTTGGGACATGCGCTGGATCAAGTGGCTGTTGAGCCCGGCGATGCGCTGCGGGGTGACGCTGAAAGTGTCGTAGAAATAGTCGCCGTAATCCTTGAACAGCAGCGACTTCTTCCAGTTTTCCGCCATCACGCCCTGCAGGGCGCGAACGAACTCCGGGCCGTCGGGGCGCGGGTTGGGCAGGGTGGAAGAGTCGTAGAAGAAAATGTACAGATCGCTGTCGGCAATCGCCGCGGTCAGCGTTGCGGTGCTTTCCAGGTCCAGGCGACGGGCACTGAACGTGAAGCGGGGATGATCGCCGGCCTGTTCGGCGATGGCGCCGGTCAGGGCTTCGTAATCGGCGGTGTGGCCGAGCAGTACCTTCGCCGAATCGAGACCGGCAAGGGCAGGGTGATGTTCGAGGTAGTAAAGGAAATGCGAGATCGCGCGCGGCTTATCCATGAGTCCTCCCTGACTGACCGTGAAGAAAGCGGCAGGCACGACCGGCCGGATCGTGCCTGCCCGGGGATGTCTTACAGAGGCCACATCGCCGTGCCGAACGGAACCACCGCGTCGGCTTGCATCATTTCCACAGCCGCCTCATGGGTCGGTGCTTCGAACCATTCGTCCAGTTGCAGTTCGGTGTCCAGGTCTTTTTCCAGTGCTTGCATGGTCGATCTCCTAGATGACTTTCACGGTTATGACTGGCCGGTCGAGTTGGCCGGCAAGACGTGAAGAACCTAGTTCAGGGTGTTTTGTAATGCAAAAAATTATTTATTTAAAATTTAAATAAACTTTTTATTCTGTTTTTAAGCGGCGGATTTCTTATTTGAAAACAAAAAACTAAGCGGCAACTTTCATTAGCAAGCTTGCTACCGTCAATTTGCAGACGTCCTACAGAATTTTCCGAAATGGAAAATCTGCGTTACGCGTCGTAAAGAAAAATTTACGAAAATCCCGATGAAGCCCAGTGGATATACCCCCTTCCCGACGCTGTAAGGAAAACCTGCCGAAGCCCGGCTGCAAAGGCGTCGCGCAGGGCTCTGGCGCGCTTGTTTCAGCGCTGTTTGCAGGGTGAGATGCGCCTCATGCCTGTCGTGCAGGTGCATAACAAGAAGGAGGCGCAATGAACGCCGTGATCGATCTCCACTTCTCTCCGTGGGGCGGTTTTTCGCTCGTCCCCGTCGATGGCCTGCAAAGGCCTGACTCAATTTTTGCAGCCGCCCGATTGTCTCGAGGCGGACCCACGCAATCCCGGCAAGCGCCACGCTGATCCAGCGGGGTCTGGCAGCAGGGGGTTAGCGGTGTACAATGCGCCGCGTTTTAACTGTGACCCTCTGCGTACTCGCGCAAACCTCAAGGTTATCCGCCTTGTTCACTCCGCCACGTCACAAGCGTGTCGGGTTCGATTTCGTCACAGATAAAAACAAACAGGTGACGCATGACCGTTGTAAAAACGCTGAATTCCTGGTGCTTGCGCTGGGGTTTGATCGGGGTTGTCTGAAATCGCAACCTTGCAGCAACGTCTACTGAACATCATCAAACCTTGCGTGGGACCTTTTTCATGAGTGGACAAAACTCGCAATCAGGCGAGCTGAAACGCGGCCTGAAAAATCGCCATATTCAACTGATCGCCCTCGGTGGCGCGATCGGTACCGGATTGTTCCTCGGCTCGGCCGGGGTGCTGAAATCCGCCGGCCCGTCGATGATCCTCGGCTACGCCATCTGCGGCTTCATCGCCTTCATGATCATGCGCCAGCTCGGCGAGATGATCGTCGAAGAGCCGGTGGCCGGTTCCTTCAGCCATTTCGCGCACAAGTACTGGGGCGGTTTTGCCGGTTTCCTGTCGGGCTGGAACTGCTGGATTCTGTACATTCTGGTGGGCATGTCGGAGCTGACCGCGGTCGGCAAGTACATCCACTACTGGGCGCCGGACATCCCGACCTGGGTCACCGCCGCCGCCTTCTTCGTGCTGATCAACGCGATCAACCTGGCCAACGTCAAAGTCTTCGGGGAGGCCGAATTCTGGTTCGCGATCATCAAGGTCGTGGCGATCGTCGGCATGATCGCGCTGGGCAGCTACCTGCTGGTCAGCGGCCATGGCGGCCCGCAGGCCTCGGTCAGCAACCTGTGGTCGCACGGCGGGTTCTTCCCCAACGGCGTCAGCGGTCTGGTGATGGCGATGGCGATCATCATGTTCTCTTTCGGCGGTCTGGAAATGCTCGGTTTCACCGCCGCCGAAGCGGACAAGCCGAAAACCGTGATCCCGAAAGCGATCAACCAGGTGATCTACCGCATCCTGATTTTCTACATCGGCGCGCTGGTGATCCTGCTGTCGTTGACTCCTTGGGACAGCCTGCTGGCAACCCTCAACGCGTCCGGCGATTCGTACAGCGGCAGCCCGTTCGTGCAGGTGTTCTCGATGCTCGGCAGCAACACCGCTGCGCACATCCTCAACTTCGTGGTGCTGACCGCGGCATTGTCGGTGTACAACAGCGGCACCTACTGCAACAGCCGCATGCTGCTGGGCATGGCCGAGCAGGGCGATGCACCGAAAGGTCTGGCGAAGATCGACAAGCGCGGCGTGCCGGTGCGTTCGATCCTGGCGTCCGCGGCTGTCACGCTGGTGGCGGTGCTGCTCAACTATCTGATCCCGCAGCAAGCGCTGGAACTGCTGATGTCGCTGGTGGTTGCAACGCTGGTGATCAACTGGGCGATGATCAGCTTCTCGCACTTCAAGTTCCGTCAGCACATGAACAAGACGCAGCAGACACCACTGTTCAAGGCGCTGTGGTACCCGTACGGCAACTATGTCTGCCTGGCGTTCGTGGTGTTCATCCTTGGCGTGATGCTGCTGATCCCGGGCATCCAGATCTCGGTGTACGCGATTCCGGTGTGGGTCGTGTTCATGTGGGTCTGCTACGTGATCAAGAACAAGCGTGGGGCGCAGCAGGTGCTGCACGCGGCGGGTTCTGCCGCGAAGTAAGCCAGACGCAGAAAGTGAGAAACCCGGCCAATGTGCCGGGTTTTTTATTGGTCGTCAGACGTATTCGGCGATGGGATGGGCTGTGCAGAACGCTTCGGTCTGCAACCGGAATTGCTCGCGCAAGGCCGGTTCCAGCAGGTAATCCTGCTCGCTGATCGGTCTCACACTGTCGAGGATCCGGCAGATCAGATCGACGATCTGGCGACATCCCTGCGGATCGATTCTGCGCTGCGCGATGGAGCCCGTGCCGATGCGCAGACCGCTGGTAATGAGTGAAGGGCGTGTCTCGCCCGGTACACGATATTTGTCCACGATAATTGCGCAACGCTCCAGCGCCGACTCGGCAATGGCGCCGGTGATGCCGCCACGCAACCGAATCAATACCGTATGGTTTTCGCTGCCCCCGCCGACGACTTCGTAGTCGTGAGCCTGAAAGGCGCTGGCGAACTCGTCAGCCGTGCTGCGAACCCGCCCCATGCTTCTGTCGAACTCCGTGGACTTTGCGTAAGCCAGAGCCGCCGCCTTCGCGGCGATCATGTTGACGGCAGGCGCGCCCTGCATTCGCGGATAAACGGCCTGGTCGAGGGCGCGGCTGAATGTCGTCCTCAAGCCGGGCACCTTGGTGTTCGCCGCTTGACCCGAAAGGATCAGACCGCCGCGCGGGCCCATGAGTTGTTTGTGGGTGCAGGTGGTGGTGACGTGTGCGACGTCGATCGGACTGGGATGCCGCCCTGTGGCAACCAGTCCGGCGATATGCGAAATATCGGCGAGCAGGATGGCGCCGGCTTCATCGGCAATCTCGCGAAATCGTTGGAAATCGATGACCCGTGAGTACGCCGTCGCGCCGCACATGATGATGCGTGGGCGATGGGCGAGCGCCAGTTTGCGCACCTGGTCGTAATCGATGACCCCCGCTGAAGTCGTGCCGTACCGAATCGCCTTGTAGTAAATGCCGGCGAATGAGGTGGAACTGCCATGGGTATGATGGCCGCCGTATTTGACGCCCATTCCCAGCAAGGTATCGCCTGGTTCGAGCAGGGCGGTCAGCACGTGGTAATTGGCGTTTGATGCCGAATGCGATTGCACGCTTGCGTACTGGGCATCGAACAGTTCCCGCGCTCTGCGGATGGCAAGCGCTTCGACCAGATCGACGTTTTCGCACCCGCCGCCGTAACGTCTGCCGGGCAGCCCCTCGGCCGTCACATTGACCAGTGCCGAAGCGGAGGCGGCCAGGGTCATGGGCCTGACGGCGCAAGAGGAGGAGACCAGCGACAGCACCTGGTGCTGACGGGCAATTTCCGCGTCGAGGATCCCTGCCAGTTCGGCGTCTTGCGCCCACAGATCCGCCAGGCCCCGTTGCAGCAGATCAGCCTGGTTCATGAGCGGTTCGGTATGGACTGCCATTGTCTGTATTCCTTCCCTGTGTGCAGCGCGCTGCGAACGAGCGCGACTTCCTTGGTTTTACCGGAGGGTGCGTGCGTTTCTGCCCTTGCCCGACCGGATACAGCGGATTCCTTGTTTTCGCGGCACTGCGCGCAAACTAATCTCTGTATCGCCGGCCCGTTTTCTGTTGACTGCGGTCGCTGCCGACAGTCCGGTCTGCCCGACGCATCATAGGTTTTTCACGGCGGAACACCAGAAAATTAATCAGAAAAATGAACATTGTTCAAATAAAATGATTCTTTTTTCCGGGCCTCAGGGTGTAAAACTGCAGGCGGGAAGGATCGCTATTCACGAGATTTTGCTGGCCGATGAGCAGAACTGACGAGTCAGTACAGATTTCGAATTGTTCTTTTTGATTCATACCAGCGGCGTTATTCACACTATGTTTATGCCGAAATCAGGGAGGGGGAATGCTATGATCTGCCGCGGCTCTAATACCCGTACAACTATTTTCTAGTGGGTCTGTTGAGTCCCTGAATGATGATTCGAGGGGTATTTCCAAATTGCCTTTATAAAAGACGGTAAGCATTCCATGCACAGAAGAGAACGATCGGAGAATCTGAAGAACAATATCAAGTACCTGATAAAGAGTCGTGGGGAAACGCAGCTGTCGTTATGCAACTCCAGTGGACTGACCCGAACCACGATCTACAACATTCTTGAAGGTAAAGTGGTCAACGTACAGCAGTCCACTGTGCGCAAGATTTCCGACTTTTTCGGAGTGTCCTACGAAGAGATAGAGACAATCTCGTTTGAAGAAAAGGAAATCATCGACAGCAGCATCTCGCCGCAGGGCAACATGAACCCGGCGGCAGTGCCTGTCATCAAGGAAAGTCTGCTTCTGCAGAATCTGGATAAGCGAATCGGCGAGTTGGCGACGATTTTTCCACTGACTTACTATTTTGGAACGTCCTTCAATTTGATAGGCGTCCTGCTGGAAAATGAAGTCAGTGGCATGAATGAACCGGGCGACCTGCTGATCGTGCAGAAAGGCACGGCAAGTATCGACAAGGAAAAACTGGTGTATGACAAGGTCAGTAAAAGGTTATTCATAACAACTGAGGTTGATCTTGCGCTGGAGAGTATTTGTGTTGTCGGGGATATAATCGAGGAACGATTTAATGGATTGCAGCGTTGAAAGGGAAAACACCAAATATAAGCTGTTGGGGTTCGAAAACGGAAAAAGCCTGGCGGTGATCATGGTCATTGCGACAGGCAAGATAATTAAAATAAAGCTGAGTGAAGTGTTGAATAGTGAGATTATGGATAATCTGAACAAGATAGAAGTAAAGAATCTGTACAAGAAATTCTACTCCCAGGGAGGGTCGCTTACCGCTTATGAAATAAATGATCGCCACGAGAGTTCCTGGATGATTTATATCATTCTGAACCTGATGCTGTTCACGCTTTATATTTTTACCAGCATTGCGGCGACCAAGCCTATCTATCTGGAATATTTTGATATTGTCGTAACGCCGGGTACTTTCCTGTATCCGCTGACGTTTTTGATCGTCGACTTGCTGAATGAAACCTTCGGCCTCCGGTTGGCGCGCAAGGCGATACTCTTCGCGTTCATCAGTAATGCGGCCATTATCATTTTGCTGGCCATGACTACGTACCTTCCCGGCCTACCCGGGTGGAAGCTCGACGGGCCTTACAATGATGTGATCAGTCAGTTGTCGTCGGTGCTGGTAGCTTCGTCTATATCGTTTCTGGTGTCGGAAAATATAAACTCTTATCTGTTGTGCAAAATCAAAGAACTGACCAACTCCCGATTTCTCTTCTTGCGGGTGTTTCTGAGTACTTTGTTTGCGGTGATAATCGACAGTTTTCTTTTCTGCTACATCGCCTTTTACGGGACGATGGAGAATAGCGCGATACTCAGCATGATTTACGTCCAGATCGCGATAAAGGTCGGTTTTGCGTTCTTCAATATCATGCCGGCATACGGTGCCAGGTCATTGTTCAAGAGGTATCTGACGGGTAGTCAGGCTTGATGGATTAAATAATGCGCTCACTCGAAATTTTCAGGTGAGCGCATTTTTATATGCTGGGTGCTTTATTGCAGATTCAGCTTCCTTTTCAAGCTGTTCATCACCTCATCCTTGTTTTCCAGAAACTCATTGAGGCCTTTTGCGCGAAGATTGCAAGCGTCGCAATTTGCACATCCGCTACCGGTTATGCCGTTGTAGCAGGTCAGTGTCTGGTGGCGAACCAAATCAAGCTGATGGTGATGATCGGCCAACGCCCAGGTTTCCGCCTTGTTCAGCCACATCAGCGGAGTATCAAGTTTCAATGGGTAATCCATGCCCAGCTCAAGGGCTTTGTTCAGTCCCTTGACGAACTCGTCCCGGCAATCCGGATAGCCCGAGAAGTCCGTTTCGCAAACCCCGGTGATGACCGTTCTGGCTTGTACCTGATAGGCGTAAATAGAGGCGAGGGTCAAAAACAGGATGTTTCTTCCCGGCACAAAGGTGCTTGGCAGACTTTCGCCAGAACTATTAACCGTCGGAACCGGGATGTTGTCGCGAGTCAGGCTGCTGATGGCCAGCTCATTCAGCAAAGATACATCCATCACTTTATGCACGGTCACGCCGAGCTGTTTGGCCAGTTGCTGCGCGACTTCGATTTCCGCGCGATGACGCTGACCATAGTCAAACGTGATGCAATGAATTTCGTCATAGTGGCTCAGTGCATGGATCAAACAGGTCGTCGAGTCCTGTCCGCCACTAAAAACGATAACTGCTTTATTGCTCATGCTTATGCTTCCTGCATTGAACTGGTAAATTTTCGCTGGGGATCATAACGCGAAACGATTGATGCAAGAAGTTGCGCATGGCCGCAGGAGACCTGCTTTGTGGCTAATCGCGGTATCCTGCACGCTCTGAATTCGGACTTTTTTCCATGCTGGTGATTTCCAACAACGTGCATTTGCCGGATGCCGAGATCGAACTGACGTACATCCGCGCGCAAGGCGCCGGTGGGCAGAACGTCAACAAGGTCTCCAGCGCCGTGCACCTGCGCTTCGACATTCCGGCCTCGTCCTTGCCCGAGTTCTACAAGGAACGGCTGCTGGCGCTGCGTGACAGTCGCATCACCAGCGATGGCGTGCTGATCATCAAGGCTCAGCAGTACCGCACGCAGGAAGCCAACCGGACCGATGCGCTGGAGCGCCTGACCGAGTTGATCCTCAGCGCCACCAAGGTCGAAAAGAAGCGCCGCCCGACCAAGCCGACCCTCGGCTCGAAGAAGCGCCGGCTCGAATCCAAGACCAAGCGCGGCAGCATCAAGGCCGGGCGCGGCAAGGTGGATTTTTAAGGGTTGGTGTCATGGAGTTGTTCCATTTCATCCGGAGCGGGCATTGTCTCCATTACGCACCTCTCAACTTAATCAATTTCCGGACATTGAACGACTCTTTTATAACTAATTGGTCTACATGACTGTCATATCTGACAGGTGTGCCGGATTGCTGTTACACGTTTACTGAGCTCTCTTTTCATTGATTGAGCAAAAGTAAATGAATAACTTAAATGTTGTGCGTGGTACTCCTGATACTGATTTTGGTGTGCGCAGTGAGGTCGTTTTATACGGAGAACAAGGTCAGAGGCTTCAACCTCGGGTCGTCACTTTTCTCTCAGAACCGAACAGGATTCTTTGCGCAGCAACTGACGAGGAGCGGCAAGAGATTTACCTGTGCATGCTTGATGAGGAAGGAGGTATCGACGAGAGTTTCGGAAAAGCGGGTAGTGTTTTTTTTAAACTCTCGGAGTTTTTTCCTGGGTGGGATTTGCCGCAGCCCTATAGCGTGAAGTTTGATAGTGTTCATGGCAAGTATGTGTTGGGGTTCTTCGCTCGTAAAGACGGCTTTAATCGTGCTACCGGCCTGGCTCGATTCGATTTGAATGGGAAACTTGATGAAGGGTTTGGCAGCAAAGGCGTCATGTTGTGGAGTCTGGATCTGAAAGAGGTTGCTCCTGCAAGTTCAGATGTTCCAAAGGTTAAGCAACCTCTGGCGGATAAGGGGCGCGACTACCACGGAACTATGGAATTATTGGACGATGGCGGCGTTTTGCTTCTGACCACGCTTGACGACAGAGGATTTTTCGATAGGGCGTTTGTGGTCAAGTTAAAAAATAACGGTGGGTTGGACGAAACGTTCGGTAATGGCGGGTACCGATTGGTTTCTCGAGGTTCATCTATTTTAGTCATAGGACAGGATATGTTTCGCCAAGGCGATGGTTATATTGTCGCCGCTTCAGAGGGGCTGCGTGATAAAAGTTGGTTTGTTGGCCGGTATGATGCTCGTGGTGATCTTGACGCCAGTTTTGGGGTCGGAGGATATTATGATGGAGTACCTTCGGTTAAAAGCGTCATTCTGAAACGCGATGATCGTTCTCAGTTTTATATTATAGGTACTTCGGATAATGGAGTTCCGCAGTATCTGTTTCTCCAGCTTCAACGTCGCGGGCTCAAAGGCGAGGAAGATCCACTTTTTGGCAAACAAGGGTGGGGAGGATTTATCACTGATGATTTCAGCGATATCTATATGACGAAAGCAGCACTCTATAATTTGAAATCAACCGTTGTGGTAGCAGGTTATGCTTATTTGCGTGGCGGGTCGGATAGCCAGGCATTTATTGCCAGTCTTGAACAAGACATGGGTTGGGACGAGGGGTTTGGTGTTGCTGGAAAGGTTGTATTTCCTAAAGACCAGATTATTCACGATCTCGCTGTTCAGGAAGATCGAAAAATTGTGTTTGTATCCAGTAAAAATAGAGAAAACGGTAGCTTCGCCATTTTCCGTTTGCATGGATAGCTTATAAAAGCCGCGGTTGTGCATTGGCCATTCGGAACCAATGAATGGCCAATATTGGGCGATCAATGAAAGTGGTGTTTTGGTTTAATGCGGTACAAATACACACTCAGCATCAGGCCGCTCAGTGAGGCAATGGCGGCAAACAGAAAGATCGAAGCAAAACCGAAGCCCGCCGCAATCGCCCCCGCCAATGGTCCGGTGATCCCCAGCGACAAGTCGATGAACAGCGAGTACGCGCCGACCGCCGCGCCACGGCTGGAGGCCGGCACCAGATTCACCGCCTCCACGCCCAGCGCCGGGAACACCAGCGAGAAACCGAAGCCGCTCAACGCCGCCCCGGCCAGCGCCCAATGTGCATCCGGTGCCAGCCACAGCAGCAACAGGCCGAGGGTTTCCACCGAGAGGCAGGCGATCGCTACGCGGAAGCCGCCGAGGCGGTTGATCAGGTTGCCGAACAGCAGTCGCGCGCCGATGAAGCTGGCGCCGAACAGGCTCAGGCACAGCACTGCGTTGTCCCAGTGCCGGGTGGCGTAATACAGGGTGATGAAGGTGGCGATGGTGCCGAAACCAATCGAGCCTAGCGCCAGGCCGCAGCCGTGGGGGAACACGCGACCGAGCACATGCATGAACGGCAAGCGCTCGCCGGCGACAATCGGCGCCGCGGTTTTCGGCCACGCCAGCAGCAGGCCCAGCGCTGCCAGCAGAATGATGCTGACGCCCATGCTCCACAATCCCAGCTGGCCGACCAGCCACACCCCGAACGGCGCGCCGACCGCGAGCGCGCCGTAACTGGCGATGCCGTTCCACGAGATCACTTTGGCGGTGTTCGCTGCGCCAACGCGGCCGATGCCCCAGCCAATCGAGCCGGAGCCGACCAGACTTTCCGCGCTGCCCAGCACCAGACGCCCGATCAACAGGCTGATCAGGCTGAACATCGGCAAGTTGGGTGTCCACGCCGAAATCAGCATAAACACACCACTCAAGCCGCATCCGGCCAGACCGATCATCACCGCGCGCTTGCTGCCCTGGTTGTCGATGATCTTGCCGGCGTACGGACGGCTGAGCAGGGTGGCGAGGTATTGCACGCTGATCACCAGCCCCGCGATCACCGCGCCAAAGCCAAGATCGCTGTGGACGTAACCCGGCAGCACAGCGAGCGGAATGCCGATGTTCAGGTAGCCGATGAAGGTGAAGAGGACGATGGACACGACTTGCAGCGTGACCGCCAGGGGGCGCTGGGGTTGTGGCATAGAGGACGACATGAGAAACGATCCACGGCAAAGCAGGATTAGATAGGCTGCTTATGATACCGGCGCGGACGCGTCAGGGGCGGGGAAAAGTAAAACTATTTGCCGGGAGGGTGGCTTCAGGGTTTGGCCGGGGCGACCAGTTGTGTAGTGACCAGTGCAGCGAGGGCGTTTTCTTCGCTGCCGAAACGGGCGAGCAGGGCGGCCTGTTTTTCCGGGGAGAGACGGTTCCAGATCTCGATCATTTTCTCGGTCGCGCCGATCAGGACGGCAGCTTGGCTTTCAGAGAATTCGTCGGTCATGGCGGGCTCGGTTTCAGGCAGTGTGGAAAGCGCATCTTAGCGCTTTCCACACGGTCTGTACGGCGGGTTTTACTCTTCGCTGTCGGCCTGGCGGCTCTCAACGGCTTCTTTCGGCTCGGGCTGTTGGGCACCGGCTTGTTGCGTGGTCGTCTGCTCAGGTACGTGCAGGCTTGGGAAGGGGAGATTAGGAATCTCGTGCATGGTTGCGCTCCTCGCTAAGTCTGTTGATAGATCTGGTAGATCCGCGCTTCTTGAAAGCCTGCGCAGGATACAGCAGGAAAAATGACAATCAGACTTTTAATTGAAAATAATGCGACAGATGGCCGCAGGGGGGGGCGCGATAACAAAGGTCGCCGCAAAAAAAACTGTAGGAGTGAGCCTGCTCGCGATGGCGGTGTGTCAGTCAACTCATATGCTGGCTGATACGCCGCTATCGCGAGCAGGCTCACTCCTACAGGGGATTGCGGGGTTATTTGCAGGCGTTGGCGATGGCCTCGGCCAGCAGTGCCAGGCGCGTGGCGTCGATCCCGGCGACGTTGGCCCGACCCGAGCTAACCATGTACACGCTGTGCTGCTCACGCAGTTGTTTGACCTGCTCCGGCGACAGCCCGGTGTAGGAGAACATTCCGCGTTGCACGCCAATGTGCGCAAAGCGCTCGCGCAGACCGTGTGGTTCCAGTGCTTCGACCAGACCGCTGCGCAATTGGGCGATGCGCAAGCGCATGGCTTCCACTTCATCGGCCCAGCGCGCTTTCAGCTCCGGGTCGGCGAGGATGGTCGCCACCACGGCCGCGCCGTGATCCGGTGGCGTCGACCACAGGTTGCGGGCGATGTTGGCCAGTTGGCTGCGGATGTCGATCAGCTTGTCGGCGGTTTTCGCGCAGACAATCAGCGCGCCGGTACGGTCGCGGTACAGGCCGAAGTTCTTCGAGCAGGAGCTGGTGATCAGCAGCTCAGGCACCTCGGCGGCGAACAGTCGGGTCGACCATGCGTCCTGCTCCAGCCCATCGCCAAAGCCCTGGTAGGCAAAGTCGATCAGCGGCAGCAGGTCACGGCGGCGCACCACGTCGAGCACACGCTGCCAGTCGTCATGGTTCAGGTCGAAACCGGTCGGGTTGTGGCAGCAGGCATGCAGCAGCACCACGTCGCCTTGCGGCACTTCGTTGAGTGCGGAGAGCATCGCATCGACGTCGAGGCGGTTGTCGCTGCCCACGTACGGGTAGTGACTGACCTTGACCCCGGCCGCGGCGAAAATCGTTTCGTGGATCGGCCAGGTCGGATTGCTCAGCCACACGCCCTTGCCCGGCAGACACTGGGCGATGAAGTCGGCTGCCAGACGCAGGGCACCGGTGCCGCCCGGAGTCTGGGTGGCGCCGGCGCGCTGTTCGGCGATCAGCTTCGAGTCGGCGCCAAGCACCAGTTCATTGATGACTTTGCCGAACAATGGGTTGCCGTGACCGCCGATGTAGGTCTTGGTGTCCTGGCTTTCGACCAGTCGCGCCTCGGCGATTTTCACCGCTTCGGGGATCGGCGTCAGGCCCTGGGCATCCTTGTAGACGCCAACGCCGAGGTCGAACTTGCGCGGGTTACTGTCCTGCGCATAGGCCTCCATCAAACCGAGGATCGGGTCGCCGGGTACCCGGCCGATGGCGTCAAAGTGCATTACTTGCGTCCTTCTGCGGTCTTGGCCACTTCGTCAGTGCGCGCGGCCATGATGAAGTCGTTGCGGTGCAGGCCTTTGATCGAGTGGCTCCACCAGGTCACGGTGACTTTGCCCCACTCGGTCAGCAGACCCGGGTGGTGACCTTCGGCCTCGGAGATCTCGCCGACGGCGTTGGTGAACGCCAGCGCATGCTTGAAGTTCTTGAACAGGAAAACTTTCTCCAGCTGCATGATGCTGTCGCGTACTTCGATGTTCCAGTCCGGGATCTGCTTGATCAGGATCGGCAGTTCTTCGTCGCTGACTTGTGGCGCATCGGCACGGCAGGCTTCGCAGTGGGCTTGGTTCAAAGTGGACATGGTGTGATTCCTGAAATCGAGTGTGTTTTTTTTATAGAAACTATCGGCCCGTCAATGCCGTCACGCTAAACCAAAGTGACGGCGACTGACAGACTCAATTCTCAGCAAAAGTCGCGGATCACGCGGCTTTCGGTTTTGGCGGAAACTTCGGAGCGTGCAAACCCAGCTGCATGCCTTGGCGAACCATGGCCATGATGTCTTCATGGGCGACGTCGAACAGGCGCTTGAGGTTCGGCAGGACAAAGTACAGCGGCTGCAGGATGTCGATGCGATACGGTGTGCGCATGGCTTCCAGCGGATCGAAGGCCTGATGCTCGGGTTCGTCCGACAGCGAGTAAACGGTTTCCTTCGGCGAGGACAGGATGCCGCCGCCGTAGATGCGTTTGCCTTGCGGGGTGTCGACCAGGCCGAACTCGATGGTCATCCAGTACAGGCGCGCCAGATACACGCGCTCTTCCTTCGTGGCCTGCAGGCCGAGTTTGCCGTAGGTGTGGGTGAATTCGGCGAACCATGGGTTGGTCAGCAGCGGGCAGTGGCCGAAGATCTCGTGAAAAATGTCCGGCTCTTGCAGGTAGTCCAGTTCTTCGCGGGTACGAATGAACGTGGCCACCGGAAACTGTTTGCTGGCGAGCAATTCGAAGAAGGTCTGGAAGGGGATCAGTGCCGGGACGCGGGCAACCTGCCAACCGGTGGTCTCACCGAGCACCTTGTTGATCTCGCCCAGCTGCGGAATGCGGTCGTGGGGCAGACCGAGTTTTTCGATACCGTCCAGGTATTCCTGGCACGCCCGACCCTCGATCACTTTCAACTGGCGGGTGATCAGCGTGTTCCACACCGCATGTTCTTCGGCGGGGTAGTCGATAAAACCTTGCGCATCGGGCTCGCGGGCCACGTATTGCGTCTGCTTCATACTGCTCTCCTGCTAGGGGAATTCGTTCTTGTTATGTCCAGCGATGGACTGAGAATTACCCGAGAGTGCGGCGTGATGCAGCAGGTTGAGTGCGTTCCTGGTAGGAACAACCACCGCATTTCGTAAAAAAATCGTTACGCTTTGGCTGATATCACGCATTTGCGGTGATTTGCAGGTTTGAAAAGGGCTGTGGCTGTCACATAATCTTGACAACTATCTGCTCGCCTCGACAGAAAAGTCGGGGCGCTATCCCTGTGGGAGCGGGCTTGCTCGCGAAAGCGGTGTGTCAGTCACCATTCATTCAGCTGACACACCGCCTTCGCGAGCAAGC
>NZ_JAJSLU010000003.1:141775-191469 GCF_023063025.1 Pseudomonas sp. YL2 | reverse complement strand
GGGCGCTCCCCCGGGGGGGCGGGGCTGCGGCGGGCAGGGGGTGTGCCCCGCCCCACCCCCCCCCCCACCCCCCCCCCCCCGCGAGAAACCCCCCTCCCACAGGGATTGTGTTTAACCCCTCATCCTCGTCGGGCCTCTTTATATGCGTATCAAAGTCCACTGCCAAAACCGCATCGGCATCCTGCGCGACATCCTCAACCTGCTGGTGGAGTACGGGATCAACGTTGCACGCGGCGAGGTCGGCGGCGAGCACGGCAATGCGATCTATCTGCACTGCCCGAACCTGATCAACATCCAGTTCCAGGCGCTGCGGCCGAAGTTCGAGGCGATTGCTGGAGTGTTTGGGGTCAAACGCGTCGGGCTGATGCCCAGCGAGCGTCGGCACATGGAGTTGAACGCGTTGCTCGGCGCGCTGGAATTCCCGGTGCTGTCGATCGACATGGGCGGCTCGATCGTTGCGGCCAACCGCGCGGCGGCGCAGTTGCTCGGAGTGCGCGTGGATGAAGTGCCGGGGATTCCGCTGTCGCGCTATGCCGAGGATTTCGATTTGCCGGAACTGGTGCGCGCCAACAAGTCGCGAATCAACGGCATGCGCGTCAAGGTCAAGGGCGACATCTTTCTCGCCGACATCGCGCCGCTGCAATCGGAGCACGACGACAGCGAAGCCATGGCCGGTGCGGTACTGACCTTGCACCGCGCCGACCGCGTCGGTGAGCGCATCTATAACGTGCGCAAACAGGAATTGCGTGGCTTCGACAGTATCTTCCAGAGCTCGAAAGTGATGGCCGCTGTCGTGCGTGAAGCGCGGCGCATGGCGCCGCTGGATGCGCCGCTATTGATCGAAGGCGAAACCGGCACCGGCAAAGAATTGCTCGCCCGCGCCTGTCACCTCGCCAGTCCGCGCGGGCAGTCGCCGCTGATGGCGCTCAACTGTGCAGGGCTGCCGGAGTCGATGGCCGAGACCGAACTGTTCGGCTACGGCCCCGGCGCCTTTGAGGGCGCGCGCGCCGAAGGCAAGCTCGGCCTGCTGGAACTGACGGCGGGCGGTACGCTGTTCCTCGATGGCGTCGGTGAAATGAGCCCGCGCTTGCAAGTGAAGTTGCTGCGCTTTCTGCAGGACGGCTGCTTCCGCCGGGTCGGCAGCGACGAAGAGGTGTATCTGGACGTGCGAGTGATCTGCGCCACTCAGGTCGACTTGTCCGAACTGTGCGCGCGCGGCGAGTTTCGTCAGGATCTGTATCACCGCTTGAACGTGCTGTCGCTGCACATCCCGCCGTTGCGCGAATGCCTCGACGGTTTGACCCCGCTGGTCGAGCACTTCCTCGATCAGGCCAGCCGCCAGATCGGTTGCTCGCTGCCGAAACTGGCGCCGGCAGCAATGGATCGCCTCAGTCATTATCACTGGCCGGGCAACGTGCGGCAGCTGGAGAACGTGCTGTTCCAGGCGGTTTCACTGTGCGAGGGCGGCACGGTCAAGGTCGAACACATCCGCCTGCCGGATTACGGCGTGCGTCAGCCGCTTGGCGATTTCTCGCTGGAGGGCGGGCTGGACGAGATCGTCGGACGCTTCGAGAAAGCGGTGCTGGAGCGCTTGTATTCCGAACACCCGAGCAGTCGGCAACTCGGTAAGCGGTTGGGGGTTTCGCACACCACCATTGCCAACAAGCTCCGTGAGTATGAGGTCGGTAAAGATCCTGAAGCTTGAGATCAAAAGATCGCAGCGTGCCGCAGCTCCTACAGGGGGAAGCATTTCAATGTAGGAGCTGCCGAAGGCTGCGATCTTTTGATCCTTTGCCGCCAAGCGGCATAACACCGCCGGTTTTTCGACTTCGATACATTTCCAGTTTCCCCACAAACCCCCGCAAGTCCTTTGTTTACCGGGCCGCAAGCCGCCAGAAAAAAGTTGGTCTGCAAATTGCTTATGGCTCAGCAGTACAGCGGTGGGCGGCAAACGTCCGGCATGCAGAGGAAAGAGTGTGGACAAGTACCTTTATGTGGCAATGACCGGCGCCAGTCAGAACGCACTGGCGCAAAAGGCCCATGCCAACAACCTGGCGAACATCTCCACCAATGGTTTTCAGCGCGACCTGGAGCAGGCGCGTTCGATGCCGGTGTTCGGTGACAGCTTTCCGGCGCGTGCGTTTGCCATGAGCGAACGGCCCGCCACCGACTTCACCGCCGGTTCGCTGGTGCAGACCGGGCGTGACCTCGACGTCGCCGTGACCGGCAACGGTTTTATTGCCGTGCAGAACCCTAACGGTGGCGAAAGCTACGTGCGCACCGGCAGCCTGAACATCGACGCCCTCGGCGTATTGCGCGCCGGCAACGGCATGCCGGTACTCGGCAATGGCGGTCCGATCGCCGTGCCGCCGGAGCAGCAGGTCGAAGTCGGTGAAGACGGCACCATCAGTATTCGTGCGATGGGCGAAGGCCCGCGCGTCATGGCGGAAGTCGACCGGATCAAACTGGTCAACCCGGACATCAAGAACCTCAACAAGGGCCTCGACGGCTCGATCTACACCAAGGACGGCCAGCCGGCGCCGGCCGATGCCAACGTCAAACTGGTGTCGGGTTTCCTTGAGTCGAGCAACGTCAACGCCGTGGAAGAAATGACCTCGGTGCTGGCCCTGGCCAAGCAGTTCGAGTTGCACGTCAAGATGATGAATACCGCCAAAGACGACGACCAGGCCATGGCTCGGGTCTTGCAGATCAGCTAATTATCAGAACGTCGCGCCGTAAAACAGGCGCACGAGGAGAATCGAATGCTTCCGGCTCTATGGGTTGCCAAAACCGGTCTGTCCGCCCAGGACACCAACCTGACCACCATTTCCAACAACCTGGCGAACGTCTCGACCACAGGTTTCAAACGTGACCGTGCCGAATTCCAGGACCTGCTGTATCAGATCAAGCGTCAGCCAGGCGCCCAGTCGACCCAGGACAGCGAACTGCCGTCCGGTCTGCAACTGGGTACCGGTGTGCGCATCGTCGGCACGCAGAAAAACTTCACCGCCGGCAGCCTGCAAACCACCGAGCAGCCGCTGGACATGGCCATCGACGGTCGCGGTTTCTTCCAGATCCTGCAGCCGGACGGCACCACGTCCTACACCCGTGACGGTACTTTCCACCTCGACTCCAACGGTCAGATCGTCAACGCCAGCGGTTTCGCCCTGGAACCGGCCATCGTCATCCCGAACAACGCGCAGAGCTTCACTGTCGGCACCGACGGCACCGTGTCGATCACAGTGCCAGGCAACCCGGCCGCTCAGGTGATCGGCAACCTGCAAACCGCCGACTTCATCAACCCGGCCGGTCTGCAGGCAGTGGGCAACAACCTGTTCCTGGAAACCGCTGCTTCCGGCGCGCCGCAAATCGGCACCCCGGGCCTGAACGGTTTCGGTACCACGCTGCAGAACACCCTGGAAGGTTCCAACGTCAGCACCGTTGAGGAGATGGTCAACATGATCACCACTCAGCGCGCCTACGAGATGAACTCCAAGGTGATCTCCACCGCCGACCAGATGCTCTCGTTCGTAACGCAGAATCTGTAATCAAGTCTATGGGGCGGCCATGAGGTCGCCAGCAACACCGTGAGGTAGGGTCATGAAACGCTTCGTATCTGTTCTGGCATTGGGTGGGGTCGTCTCGCTCGCGGGCTGCGTCGCACCGACGCCCAAGCCCAATGACCCTTATTACGCTCCGGTGTTGCCACGCACGCCATTGCCGGCGGCGGCCAACAACGGCTCGATCTATCAGGCCGGCTTCGAGCAGAACCTGTACAGCGACCGCAAGGCGTTCCGGGTCGGTGACATCATCACCATCACCCTGAACGAGAAGACTCAGGCGAGCAAAAACGCCAACTCGCAAGTGGCCAAGAACAGCAAGACCGGCATCGGCCTGACTTCGCTGTTCGGCGGCAGTGGCACCACCAACAACCCGTTGGGTGGCAATGACCTGAGCCTCGACGTCGGCTACAGCGGCGACCGCGCGACCAAGGGCGACAGCAAGGCGGCGCAGGGCAACACCCTGACCGGTTCGATCACCGTGACCGTGGCCGACGTGTTGCCCAACGGCATCATCGCCGTGCGCGGCGAGAAGTGGATGACCCTCAACACCGGCGACGAGCTGGTGCGGATTGCAGGTCTCGTGCGTGCCGATGACATCGCCACCGACAACACCGTGTCGTCGACCCGTGTCGCCGATGCGCGCATCACCTACTCGGGCACCGGTTCGTTTGCCGATGCGAGTCAGCCAGGCTGGTTCGACCGTTTCTTCCTCAGCCCGCTGTTCCCTTTCTAGGTGGCGACTTTGAATTTCAAGAGCCTCATGCTGGCTGCGGCCCTGTTGTCCGCAGCCTTTGGTGCCCACGCCGAGCGGCTGAAAGATATCGCCAGCATTTCCGGCGTGCGTTCCAACCAGTTGATCGGTTACGGCCTGGTGGTCGGGCTTAACGGCACCGGCGACCAGACGACGCAGACCCCGTTCACACTGCAGACCTTCAACAACATGCTCTCGCAGTTCGGCATCAAGGTGCCGCCGGGATCGGGCAACGTGCAGTTGAAAAACGTCGCGGCGGTGTCGGTGAGTGCCGATCTGCCGGCGTTCGCCAAACCGGGTCAGCAGGTCGACATCACCGTGTCTTCGATCGGTAACTCCAAGAGCCTGCGCGGAGGCACCCTGTTGCTGACCCCGCTCAAGGGTATCGACGGCAACGTCTACGCCATCGCCCAGGGCAACTTGGTGGTCGGTGGTTTCGATGCTGAAGGGCGTGACGGTTCGAAGATCACCGTCAACGTTCCGTCGGCCGGTCGCATCCCGGGTGGTGCGTCGGTGGAGCGTTCGGTACCGAGCGGTTTCAACCAGGGCAACAGCCTTACGCTGAACCTCAACCGTTCCGACTTCACCACGGCCAAGCGTATCGTCGACAAGATCAACGACATGCTCGGCCCTGGCGTGGCGCAAGCCATCGACGGCGGCTCGATCCGTGTGACGGCGCCGCTCGATCCGAGCCAGCGCGTCGACTACCTGTCGATCCTCGAAAACCTTGAAGTCGATCCGGGTCAGGCGGTGGCGAAAGTCATCATCAACTCGCGTACCGGCACCATCGTCATCGGCCAGAACGTGAAAGTTTCGCCGGCCGCCGTGACCCACGGCAGCCTGACCGTGACCATCACCGAAGACCCGATCGTCAGCCAGCCGGGTCCGCTGTCCAATGGGCAGACGGCCGTTGTGCCGCGCTCGCGGGTCAATGCTCAGCAGGAAGCCAAGCCGATGTTCAAGTTCGGCCCGGGCACCACCCTCGACGAGATCGTGCGGGCGGTGAATCAGGTTGGCGCGGCACCGGGTGACCTGATGGCCATTCTCGAAGCACTGAAGCAGGCCGGCGCGTTGCAAGCCGACCTGATCGTGATCTGAGGACGCCGACCATGGATATGCGCAAAGGCAGTCTGGTGGGCACGGGCGATTCGGGTTCGTACTCCGACCTCAATCGTCTGAACCAGCTCAAGGTTGGCGACAAGAACAGCGATGCGAACATGCGCAAGGTGGCGCAGGAATTCGAATCGCTGTTCCTTGGCGAAATGCTCAAGTCGATGCGTTCGGCCACCGAGGCGTTGGGTAAAGACAACCCGATGAACACCCCGGCGGCCAAGCAATATCAGGAAATGTACGACCAGCAACTGGCAGTGTCGCTGTCCCGTGAGGGCGGTGGTATCGGTCTGGCCGACGTGCTGATGAAGCAGATGTCGAGGAACAAACCGCTGGCACCGGGTGAGGCTGCAGCCGCGTCCGCCGCCAAGCAAGAGGCGGCGAAAGCCGCTGCGGTGCAGACCCCGATTGCCGCCGGCACCACTGCCACCAATGGGCCGTTATCGCGGCTCAATGGCGAGCGTCCGTTGTGGGCCTCGCGTTCCGGGCGTGTGGCTACTACCGAAGCCTCGCACAGCAATGACATGGCAATGATCAACAAGCGTCGTCTGGCATTGCCGCCGAAGCTGGCCGATCGTTTGCTCGCCGGTCTGGTGCCGTCCGCCACGCCGACCGCCACCAATGCCTTGCCGCAACGTGCGGCGACCACGGCCGCCACCGGCGCCGGCCCGCTGTACAACGGCGACTGGCTGACCCGTGCCGAAGACGCCAAGGCGTCCGGCGGGCAGATGCAGATTTACGGTCGGGCGATGGCGCAGATTCCGCTGGCGCCGGCCAAGCGCGCTTTCAGCTCCGCCGACGAATTCGTCAACACCATGCTGCCGATGGCCAAAGAAGCCGCCGCGCGTATTGGCGTCGATCCGCGTTATCTGGTGGCGCAAGCCGCACTGGAAACCGGCTGGGGCAAATCGGTCATGCGTGCCCAGGATGGCAGTAGCAGCCACAACCTGTTCGGCATCAAGGCCAGCAGCAACTGGACCGGCGATTCGGCCCGGGCAATCACCAGCGAGTTCCGCAACGGGCAGATGGTCAAGGAGACGGCACAGTTCCGTTCCTATGCCTCGTACAAGGACAGTTTCCACGATCTGGTGACTTTGCTGCAGACCAACAATCGCTATCAAGATGTAGTGAAGTCGGCCGATAACCCAGAACAGTTTGTACGCGAGTTGCAAAAGGCCGGTTACGCGACCGACCCGAACTACGCGACGAAGATTTCGCAGATAGCCAAGCAGATGAACAGTTTCGAAAACTACGCTGCGGCCGGCGTTTCAACGACGCCTCTATAAACACACGGTAAGGTTTGAATCATGAGTTTGCTCAATATCGGGATGTCGGGGTTGTCCGCGAGTTCTTCCTCTCTCGCGACCACAGGTAACAACATTGCCAACGTCGACACCGCCGGGTATTCACGCCAGCAAACCGTGCAGAGCACCAAGTCCTCGCAGCAGTTCGGCAACGTCTTCATCGGTACGGGGACGACCCTGGCCGATGTGCGCCGGGTCTACAACTCTTACCTCGAAAACCAGCTGCATACCGCCACCTCGCTCAATAGCGAAGCGGCTGCGTACGGTGCCCAGGCCACTGCGCTGGATGCCTCGATGTCCGATACCAACACCGGCCTGACCGGTGTGCTGCAAAAGTTCTTTACCTCGATGCAGGGCGTGGCGACCTCGGCCACTGATGACACCTCCCGTCAGTCGGTGCTGACCGGTGCGCAGGCCCTGACCAGCCGTTTCAATGCGCTGGCCAAACAGCTGAACGATCAGAACACCACGATCAATGGCAACCTGGGCGACATGACGTCCCAGGTCAACAAGCTGGCGACTTCGATTGCCAACCTGAACCAGAAGATCGGCGAGATTTCCACCAGCGGCGGCCAGCCGAACGATCTGCTCGACAGCCGTAACGAAGCGGTGCGTCAGCTCTCCGAGCTGACCGGGGCGCAGGTTGTCGAACGTGGCACCAGTTTTGACGTGTACATCGGCACCGGCCAGCCGCTGGTGATCGGCAACACCACCAACACCCTGAGCACCGTGCCGAGCAAGGACGATCCGACGCGCATGGCGATTCAGCTGGACCGCGGCTCAAGCGTGATCGATATCACGTCGGCCATGAGCGGTGGCGAAATCGGTGGCCTGCTGACCTATCGCAAAGAAGTGCTCGACCCTTCGCTCAATGAGTTGGGGCGTGTCGCGCTGGTAGTGGCCGATCAGGTCAACAGCCAACAAGCCCAGGGCATCGACAAGAACGGTGACTTCGGCGCAGCGATCTTCAACAACATCAACAGTGCCGCTCTGGTCAGTCAGCGCAGCATTGCGCAGTCGACCAATAGCGCCGGGTCGGGCAACCTCGATGTCACCATCAAGGACACCGGCAAGCTGACCACCAGCGATTATCAGGTGACCTTCACCAGCGCCACCAACTATTCGGTCAAGCGCTCCGATGGCACCGACATGGGCTCGTTCAGCACCACGACCACGCCACCGCCGGTAATCGACGGCTTCACCCTGGCCCTCAACGGCGGGGCGCTGAGCGCGGGCGACACGTTCAAGGTGACGCCGACCCGTAACGCGGCAAGCACTATTCAGACGGTACTGACCGATCCGAAGAAAATCGCTGCGGCAGCGCCGTTGACCGGCGTGGCCAGTGCCAACAATTCCGGTACCTACACCCAGCCGACGCTGACTGATTCGTTCGACATCTACAACCCGGCGTCGCAGACCGAGTTGCAGAATGCGCTCAAATATTCGACGCCGGTCAAACTGGTGTTCGGTGCGGTCGCCAGCGGCAGCCAGTCGTACAACATGGTCGACGCCAAGGGCAACACCATCGGTTCGGGCACCATCGTGCCGGGGCAGGCCAACACCTTGAACCTCAAGGTCGGCATGGTCGACTCCACCGGTGCTCCGGTGATGGACACCACGGTCACGCCGAACGTGCAGAAGACCTTCACCGTACAGACCACCGTGGGCGCGACGCCGAAGTCCGGTGAAACCTTCACCATCAACCTGACCGGCGCGGCGTCTTCGGATAACCGCAACGCACAGACACTGGTTGGCCTGCAGACCAAGCAGACCGTGGACACCGGCAGCGGCAGCAAGGGCATCAGCCTGACCGACGCCTACAACAAACTGGTGACCAACGTCGGTACCAAGGCTGCGCAGAGCAAGTCCGACAATGAAGCCACCTCGGTGATCCTCGATCAGGCCAAGGGCGCGCGTGATTCGCTGTCCCAGGTCAACCTCGATGAAGAGACCGGCAACCTGGTCAAGTATCAGCAGTACTACACAGCGTCTTCGCAGATCATCAAAGCTGCGCAGGAAACCTTCGCCACGCTGATCAACAGTCTTTAAGGAGTCGTAATTCATGCGCATTTCCACCGCCCAGTATTACGCGACGCAAGCTGCTCAATATCAGCGCAACTACAGCAAGACGGTCGCGACCGCCAACGAAGCGAGCAGCCTGCAGCGCATCAACACCGCTGCCGACGATCCGATCGGCGCCGGTCGCCTGCTCAAGCTGGGTCAGCAAAGTGCGATGCTCGACCAGTATCAGGGCAACATCGACACCACCAAGAGCTCGCTGACCGTGCAGGAGTCGACGTTGAACTCCATCACCACGGCTCTGCAGCGCGCCAAGGAAATCGGCCTGGCCGCCAACAACGGTATCGCCACCGACGACAACCGCAAGGCGTACGCGGCGGAACTGAGCCAGATCCAGCAACAAGTGCTGGGCCTGATGAACTCCAAGGATGCCAACGGCAACTACCTGTTCTCCGGTTCCAAGACCGATACCGCGCCGTACTCGCAAAACGTCGACGGCACCTACACCTATAACGGTGACCAGACTCAGATCAACCTGGGCATTGGCGACGGTATGTCGGTCGCGACCAATACTACCGGTTGGGACGCCTTCCAGCAGACCATCAACACCAGCCGCACCCAGACCAGCATGACCGCTCCGGCGGTGGATGACGGTCGTGTGGTGCTGTCCAACGGTACGGTCGGCACCGCAGCGACCTACAACGCCAAGTTCACGGCGGGCCAGCCATACACCGTGGATTTCATCAGCAGCACGCAGTTGAAAATCACCGATGCCCTGGGCAACGACGTGACGTCCGAAGCCAGCCAGAACGGCCTGATCAGCAACAGCAATGGTGCCAACCAGACCGTCAGCTTCCGTGGCGTCGACATGAAGTTGAACATCAACCTCAAGGCCGGCGACACCAACCCGGATGCGGTCATCGCCGGTCACAGCTTCCAGCTGTCGGCCACGCCTGATTCGTTCACCACTGCGCGCAGCCCGGGCAACCCGTCGACGGCGGTCATCACCGGCTCCAGCGTGACCAACCAGGCGGCGTACAGCGCGGCCTTCCCGTCGGGCGGCGGCGCGGTGCTGAAGTTCACCAGCGCCACCGATTTCGACCTGTACGCGGCCCCTGTGACCGCTGACAGCAAACCGGTGTCGTCGGGCACCATGGTCGGCAGCAACGCCACGGCCGCCGGTGTGACCTTCGCCATTGGCGGTACGCCGGGTGCGGGCGATCAGTTCTCGATCCAGTCCAACAACCACCAGACCCAGAACGTGCTCGACACCCTGGGCCAGATGGTCACGGCGCTGAACATGCCGGTCGATGGTGATCCGGTAGCCAAGCAGAAATTCCAGGGGGCCATGGAGTCGGCGCTGGGCAACATCGACAGCGCCTCCAACCAGATTGGCGCTGCGGTGACCTCGATCGGTGCGCGCGGTCAGTCGCTGGATGACCAGGACACCACCAACCAGAGCCTGATCCAGGCCAACACCACGACCCAGGGTTCGATCCGTGATTCGGATCCGGCCGAGGTGATGACCCGCCTGACGTTGCAGCAGACCATGCTGCAAGCCTCGCAACTGGCGTTCAGCAAGATCAGTCAGTTGGGTCTGTTCAACAAGATCTGACATTGGACGGGCGCGCAGGCGCCCGTTTGTCTCGTCCTTCAGTTAATGTTTTTTTGCGGTTTCATGGGCTCGCTTTACCGAGCGGGCTCGTACCGCCTGTGAGCCCGCCGTGAATCCACTTCCTCTCGTCAGTCTGGTCATTCCCGCCTTCAATCCGCGCTTCTTCGAGCGGACCTTGAGCAGTGCGGTGAGCCAGACTTATGGCCAACTCGAAATCATCGTTTGCGACGACAGCCGCGGCAGCGAGATTGAAGCCATCGTTGCGGCGGTAGTCGAGCAGTCCGGCGTCGCCGTGCGTTACGTGCGCAATCCGCGCACCTTGGGCATGGTCGGCAATCTCAAGGCCTGCCTGGAACAGGCGCAGGGCCAATTGGTCAAATTTCTGTGCGACGACGACCATCTCTATGCCGCCTGTGTTGAACAGCAAGCGCAGGAAATGGTGCGTGAGGAAGTCCGGCTGGTGCTGGCTCAGCGACTGTTCTGGGACGCTGACGACATCATTCTTCCAGCGCGTCTGGAAAACACTTCGCTGTCTCCGCTCAGTGGCTTGTTCAAGGGCGACGACCTGCTGGGCATCTTTGAAAAGTTTCCGGTCAATGTGCTGGGTGGGTTCACCAATGCGCTGTTTCGCCGGGAAGATCTTGTCGAGTTGCTGCCGGCATTGACCCAGGAAGGCCACTGCTTTGTGGCAACCCTGGATTTCGCGCTGTTCGTCTGTCTGATGCGGCGCGGCAACGTGGCGGTGTCCAACAATGTACTCAGTGCCGAGCGACTGTACCCGGAGCGCCTGAGCGCCCAGCAGTCGATGAAAGATGCGGTTGAAGTCGAGCGCGAGTGGATTCTGCAAATGCTCAAGGCGCGCAGCGGCGAATCTGCGCCTGCGCCAGGTTGGGTTCGTTACATTCCGCTGACCAAGGCTGATGAGACACCCCGGGTCTGGGAAGAGCTGCCTCTGAGCCGCACCCTGGGTACCAAACAAAGTCGCCAGGAGTGGTGTGTCGGCATCGACAGCTGGAGTTTTGCCGAGCTTTATGCGCAATGGCTGGAGTGCCGGGTGCTCACCGAGGGGCAGCGCAAGTTGCTGCCGGAGACCCTGGCTGGCTGGTCGCATCAGCCGCGCATCGTCCCGATCGTCATCGATCGCGACGGCAGTCGCGACGGTGTCGAGCGCACGCTGGAGGCGCTTGCCGCACAGGATTATCTGCCGGAGTTGATTCTGGTGCTGTCCGCTGCCTGTTCCGAGGCCGAGCTCGATGGTCGGGTGTTCCGCATGCCGTTGCAGGACGACGGACTGGAGCAGATCAATGCATTGTTACCGCAACTGGAAGGGGCCGACTGGTTCTACCTGTTGCAGGCCGGCGATCGTCCGGTGGTGCCGGCGTTGTTGATCATGGCCGAGCGCATCGCCCATTCTCCGGCGCTGACGTGTCTGTACAGCGATGAAGGCAGCCTGCGCAACGGCGAATCGGCGGAGCCTGCGTTCAAACCGGATTTCAACCTCGACCTGCTGCGCAGTTACCCGTACGTCGGGCGCGCGCTGGCGTTCAAGCGCGAACGCTTTCTGGCGCTGGGCGGATTCGCGGCGACGTTCGCCGAACTGGCCCCCCACGACGTGCTGTGGCGCATGGTCGAGAGTGACGGTACGCAGGTGGTCGGGCATGTCGCCGAAGTTCTGGTGCAATCGCCCTTCGATCTGTCCGCCTGGCTCGCCGCTCCGGCGGTCATCGAGCAGAATCCGCGTGTACTCGAGGCCCATCTGCAGCGCCTGGGGATTGCCCACGAAATCCGCCGTGGCAGTTCCGGGTTGCTCAATCGTGTCGACTATCGCCATGCCCGGCGTCCGCTGGTGTCGATCATTATTGCGACCAAGGACCAGACGGCTGCCTTGCAGCGCTGCGTCGAGACGCTGTTGGAGAAGACCGCTTACTCCGAGTACGAGTTGTTGCTGGTCGACAACGGCAGCGAAAGCACCGAAGCGCGGGCCTGGCTGGACGGTATGGCAGAGCTGGGCGGCGAGCGGATTCGTGTCCTGAACTACCCGCAGCAGGGCAACGCGGCGGCGCTGCATAATTTTGCGGTAGGGCAGGCGCGTGGTGAATACGTGCTGCTGCTCAATTCGTTTGCGGTAATCACCCAGGCCGACTGGCTCGACGAACTGCTCAATCATGCGCAGCGTCCGGAAGTCGGCGTGGTCGGCGCCAAGCTGTTCAATCCTGATGGGTGCGTGCTGCACGCGGGTCTGATTCTTGGTCTGCAAGGTGCAGTGGGTTTGCCGTTCTATGGTCAGTCGTTGCAGTCGGATGGTTACATGTTCCGGCTGCAAGCGGTCCATGACCTGAGTGCCGTCGGTGGCGATTGCCTGATGGTGCGCAAGGCGGTTTACGAGTCTGTCGCCGGTCTCGATGAGCAAGCGCTGAAACAGGCGCTGAATGTCGTGGATCTGTGCCTGCGGATCGGTCAGGAAGGATACCTGGTGGTGTGGACCCCTTATGCCTTGCTGGCACTGGGCGCACGCCCCAGTGTTCAGGCGACGGCAGAGGAGGAGCAATTGCAGCTTCAGGAGCAGGAAACCTTCTACCAGCGCTGGTTGCCGCGCATTGCCCGTGATCCGGCCTTCAACGTCAATTTGTCGTTGCAGGGTGTCGGTGCGACGAGCTTCAGCCTGGAACCGGGCCTGCGTACCGGCTGGAGTGCATTTTCCCGGGCGCAGTTGCCGAACGTGCTTGCCGTGCCGATCAACGCCTCGGCCATCGGTCACTACCGCATGAGCCAGCCGCTGATCGAACTGGAAGCGGCCAACCGCGCTGAAGGGCGGATTTGCTATGGACTGCCGTCGATCATTGATATCGAGCGTCAGTCCCCGGACGTGATTGTGCTGCAGGGGCGTTATTCGCAGGGTGCCATTGATGAGATTCCGCCACTGAAGAAATTCAGTCATGCCCGGCGCATCTTTGAGCTTGATGACTATGTGATCGACGTTCCTCATCGCAATGCGCATATTCGCAACATGCCCAATAAACAGGAAATGGAGCGGATGGTGCGCAGTGCGATCAGCCTGTGTGATCGGGTGGTGGTATCGACCCAGCCACTGGCCAATGCATTGTCGGACATGCACCACGACATTCGCGTCGTCCCCAACATGCTCGCGCGCAACTTGTGGACTGACTTGCGCAGTCAGCGCCGCACTTCGAAAAAACCACGAGTCGGCTGGGGCGGTGGGACCAGTCACCACGGCGACCTGGCGGTGATCGCCGATGTTGTGCGTGAGCTGGCCAATGAAGTCGACTGGGTGTTCTTCGGCATGTGCCCGGATGATCTGCGTCCGTACATGCATGAATTCCACGGGGTAATCCCGTTGGAAGTGTACCCGGCCAAACTGGCAAGCCTGAATCTCGATCTGGCGCTGGCGCCACTGGAATTCCACATCTTCAACGACTGCAAGAGCAACCTGCGTCTGCTGGAGTACGGCGCCTGCGGTTACCCGGTGATCTGCACCGATACCGAGGCCTATCGCGGCTACCTGCCGTGCACCCGGGTCAAGACCAACAGCACCGATGAATGGCTGCAGGCGATCCGCATGCACCTGGCCGATCCCGATGCGAGCTATCGCATGGGCGATGAACTGCGAGAAATCGTATTGCGCGACTACGTACTGCGGGGCGACAACCTGCGCTATTGGGAAAACGGCTGGCTGGCGGATTGACCGGCACTGCTGAAAAAGGCGACTTTCGAGTCGCCTTTTTTGCGTCTTCAATATCCTGTTTGTATCAGTATCGACACTTTTTTACCGCAGAGCCTCAAGCATAGCGCTTTTCCTGTCGATACTTCTCTATTCGCTGACCTCGGACGGTTGCTGCTGGCGTGATCGGCTTGTTACCGGGAGGCAGGTTTCCGGAATCAACAACAATGCAAGGAAGAAGCAAATGGCAGTGATTTATGGGACGAGTGAAGCCGATGTCATGAGCGGCAGTGAAGGCAACGACGAGCTCTTCGGACTGGAGTCGGATGATCAGATCTGGGGGACTGCCGGAGCCGATCTGCTGGATGGTGGCGAGGGTTTTGATTCTGTGGATTATCGAATCATGTCTTCGGGCGTCAGCGTCGATATCCGTCAAGGGCTAGCCAGCGTCACGAAGGCAGATGGTTCCATTGACACGCTGGTTGCCATCGAAAAAGTGGTCGGCAGCTTCCTTGATGACACCCTTGCCAGTTCGGTTTCCGGCGTCACGCTGGAAGGCAGCGGCGGGGATGACGTTTACATCATCGGCAGTGAGGGCGTGACGATCATCGAAGACGAGCGCGGCGGCTACGACGAGTTGCGCACCAGCGTTAACATCCAGAAGATGGACCCGTTCCTCGACAAAATGACCTTCACCGGAATCGGCGACTTCAAGGGCTACGGCAATGCCGAGCACAACGTGATCATTGCCGGCGCCGGTAATGACTGGCTGTGGGGTGGCGACGGTGGCGATCAGTTCATTGGCGGCGAGGGCTTCGACACCGTCAGCTATACCGACAGCCTTGAAGGCGTCAGTATCGAGCTCTCGAGCATGTGGGGCGCCACTGGTATTGCATTCGGCGATACCTACTCGAGCATCGAGGCCGTGCAGGGTTCGAATTTCAACGATGTGATCTTCGCCGACGCAAGCGCAATGGTCATGGACGGTGCCGATGGCTTTGACGCCGTCGATTACAGCCGTTCCAACGACGCGGTCAGCATCGAGTTTCGTGATGGCAAGGGCTTCGGTTCCGGCGACTACGCCGAGGGCGACACCTTGATCAATGTGGAAAAGGTTGTCGGGACTAACCTGGACGATCACTTCACTGCCAACTCGGGCGGCGTGACCTTCGAAGGTGGCTGGGGCAGCGACGTCTACACGATCAACAGCGAGGGTGTGACCATCGTCGAGACAGACTCAGGCATGGGGTTTGACGAGCTGTACACCAGCCTGTCGGTCATGAAGATGGACCCGTTCATCGAGAAAATGACCTACACCGGTACAGCCGATTTCACCGGTTATGGCAATGATTCCGACAACTACATCTTCGGCGGCAGCGGCGATGACCTGTTCTACGGTGGCGCCGGACGGGATGTCTTCGTGGGCGGCGCGGGAATGGACATCGTCAGCTATGAGGACAGCGACACGGGTGTGGTGGCCACGCTGTGGAGAATCGGCCAGAACGGCACGGCTGACGGTGACACGCATTACGATGTCGAAGGCTTGCGTGGCAGCCATTTTAACGATGAGCTGGGTGCCAACAGGGAAGATACGATTCTGGAAGGCAGCAGTGGTGACGATACCCTGAACGGCAACGATGGCAACGATCATCTCTATGGCGGGCTGAAGTCCGGTCTCGACGGCGACGTGGCGCAGGCTGACAAATTGTTCGGCGGCAACGGCGATGACGTCATCGTTAGTGCTGCGAATGACCTGGGCACTGTGGCGGACGGTGGACAAGGCAGTGACACCATCACGGTCCACAACGGCAGTGCCTTTGGTGATGACGGTTTTGACGTGCTCACCGGCACCGGCAACAGTTATCTGTTGTCAGGTGGCAGTGGCAACGACGTGCTGAACCTCAATCTCACGGGGCAGTCGGGCACTGGCGGCATCGCATTGGGCGGTATGGGTGACGATACCTATATCCTGAACACCACTGGGTTGGTATCGATTCAGGACGAGGGCTGGGATATCAATGACACCCTGATCCTGAACACCATCGCCAATATCAGCCAGTTGAACGTCACCCGCATCGGTGACGACGCCTATCTGCATGGTGCCAACGACGGCAGCGCCGGCGTTCCCGACAACGGCGTGAAGCTGCAGGGCTGGTACGCCGGGTACAACAACATCGAACATCTGCAGACCGCTGACGGCCAGTCCTACGACCTGCCTGCCACGATCGATGGATTCGCGATGTTTGGCTGATCCGTCCGATTCATTGAAGTAGCTTGATGAAAGGGATGACTCCGGCAACGGACTCATCCCTTTTTCATGCCTTGAATTCCCGCCGACGCAGCGCTCGCGGAGCTGGCGCGTTTCCTGCAAGTCCCCCTCAAATCGCCATAAAACGAGCGCTCGCGGTCATCGCAGCGGCGCCGCAGGCGGCAAAAGGGTTAGCCAGACGGCCCGCATCGCTCAACAAAGCCATGCGCAGCCCGGTGACGAACGAGAGGGGAGACGATGAAGGCAGTTATTTTGGCGGGTGGCCTCGGCACGCGCATCAGTGAAGAGTCGCACCTCAAGCCCAAACCCATGATCGAGATCGGCGGCAAGCCAATTCTCTGGCACATCATGAAGCAGTATTCCGCTCACGGAATCCACGACTTCGTGATTTGCCTGGGCTACAAGGGCTATGCGATCAAAGACTTCTTCGCCAACTACTTCCTGCACACCTCCGACGTCACGTTCGACATGCGCAACAACCGCATGGACGTGCACCAGAACTACAGCGAGCCGTGGAGCGTCACCCTGATCGACACCGGCGAGGAAACCATGACCGGTGGCCGCCTGCTGCGTGCCGGCCGTTACCTCAAGGATGAAGAGGCGTTCTGCTTCACCTACGGCGACGGCGTTTCCGACATCGACATTGCTCAACTCGTCGATTACCACAAAGCCCACGGTCGCCTGGCCACCGTCACCGCGGTGCAGCCGCCGGGACGTTACGGTGCCCTTGAGCGCCAGGGCGATCAGGTACTGGGTTTCACCGAAAAACCGCGTGGCGACGGTGGCTGGATCAACGGCGGCTTTTTCGTGCTGTCGCCCAAAGTCCTGTCCTACATCGCTGGCGATGAAACCACCTGGGAAGCCGAGCCGCTGGCGCGTCTGGCAGAGGATGAACAGCTGAACGCCTTCGAGCACGAAGGCTTCTGGCATCCGATGGACACCCTGCGCGACAAGAACCACCTCGAAGCGCTGTGGCAGAGCGGGGAGGCCCCATGGAAGCAATGGGCCTGAGCGCGGATTTCTGGCGCGGCAAACGCGTACTGGTCACCGGTCACACCGGTTTCAAAGGCAGCTGGCTGAGCCTGTGGCTGCAAAGCCTCGGCGCGCACGTCAGCGGTTTCTCGCTGGATCCGTCGACCGAACCGAGCCTGTATGAACTGGCGCGGGTTCACGAAGGGATCAACGATCAACGTGGCGATCTGCGTGATCTCGGCGCGTTGCTGGAGATCATTGCCGACACCGAGCCGGAGATCGTTCTGCACCTGGCCGCGCAGCCACTGGTGCGTGAAGGCTATCGCGACCCGCTGGGCACTTACTCCAGCAACGTCATGGGCACGCTGAACCTGCTCGAAGCGATTCGTCAGGTCGGTTGCGTGCGCGCCTGCGTGCTGGTGACGACCGACAAGGTCTACGCCAACAAGGAATGGCTGTGGCCGTACCGCGAGGACGAAGCCCTCGGCGGCCACGATCCCTACAGCAGCAGCAAGGCTTGCTGCGAACTGTTGGCGCAGTCTTACGCCGCGTCGTTTTTCCCGGCCGACAAGTACGCTGAACACGGTCTGGCCTTGGCCACCGCGCGCGCCGGCAACGTCTTGGGTGGCGGTGACTTCGCCCCTGAGCGGCTGATTCCCGACGTGCTCAAGGCCTGGACTGCAGACGAGCCGGTGACCCTGCGTTACCCGCAAGCGGTGCGCCCGTGGCAGCACGCGCTGGAACCGCTGGCCGGTTACCTGCAACTGGCGGCGGGGCTCTACGAACAAGGCCCGGAATACGCCGGGGCGTGGAACTTCGGCCCGGGCGAGGCGGACATGTGCAGCGTCGGCGAAGTGGTCGAACTGCTCGCCAGTCGCTGGCCACAGGCACGTGGTCTGCGCATCGAAAAAAGCGAACTGCACGAGGCTGGCCTGTTGCGCCTCGACAGTAGCCGCGCCCGTCAGGTACTCGGCTGGCAGCCACGCTGGACCTTGCAGCAATGCCTGACCCAGACCCTCGACTGGCATCTGGCGTGGCAGAACGGCGATGACATGCGCAACGTCACTCTCGGCCAACTGAACCTGTACCGAGGCGCGCTGTGAGCGAGTTTTCCTTGAAACCGTTGCCGCTGGCCGGGCTGTTCAGCGTCCAGCACAGACGCTTCGAAGATCAGCGCGGGCATTTCGCCCGGCTGTTCTGCGAAGGCAGCCTGAGTGCGTTCGGCAGCGAATTTCACATCCGCCAGATCAACCATTCCTGCACCCGTGAAAAGGGCAGCGTGCGCGGTCTGCATTACCAGAATGCCAATGCGCCGGAAGCCAAGCTGATCACTTGCCTGCGCGGTGAAGTGTGGGACGTGGCGGTGGATCTGCGTCCGGATTCCGAGACCTTTCTGCACTGGCACGCCGAGCACCTCAAGGCTGGCGATGGTCGCAGCCTGTTGATTCCGGCCGGGTTCGCCCACGGTTTCCAGACCCTGACCGATGACGCCGAACTGCTGTACCTGCACAGCGCCGATTACGCGCCGGAGCACGAAGGCGGCTTGTCGGTGAACGATCCACGGCTGGCGATTGCCTGGCCGTTGCCTGTCAATAATTTGTCAGCGCGTGATTTCAGCCATCCTGCGCTCGATCAACACTTTGCCGGAGTGCGTCTATGAACTGCCGTGGGTGCGCCGCACCGCTGAGCCTGCCGCTGATCGACCTCGGCACCTCGCCACCGTCCAACGCCTACGTGCATGCCGAGCGCCTGGAGCAGGCCGAACAGTGGGTGCCGCTCAAGGTCGCCGTGTGCCAGCAGTGCTGGCTGGTGCAGACCGAGGATTACACCCGCGCCGACAGCCTGTTCGATGCCGAGTACGCCTATTTCAGTTCGTTCTCCAGCACCTGGCTGGCCCACGCCGAGCGCTATGTCGCCGAGATGGTCGAGCGCTTTGACCTGAGCGCCGACAGCCGTGTGGTCGAAGTCGCCGCCAACGACGGTTACCTGCTGCAGTACGTCGCTGCTCGCGGTATTCCGTGTCTGGGTGTCGAGCCGACCCGCAGCACCGCGCAAGCGGCGCGGGAAAAGGGTCTGCAGATTCGTGAAGTGTTCTTCGGTCGCGACAGTGCAGCACAGTTGAAAGGCGAAGGCTGGGGCGCCGACCTGATGGCCGCCAACAACGTGCTCGCGCATGTGCCGGACATCAATGATTTCCTCGGTGGTTTCGCCACGCTGCTCAAGCCGACCGGCGTCGCCACTTTTGAGTTTCCGCAACTGCTGACGCTGATGGCTGGCGCACAGTTCGACACCCTGTACCACGAGCACTATTCCTACCTGTCGCTGACCGCGGTGCAGACTCTGTGCGAGCGCAATGGTCTGGAAGTGTTCGACGTCAGTCAGTTGAGCACCCACGGCGGTTCGCTGCGGGTGTTCGTGCAGCGCCAGGACGGAGAGCGTCGTGCTGTGCAGCCGGCGGTGCAGCAACAGTTGCAGGCCGAGCTGGATGTCGGGGTGAAAACCCCTGAGTACTACGCGACCCTCGCGCCTGCTGCCGAACGCATCAAGCATGAACTGCTGCGCTTTCTGTTGCAGGCCAAGGCCGACGGCAAGCGGGTGGTCGGTTACGGCGCGGCGGCCAAGGGCAACACCTTGCTCAACTACGCCGGGGTCAAGCCGGATCTGCTGGCTTGGGTGGCCGATGCCAACCCGCACAAGCAGGGCAAGTTTCTGCCGGGCAGCCGTATTCCGATTGTTGCGCCGGCGCAGATCGACATCGAAAAACCGGATTACGTGCTGGTGCTGCCGTGGAACCTGCTGCACGAAGTCAGTCAGCAACTGGCGCAAGTGCGTCAGTGGGACGGGCGCTTCGTGATCGCCGTGCCTGAGATGAAAGTCCTGTGAACGTCCTGGTCACCGGGGCCACGGGCTTCGTCGGCCGGCATCTGGTCGCGGCGTTGCTCGCCCGTGGCTGCGCGGTACGTGCGGTGGCGCGTAATGTCGAGACTGCGGCGAGCATGCCGTGGATCAACCACGTCGAATTCGTCGCGGCGGATATTCACGCGGCGGATCTGGACATTGCGGCGCTCACCGACGGTATTGACGTCCTCGCGCACCTGGCCTGGCCGGGGTTGCCGAACTATCGGGCGCTGTTTCATTTCGAGCACAACCTGATGGCCGATTACCGCTTTATCAAAGGCGCGGTCGAGGCGGGTGTGGCGCAAGTGCTGGTGACTGGCACCTGCTTCGAGTACGGCATGCAAAGCGGCCCGCTCAGCGAAAGCGTCGAGCCGCAGCCGAGCAATCCTTACGGTCTGGCCAAACACACGCTGAATCTGTTTTTGCAAAATCTGCAGCAGGAAAAACCGTTCACCTTGCAGTGGGCGCGTCTGTTCTACCTGCATGGCGAAGGGCAGAACCCCAACAGTCTGCTGGCGGCGCTGGACCGGGCGATCGATGCCGGCGAGGCGTCGTTCAACATGTCTGGCGGCGAGCAGCTGCGCGACTTTTTGCCGATCGCCAGCGCCGCCGATTACCTCGCCACGATCGTCCATCAGCGCGATTTCAACGGCGTGATCAATTGCGCCAGCGGCCAGCCGGTATCGGTGCGCGCACTGGTTGAACAACGGCTGCGCGAGCGCGGTGCGGCACTGAATCTGAACCTCGGCCATTACCCTTATCCGACCCACGAACCGATGGCGTTCTGGGCCGTGACCGAGCGTTTGCAACAGCTACTGGGAGAGCCGCAATGAGGCACGAGTTGTATCGGGTCACCGACCTGCCGGTATTGCAGAACCGCACCTTTGCCGACCCGGAGTCGGCAAAGGCGTCGGCCAGCGCCGACATGCTGCTGGTGCAGGATGAGCGCAGTGGCCTGATCTTCAACGCCGCGTTCGATGCCGACAAGCTCAGCTATGACGCCGACTATCAGAACGAACAGGCCCATTCGGGCCAGTTCCAGAAGCACCTGAGCGACGTCGAAGGCATCATCGCCAAACACTTCAAGGGCCAGGAGCTGATCGAAGTCGGCTGCGGCAAGGGTTACTTCCTTGAGTTGCTCAAGGGCCTCGGTTATTCGATCACCGGGATCGATCCGGCCTACGAAGGCGAGAACGCCGACGTGATCAAGGCGCCGTTCACCCGTGGTCTTGGCCTGGCAGCTGACGCCATTGTCCTGCGCCATGTGCTGGAACACATCGAAGACCCGGTGAGCTTTCTGGCGGTGATCGCCGAAGCCAATCAGGGCGGGCAGATCTACATCGAGGTGCCTTGCTTCGACTGGATCCTCGAGCACAAGGCCTGGTTCGATCTGTTCTACGAGCACGTCAATTATTTCCGCCTCGATGACCTGCGCCGGATGTTCGGCACCGTGCACGAGGCCGGCCACCTGTTTGGCGGCCAGTACCTGTACATCGTCGCCGACCTTTCGACGTTGCGCCTGACCCCGCAGCAACCGGTGCCACGCCTGACGCTGCCGGACGGTTTCACCGCCAGCCTTGAGCGCGCAGTGCAGATCATTCAGTCCGCACCCGAGCAGGGTTCGGCGATCTGGGGCGCATCGTCCAAAGGCGTGATCTATTCGCTGTTCCTGCAGCGCGCCGGTGTCGCGGTGGATCGCGTGGTGGATATCAACCCGGCCAAGCAGGGGCGTTATCTGCCGCTGAGCGGCGCGCGGGTGTCCTCGCCGCAAGAGGCGATGGATGCGCTGCCCGAAGGCGCCCACCTGTTTGTGATGAATTCCAATTACCTCGAAGAAATCAAGCGGATGACCGGTGGACGCTACGTCTATCACGCCGTCGACAGCGCTTCGTTCCAGTGACCATTGAGACTTTGAACATGACCGACAACAGCATCAACCAAGCCTTCGAAGCCGAATGCCGCGAGCAGATCGCCCAGCAGGGTGACGACCAGAAACTCACTGGCCTGGCCCGTGATTTCTTCAACGAATCGGCCAAACACAAGTACAGCTACCACTTCTCGTGGATGGGCCGCCCGATCATCCAGCTGCCGCAGGACATGATGGCAATGCAGGAGATCATCTGGCAGGTCAAGCCGGATCTGGTCATCGAGTGCGGCATCGCCCACGGCGGTTCGATCATCTACTACGCCTCCCTGCTGGAACTGCAAGGTCACGGCGAAGTGCTGGGCATCGACCTCGACATCCGCCCGCACAACCGTGAAGCGATCGAAAGCCACCCGATGGCCAAGCGCATCAAGATGATCGAAGGTTCGAGCATCGACCCGGCCATCGCTGCTCAGGTGCAGGCGGCGGCCAAAGGCAAGAAGGTCATTCTGGTCCTCGACTCCAACCACACCCACGACCACGTGCTCGAAGAGCTGCGCCTGTATGCGCCGCTGGTCTCGGTCGACAGCTACTGCGTGGTGATGGACACCGTGGTCGAAGACATGCCGGCCGATTTCTTCCCGGATCGCCCATGGGGCCCGGGTGATAACCCGAAAACCGCGGTGTGGAAGTACCTGGAAGAGAACCAGGATTTCGAGATCGACCAGCAATTGCAAAACAAGCTGCTGATCACCGTGGCGCCGGACGGCTATCTGCGTCGCGTTCGTTAATTCGCAACATCACCAAAGCGTTATCTCGGCGAGTCGCCGGTTGTGGAGAGAAGTTATGCAAGGCAAGTACAGTTCTGAACTGGCGCTACCGCTCAACGAGCTGTTGACCGTGGTGCTGATTACTCACAATCGGCCGGCGTTCCTGCGTCGGGCGGTGAAGTATTACAGCAGCTTGCCCTGCCGGATCATGGTGCTGGACTCCACACCCGAGCGGCCGGAGGGGGATTTTTCCGCCGTCGATTACCATCACGTGCCGCAGTTCGCCTACTGGGGCATGCAGGCCAAACTGGCTTACGGTGTTGAGCGACTGACCACGCCGTACATGGTGCTGGCGGCTGACGACGATTTCATCCTGCACGATTCGCTGGCCGAGTCCGTCGGTTTCCTTCAGGCGAATCCGGACTATGGCATGTGCCATGGCTATTGCCTGATGTACCTGACGCTGTCCGGTGGTGTGAGCTATTACCGTCGCGACAAGAAAGTCCAGGAAGATTATGCGTCCGAGCGGGCTCAGGATCGGGTTATCGACTACATGAGTCAGTACATCCCGCCGTTTTATGCGGTGACCCGTACCGATCTGATGAAGATCTGGCACTCGGCGTTGCCGGCGGGCACCAATTTCCAGTGGCAGGAAATCGGCCATGTGTATTTCCTGCTGGCCAGTGCCAAGGCGCGGATCCTGCCGATGCCTTACGTGGTGCGCGAGATCAACTACGGCAATTCCGAGCACAGCACCGAGGTGTATCACTCGCTGACTTACGTCGACGCCAAATCGGTCGCCGAGCGAGAAGCGTTCGCTGAATTCCTCGCGTCGCTGCCGACCGGCATCAAGGATCTCGACGCGCAACAGGGTAAGGCCTTTGCCCTGCAAAGCTTCGAGGCGATGGTCGACAGCCTGCAAAGCGGCCGGGCACTGACGGCAGAACTGATTATCCAGTCCACCTGGAATCAGTCGCTCAAGAGGCCTGACCGGCGGTTCGGGCCTTTGCAATACGTCGAGATGCCGTTTTACAACCAGCCATTTTTCGATCGTCTGGAACAGTTCGAATTCATGCTGCACGCCATGCCCGCCGGGCGCATTCAACTGCGCGACCTGGAGGGTGTGTGGACTCGTCAGGCGCACTTGCTGCAGGCGCGCAACAACGATACCCCGGAAAGTGTTCTGGATCGCTTGTGGCAGGCGCACGACCTCAATGCGTTCAACCGCACCGTGGTCAAGCGTCTGGCACAACAGCTGGAACTGGCCGGCGAGGACGAAGAAGCGCAGAACATGCGCGACTGGAATGCTCGTCTCGAAGCGTTGACGCTGGAAGACCATCATCAGGTGTTCGACCAGACGCAGTCCGGCCGACTGCTCAAGTGGCTGGATTCGCGTCAGGCCGATGGTGCTCAGTTGGCATCGATTGCCGAGCACCTGTCGGTCAACGGCGGTGGCCCGCAGTTCGGCATCTTCCTGCTGGATCTGGACGATGACATCGACAAGTTGCAGGTCAGCCTCGACAGCCTGCTCGAAGGCCAATGCAAGGCGTTCAGAATTGTCGTGTTCACCACCGGCGAAGCGCCGGCGGCCACCACGGCGCAGAACACTTTGCACTTTGTCCGGGTTACGCCGGCCAACCTGGTCGATAAACTCAATCAGAGTGCCCGTCAGTCGCCGTGCGACTGGGTGCTGCTGGCCGAGGCGGGCGACGAGTTCACCGCCAGTGGTTTGTTGCGCGCCAGCCTGGAGTTGATGTCCGCAGGCGATTGCCGTGCTGTTTCCACCGACGAGATTCAGCGCGGGGAGAAGGGCGCGCTGATGGATGTGTTCCGTCCCGGCTTCAACCTTGACCTGCTCTTGAGCCTGCCGGGCCTGATGGCGCGACACTGGCTGGTGCGGCGTGACGCTTTGATCGAGATAGGCGGCTACCGCGTCGATTTCAACAAGGCGCTGGAATTTGACGTGCTGCTGCGCATCATCGAAGAGCACGGTTTGAACAGCCTGGCCCACCTCGACGAGCCGCTGCTGATCACCGAAGCCGCGTCGCTGGAAGAAAACGCGCATGAGCGTCTGGCGCTGTTGCGCCACCTGGGCAATCGCGGCTACAAGGCCAAGGTCACCTCGGCGGTGCCGGGCATTTATCAGATCGATTACCACCACAGTGATCGTCCTCTGGTATCGATCGTGATTCCGGCCGCCGATGACCTGCCCGCCCTGCAACGCTGTCTCGAAGGGGTGCAACTGCGCACCCGTTATCACCATTACGAGATCCTGATCGCCACCACGGCCACGCAATCGGCCCAGGTCAATGACTGGCTGGGTACGTACCAGCATCCGAAAGTCCAGGTGCTGCGTGCCGATCAATCGCTGAGCGTACCGGCATTGCTCAACGCCGCCAGCCGCCAGGCGCAGGGCGAATACCTGGTATTGCTTGCGGCCGACGCGGAAGTGGTCAACCCGAACTGGCTGGACTCGCTGCTCAACCATGCCCTGCGTCCGGAAATCGGCGTGGTTGGGCCGAAGCTGGTCGATCGCGACGGCAAAGTCAGCCAGGCCGGGCTGATCCTTGGTATGCATGGCGGGGTGGGTTCGGCGTTCGTCGGTGAGAAACATGATGCCGACGGCTATCTGTACCGGTTGTCGGTGGAGCAGAACTGCTCGGCGGTATCGAGCGTGTGCCTGATGGTGCGCAAAGAACTGTTTGAAGCATTGGGTGGTCTGGACGACAGCACATTCGGCGACGCTTTCAACGATGTCGATCTGTGTCTGAAAGCCGCTCAGGCCGGTTACCTCACGGTATGGACGCCGTCGGTGCAGGTCCTGCATCAGGGCGCGATTGCCCAGGCACCCCAGGCACTGGCAGCGCTACAGGAAAAATGGGCCGCCGCGTTCGCTCAGGATCAGGCGTACAACGCCAACCTGAGCCTGAGCGGCAAAGGGTATGGTCTGAACGACAGTGCGTCGCTGGACTGGTCGCAGTTACTCGCTTGAGTCCGTCGGACAAGGAACAGGAATCAGCACATGTTCAACGGTAAATCGATCTTCATCTCCGGCGGCACCGGCTCGTTCGGGCGCAAATTCATTGCCCGTCTGCTTGAGCAATACCAGCCCAAGCGCGTGGTGGTGTTCTCCCGCGATGAGCTCAAGCAGTACGAAATGCAGCAGACGTTCAACGCGCCGTGCATGCGCTACTTTCTCGGTGACGTACGCGACGCCGATCGTCTGCGGCAGGCCATGCGCGGCATCGACTACGTGGTGCACGCGGCGGCGCTCAAGCAGGTGCCGGCAGCGGAGTACAACCCGACCGAGTGCATCCGCACCAACGTCAATGGCGCGGAGAACATCATCGCCGCCGCCATCGACAATGGCGTGAAGAAAGTCGTCGCGCTGTCCACCGACAAGGCCGCCAGCCCGATCAACCTGTACGGCGCGACCAAGCTGCTCTCGGACAAGTTGTTCGTCGCCGCCAACAACATTGCCGGCGAGCAGCAGACCCGTTTTGCCGTGGTGCGCTACGGCAACGTGGCGGGCTCGCGGGGTTCGGTCGTACCGTTTTTCAGCAAGCTGATTGCCGACGGTGCGCAGGAGTTGCCGATCACCGACGAGCGCATGACCCGCTTCTGGATCACTCTGGATCATGGCGTGCAGTTTGTTCTCGACAGCTTTGCGCGGATGCACGGCGGCGAAGTGTTCGTGCCGAAGATCCCGTCGATTCGCATCGTCGATCTGGCGCGGGGCATGGCCGAGCATCTGCCGCACAAGAACGTCGGTATTCGTCCCGGGGAAAAACTACATGAACTGATGGTGCCGCTGGACGATGCGCGGATGACCCTGGAGTTCGCAGACCACTACACCATTCAGCCGTCGATCCGCTTCACCAGCGTCGATGTCGATTTCTCCATCGACAAGCTCGGCGAACATGGCCGGCCGGTGAGTGAAGATTTCGAATACCGCTCCGATACCAACCCGCACTACCTCTCGGTCGGGCAGATCGCCGAGCTGCACGCGAAGTTGTCGGCATGATTCCCTACGGTCGGCAGAGCGTTGATCAGGCGGACATCGATGCAGTGGTCGAGGTTTTGCAATCGGACTGGCTGACTCAAGGCCCGACTATCGAGCGTTTCGAGCAGGCAATGGCCGAACGTTGCCAGGCCGACTTCGCCGTGGCGGTGTGCAACGCCACGGCGGCGCTGCACATCGCTTGCCTCGCTGCCGGCCTTGGCCCGGGTGATCGCTTGTGGACCACGCCGAACACTTTTCTGGCTTCAGCCAACTGCGGGCGCTATTGCGGCGCCGACGTGGATTTCGTCGACATCGATCCGCTGACCTGGAACCTCGATGCCTTCGCCCTCGCCGCGAAACTCGATCAGGCCGAGCAGGACGGCACGCTGCCGAAAGTGTTGGTGGCGGTGGCGTTCTCCGGGCAGAGCTGTGACCTGCGCAAGATTGCTGAACTGGCCGAGCGCTACAACTTCACGGTGATCGAAGACGCCTCGCACGCGGTGGGCGCCAGCTACGCCGGGCGTCCGGTGGGTTGCGGGGACTTTGCGGCGATGACCGTGTTCAGTTTCCACCCGGTGAAGATCATCACCAGTGCTGAAGGCGGCATGGTCCTGACCAATCGCCCGCAACTGGCCGAGCGCCTGCAACGCTTGCGCAGCCACGGCATGACCCGCGATCCGCAGCAGATGAGCGAACCCAGCCACGGCCCGTGGTATTACCAGCAGATCGAGCTGGGCTTCAATTACCGGATCACCGATTTGCAAGCGGCGCTGGGTCTGTCGCAACTGTGCAAACTGGACAGCTTCATCGCCCGTCGCCGCGAACTGGCGGCGCGCTACGACCGTTTGTTGGCCTACCTGCCACTGAGCTTGCCCAGCGCGCAGCCGGAGGCGGAATCGGCGTGGCACCTGTACGTGGTGCGCCTGCAGACCGAGCGCATCGGCCTGACCCACCGTCAGGTGTTCGAAGGCTTGCGTGCCGCCGGCATCGGCGTGAACCTGCACTATATTCCGGTGCATTTGCAGCCGTACTATCGCGAACTGGGTTTCGCCGAGGGCGACTTCCCAGAAGCCGAGCGTTATTACGCCGAGGCGATCAGCCTGCCGCTGTATCCGTTGCTCAGTGATGAGCAGCAGGATCATGTGGTTGAGCAATTGCGCCGGCTGACCGAATAAACCCCGCTGCGGCGGCGAATGAGACTGTGCAATGCGTGATCTGAGTGAGCAGGAAAAATTCTGGCAGGGCGATTTCGGCAACCAGTATGTCGATCGCAACGTCGGACAACCGCTGGTGGCGGCCAACCTGGCGTTGTTCGCCAAGGCCCTGAGCCGCGCCGGGCGCATCGACAGTGTGGTTGAGCTGGGCACCAATGCCGGCAACAACCTGCAGGCGTTGCATCAACTGCTGCCGCAAAGTGAGTTGTTCGGCGTCGAGATCAATGAAAACGCCTGTGCTCAGGCGCGGGCACTGGGCATCGCGCAGATCTGGCACGGCTCGCTGTTCGACTTTCCGCGCGAGCGCAGTTACGACCTGACTCTGAGCAAAGGCGTGCTGATCCATCTGGCGCCGGAGCTGCTGCCGACCGCCTATGCGCAGTTGTATGCGTTGAGCCAGCGCTACATCCTGATCGCCGAGTACTACAATCCGGCACCGGTGGAAGTGTCCTATCGTGGCAACAGCGGCAAGCTGTTCAAGCGCGATTTCGCCGGGGAAATGCTCGATCGTTATGCCGATCTGCACTTGCTCGATTACGGCTTTGGTTATCACCGTGACCCACAATTCCCGGTGGACGACATCACCTGGTTCCTGCTGGAAAAACGTCCTTGAACAGCGTCGCAATCATCCCGGCCCGTGGCGGCAGCAAGCGCATCCCGCGCAAGAATCTGTTGCCGTTCGATGGCGTGCCGATGATTGTCCGCTCGATCCATACGGCGCTCGACAGTGGCCTGTTCGAACAGGTCGTGGTCAGTACCGATGACGCCGACATTGCCGAGCTGGCGCTGGCCCATGGCGCGCAAGTGCCGTTCCTGCGCCCGGCTGAACTGGCGGATGATTTCACCGGCACCGCTGCGGTGATCGTGCATGCCTTGCAGCAACTGCCAGCCTTCGATTACGCCTGCTGCGTGTACGCCACGGCGCCGTTGTTGCAGGCGCGTTTTTTGCGCGAGGGATTCGAGTTGCTGCAGCAGCACCCGGACAAAGCCTTTGCGTTCTCCGTGTGCAGCTTTGGTTTCCCGGTGCAGCGGGCGCTGACGCTGGACGGGCAGGGCGCATTGACCGCGTTGTACCCGGAATTTCGCCAAACCCGCTCGCAGGATCTGCCCGAGGCCTTTCAGGACGCCGGCCAGTTTTACTGGGGTCGCAGCGAGGCGTGGTTGCGCGGTGAAGTGTTGTATTCGTCCGCGAGTCTGCCGGTCATTCTGCCGCGACATCTGGTACAGGACATCGACACACTGCAAGACTGGAAACGCGCCGAATACCTCTACGCCGCGCTCAAGGCCGGCGGAGAACTGCAATGAGAGTGCTGATCCGCGCTGACGCTTCGCCGACCATCGGCAGTGGCCACATTGCCCGGGGCCTGACGCTGGCGCGAGTGCTGCGCAAGCAAGGCAGTCATGTTGCCTTTGCCTGCCGGCGGTTGCCCGGGCATCGGCTCGATGCCTTGGCTGCCGAAGGTTTCGAGACCTTCGCCTTGCCGGACTTCTACCCTGACGAAGACCCGCAGCAAGCCATCGAATCGATGCTGCCGTGGCAGGCAGACATCGAGGAGCTGGACGCCTTGCTGGCAGGTCACGCCGCATTCGACTGGATCATCGCCGATCACTACGGCCTCGATCATCACTGGCAAACCGCAGCGCGCCGTTGGGCACCTCGGATCGCGGCAGTAGACGATCTCGCCACTCGCCGTTACAGCGTCGATCTGCTGCTTAATCAGAACCTGTCCGGTCTCAGCGCAAACTATGCGCCGCTGCTGCCCGAAGGCTGCCGCACCTTGCTCGGCCCGCGCTACGCCATGCTGCGCGAGGAGTTCGTCTGTCCGGCCATTGCGATCAAGCCCAAGGCGCGCCGGGTGCTGGTGAATTTCGGTGGTTTCGATGCGGCGATGCAGACCCATCACGCGATGTTGGCGCTGAAGGATTTCGCAGAGCTGGAAGTGGATTTCGTCGCCGGTGCAGACAATCCTGCGTGGGCGCAAATGCAGGCACTGGCCGCAACACGGCCGCATTGGCGCCTGCACAGTTTCGTCAGCGATTTCCAGCAACGCATGACCGCTGCCGATCTGTTTATCGGCGCGGGTGGTGGCACCAGTTGGGAGCGTGCAGCCCTCGGCCTGCCGACGATCTGCATCGCGGTGTCGAACAATCAGCAGGCCAACGGCGAAGTGATGGCGGCGGCGGGGGCGCATGTGTTCATGGGCGCCCGCGAGCAGGTCAGCGTCGAACAACTGCGCGACGCCATCGGTTTTGTCGTCGACAATGTCTATCTGCGCCAGAGTCTGGCCGAGCGTTCACGGCAACTGGTCGATGGGCGCGGTGCGTTGCGCGTGGCGGCGGCGCTGGCCGGTGCGGTGCTCAAGCTGCGCCTGGCGACTCTGGATGACGCGCAATTGCTGTTCGACGGGCGCAATGCCGAGGCTGTACGCCGTTGGTCACTGGACGCTGGCGCAATCGAATGGCCGCAGCACCTGAACTGGCTCAATGCGAGCCTGCGCAATCCGCAGCGTCTGCTGTTGATTGCCGAGGCCGATGACGGCGCGGTCGGCGTCTTGCGTTATGACTTGCGCGGCTTTGAAGCCGAAGTGTCGCTGTATCTGCTGGAAGGACGGCTCGGTCTCGGCTGGGGCAGGGCGCTGCTGGCGCGAGGCGAGGCGTTCGTCCGCGAGCACTGGCCGCAGATGACCGTTATCACCGCTCAGGTGCTGCCGGGCAATCGCCCCTCTTTGAATGTGTTTCGTGACGCCGGATTCACCCAGAATGCCTGCACGTTCACCAAGGTTTTGAAGGATCACCGCGATGAGTAGTTTCAAGATTGGCGAGCGTCTGATCGGTGCCGATGCGCCGCCGTTCATCATTGCCGAGATGAGCGGCAACCATAACCAGTCGCTGGAGGTGGCCCTGCAGATTGTCGAAGCCGCCGCCAAGGCTGGCGCGCACGCCTTGAAGTTGCAGACGTACACCGCGCAGACCATGACCCTGGATCTGGCCGAGGGCGAGTTTTTCATCAAAGACCCGAATAGCCTGTGGGCGGGTACTTCGCTGTACGACCTGTATGAGAAGGCCCACACCCCGTGGGAGTGGCACGCGCCGATTTTCGCCCGGGCCAAAGCGTTGGGCATGCTCGCGTTCTCGACGCCGTTCGATGACACGGCGGTGGACTTTCTCGAAAGCCTCGATGTGCCGGCGTACAAGATCGCCAGTTTCGAAAACACCGATCTGCCGTTGATTCGTCGCGTGGCGGCGACCGGCAAACCGCTGATCATCTCCACCGGCATGGCCAGCATCGCCGAGCTCGACGAAACCGTGCGCGCCGCCCGCGAGGCAGGGTGCAAGGATCTGGTGCTGCTCAAATGCACCAGCACTTACCCCGCGACCCCGCTCAACAGCAATCTGCGCACGATCCCGCATCTGCGTGAGCTGTTCGGTTGCGAGGTAGGTCTTTCCGATCACTCCATGGGCGTTGGCGTGTCCGTGGCCGCTGTGGCGCTCGGGGCGACCGTGGTGGAAAAACATTTCACCCTCGACCGTTCGGCGGGCGGGGTCGACGCCAGTTTCTCGCTGGAACCTGCAGAGCTGGCCAGTCTGGTGGTGGAAACCGAGCGCGCCTGGCAAGCCATGGGCCAGGTGCATTACGGCGTCACCGAGGCCGAGCGCAAGTCGCTGGTCTATCGCCGTTCGCTGTACGTCACTGCCGACATGGCGGCCGGTGAAGCCTTTTCCGGGGACAATCTGCGCGCCATTCGCCCAGGTCTCGGTCTGCCGCCCAAGCACACCGATGCCGTCCTCGGTCGCCGCGCTCGTCAGGCGATCAAACGCGGCACGCCGCTGGACTGGTCGTTGGTCGAATAACCCGATCTGCAACCGATTCGGCAAAATAGCGTGACCTGCGAGTCATAACGCGCATCTTCACTGTATTGTATTGACCGGGGAGATGGCGCCTGGCCGTGTAATCGGTTCCAGTGATAGCCCTTTGCGCTCCCCGTGGCTGCCCTTTGTGGCGGCCGTTTTCTGTTTGTCGGCGCCCCTCGAATCCTTGCGAGCGGTGGTTTTGGGCTGTTTTTTATTGGGAAGCCGTAATGATTGGCATAAAAAGCATTGCGAGCTACGTTCCTGTAGCCGGCGTGGACAATTACGCACAAGGTGCAAAATTCGAGAAGGATGAAGAATTCATCCTCGGCAAAATCGGTTCGGCTTTCCTGCCGCGCAAAGACGCTGAACAGGAAACCTCCGATCTGTGCGTGGAAGCGGCCAATGCGCTGTTTGCCAGCAACCCTGAACTGAAGCGTGAATCGATCGACGCGCTGATCGTCGTCACCCAGAACGGTGACGAAGAAGGTCTGCCGCACACCGCTGCCATCGTCCAGGACAAACTCGGTCTGCCGACTAATGTCGCGGCGTTCGATATTTCCCTGGGCTGCTCCGGTTACGTCTACGGCATCTACGCGATCAAGGGCTTCATGGAAGCCGCCGGCCTGAAGAACGGCCTGCTGATCACCGCTGACCCGTATTCGAAAATCGTCGACCCGGAAGACCGTAACACCACCATGCTCTTCGGCGATGCCGCCACCGCGACCTGGATGGGCGAAGATCCTTCATGGGCGCTGGGCAAGGCCAAGTTCGGCACCGACGGTTCGGGCGCACCGCACCTGAAAGTCACCGATGGCGTGTTCTTCATGAACGGCCGTCAGGTGTTCAACTTCGCGCTGCTCAAAGTCCCGGCGCACTTGCACGAATTGCTCGACGACTCCGGCCTCAAGGCTGACGACATCGACGCCTTCTGCATTCACCAGGGCAGTGCGGCGATTGTCGATGCGGTGGCGCGGCGTTTCGAAGGCGAGCCGGAGAAGTTCATCAAGGACATGGTCGAGACCGGTAACACCGTGTCGTCGAGCATCCCGCTGCTGCTGGAAAAACACGTACTCGATTCCGACTGGCAGCGCATTGCCCTGAGCGGTTTCGGTGTCGGTCTGTCGTGGGGCTCGGCGATCATCTATCGTCCTTGAGTCGGTCAAAAACGGCGGATACAAAAATAGCGTTCAAGGTTACCCTTGAGCGCTATTTTTTTTGCCTGAATGGAGCGCTAGGCGGCATGAGCGAGTTTTTCCAACCCAACGCCCAGGTCATCCAGCAACGCTGGCCGGCGTTGTTCGAGCGGCTGATGGCGGAAGACACCTCAGTCGTTCAAGCCGAACTGGTGCAGGGCTTGGGCTCGACGCTCAGTGTCAATGGCATTCAACTGACCAGCCGCCACGACCGGGTCCACGAAGCCCGAATCCAGGCGGCCAGCCTGGCGGAACAACCGCAGTTGCATGTCTACGGCACCGGCCTCGGCGATTTGCCAACGGTGCTGCTGGAGCGCGCCGGCCTTGAGCGGTTGTACGTGCACATCCTCAATGGCGCGTTGTTCGCGCTGGTGCTGCAACTGCTCGATCAGCGCCAATGGCTGGAAGATCCGCGCGTGCAGCTGTTCTATGCCGGTGATCTGTCAGACATCTGCACACCGTTTTTCGCCCTGCCGGCGGAGATGCTGCTGGCTGATGACTTCAATGCGAAGATCCGCGATCGGCTGGTCAGTGAAGTGCACCTGAGCTTCAACAATCGCGAGTTCGATCCAAACTTGCCGTTCATTCAACAGCGTTTGCAGGACTGCCTGCCGGTGTTGCTGGGTGATGACGATGTGGCGCAGTTGTTCGGCAGCGCCAATGGCCGGGAAATCTATGTGATCGGCACCGGGCCGACGCTGGAAGGGCATTTCCAGCGTCTGGCGGCGGTGCATGCGCAGGCTGAACGTCCATTGTTGATGTGCGTCGATACCGCTTACCGGCCACTGCGCGAACACGGCATCGTCCCGGATCTGGTGGTCACCATCGATCAGCGCATCAGCTTCCGGCATTTGCCGTTCGAGGACTCCGCTGGCATCCCGCTGGTGTATCTGCCTATGAGCGATCCTGCGGTGCTGACCGCCTGGAAAGGCAAGCGCTATGGCGGTTACTCGGCCAGCCCGGTGTACGCCGCGTTGCGTGAGCAATATCCGCGCGGACAACTGCATGTCGGTGGCAGCGTGATTCATCCGGCGGTGGATCTGGCGGTGAAGATGGGCGCGTCGCGCATTACCCTGTTTGGCGCTGACTTCGCGTTCCCGATGAACAAGACCCATGCCGGTTGGAATGACGGTGATCTGGGCCCCGGTGTTGATCAGGCGCGGCATTGGGTGCAGGACGGCCATGGCCAGCGGGTCAGCACCCAGCTGAACTTTCGCGGTTATCTGTGCGTACTGGAGCGTTATATCGCCGCGCATCCGCAGGTGCAGTTTTTCAACAGCAGTCGAGCGGGCGCATTGATCGCCGGGACGCAGTTCAATCAGGAGTTTGTGCAATGAAGACGATTGAGCGCTGCGTCGACGAGTGCCGCCACTGCGCCGGGCTGTTTCGTCTAGGGCGTGATGTCGAGGCGGCGCTGGATATGGTCGATGTGTTCGAGGGCGCGCAGCAGTTGCTGATAGTTACGCCTGCGCCGATTCAGCAGGCCTGGGCCTTTGTACTCACGCACATGCTCGATTGTCAGGAGCGTCAGGACTGGTTGGGGCTGGCGGACTGGATGGAATACGAACTGATCGAAGTGTTGCAAAAAGCACGATCGGCAAAGTGAGCGACCGCACTGGCCCGCGGCCTTACGCGCGGGTCGGTTTTATGGCGTCATTTTTTCGCAGGTGGGAGGGCGCTAAGCCCTTGTTTTCTCGGGGGTGGCAGGGTGATGGCAAATTTTTTTCAAAAAGCCCTCAAGCAACTTGCCAACCCGACGATAACTATTACGAAGGTTCTCTAGGCCATTCCAGGCGGTTGCCAGGGCCGGAAGCCGCAGTACCCAACCAACGAGGAATTCGTCATGGCTTTAACAGTAAACACCAACACCACGTCGCTGAACGTTCAAAAGAACCTGAACCGCGCTTCCGACGCTCTGTCGACTTCGATGCAGCGCCTGTCTTCCGGCCTGAAAATCAACAGCGCAAAAGACGACGCTGCTGGCCTGCAGATCTCGAACCGTATGTCTTCGCAGATCCGTGGTAACACCCAAGCCATCCAGAACGCCAACGACGGTATCTCCGTTGCTCAGACCGCTGAAGGCGCTCTGCAAGCTTCGACCGACATCCTGCAGCGTATGCGTGAACTGGCTGTTAAAGCACGTAACGGCACCAACGGCACTGCTGACCAGACCGCAACCAACGCTGAATTCGCTCAGATGTCTGACGAAATCACCCGTATCTCGGCTGCTACCAACCTGAACGGCAAAAACCTGCTGGACGGTTCGGCTGGTACTGTAACCCTGCAAGTTGGCGCAAACACCGGTTCGGCTAACCACATCGACCTGGTACTGAGCTCCAAGTTCGACGCCGTCAGCCTGTCCGTAGGTAGCGGTACTGTAGTTCTGACTGGTACCACCGGTACTGGCGCTGGTTCTGCTTCGCAGAACATCGACAACGCGATCACTGCAATCGACGCCGCTATCGCTGCAATCGGTGCAACTCGTGCCAGCCTGGGTGCTTCGCAAAACCGTCTGACCAGCACCATCCAGAACTTGCAGAACATCACCGAGAACACCACTGCTGCACAAGGTCGCGTACAAGATACCGACTTCGCCGCAGAGACTGCTAACCTGACCAAGCAGCAAACCCTGCAACAGGCTTCGACCTCTGTTCTGGCTCAAGCCAACCAACTGCCTTCCGCTGTACTGAAGCTGCTTCAGTAATTTCGGAATGAGTTTGGGCGGGAGGGTGCGCTGGTCGCGCTCTCTCGCTTTTTTACGTTAGGAGGTGATGAGCATGGACATGAGCGTAAAGCTTAACGTGTCTTATCCGGCTCCCAAGCCAGCGACGCCTGTTGCTGATAAGCCGTCGGAGACGCCAAAAGTTGCACCGGTCGACGCTCCGGTCGCTGACAGGAAAAGTCAGCAAACGGATGACGCCAAGTTGAAACTGGCCGTGCAAGAGATCGAGAAGTTCGTTCAATCGATCAAGCGTAACCTGGAGTTCTCGATCGACGAGCACTCTGGCAAGGTCATCGTCAAGGTGATCGCAAGCGAGACGGGTGAGGTCGTACGCCAGATCCCCTCCGCAGAAGCACTCAAGCTCGCAGACAGCCTCGCCAACGCAAGCCATGTGTTGTTCGACGCCAAAGTCTGATAGCTGGCATGAATAGTGTTTGTCTTTCTTGAATGACGCCTGGATGGGTCAAAAGTCTGGCAACAATCTGAAGGGAGATGCACATGGCAAGTCCAATTCTACCGGGTTCCGGACTGGGTTCCGGCCTGGACATCGGCGCGATCGTGACCGCGCTGGTCAACGCCGACAAGTCGCCGAAGCAGACGCAGATCGATTCCGCGACCAAAACCAATACCCTGAAGATTTCCGGTGTCGGCACGTTGAAGAGTGCGCTGACCGCGTACCAGACGGCGATGACCAACCTGGGCAGCAAGACCAACCCGGCATTTGCCGGCTTCACGGCGACCTCGAGCAACACAGCGATTCTCGGCGCCACCTCCGATAACACCGCGGTGTCGGGGACTTACAACGTTGTTGTCAATCAATTGGCCACTGGCTCGAAAGTTGCCAGCGCTTCTTTCGCCGGCGGTGCTGCCAGTGCCATTCCGAGTGGTACCCTGAAAATCAGTCAGAATGGCACTGATTACAATGTCACGATCCCGGCCAATGCGACCTTGCAGAGCACCCGTGACGCAATCAACACGGCTCAGGGCTCAAATGGTATTTCTGCCAACATCGTGACCGACAGCAGCGGTGCTTCACGCCTGGTGATCAGCTCGAACAAGACGGGCGCAGGTACCGACCTCTCTGTCAGCGGGATTGCTGGTCTGGAGATCGACGGTACTCAGCCGATGGGTACCAATCCGGCGGCAGGCGCCTCTGGCAACGTCAATGGCCCTGCACAAGATGCCAAGGTGACCATCGACGGCCTGCAGGTTTCCAGCAAGAGCAATACGGTCAGTGGTGCAATCAGCGGCCTGACCCTGAATCTGACCACTGTCAGTCCTCTCGTTGGTGGCGTTGCCACGCCGACCGTTGTCAGCGTCGATACCAACACCAAGGGGCTGCAGGCGTCGGTTCAGGCGTTTGTTGACGCCTACAACACCCTGAAGACCACCATCGACACGCTTTCCAAGGCTACGCCTGATGAAGACGGCAAACTGACAGTGCAGGCGGCGTTTACCGGTGACTCGTTGCCGCGTTCGCTGATCGCCGACATCCGTGGCCAGTTGACTGCTCCTGGTGCTGGTGCAAAGGGTTCTTTGTCCTATCTGTCGGAGATCGGTGTGATGACCGACCGCAACACCGGCAACCTGACATTTGATACTGCTGCGTTCACCAAAACCATGGCTCAGCCCGGCAAGGCTGGCCAGGTGCAGCAGATGTTCACCGGGACCGACGACACCAACGGTCTGCTGGCGCGCATGAACAAGGCAGTGGATCCGTATCTGAAGGCGCCTGCCGGTAGCGCCCCTACTGCCGTAGGCCTGCTTGATCAGCGCATGTCCATTCTGAACAACAACACCAAGAGCCTGACCAGCCAGCAATTGGCGCTGGATCTGCGTGTTGCCAACCTGACCAAGACGTTGACTGCCAAGTACAACGCCATGGACTTGCTGGTAGGGCAGATGAAGGCGACGGCGAGCAATATCACGTCGTTCTTCAGCTCGCTGAACGCTCAGCAATCCGCGAAGTAACAGGCAATAACGACAAAAACCCGGCTACGCTTTATCGGCGTGCGCCGGGTTTTTGTCTTTTGATCTAAAGTTCTGTGATTCGTTGGCGATACACTGGTTATACGAGTCATTGTGGCAATGAGGTAGAACATGAACCCAATGTTAGCCCTTCGGCAATATCAGAAAGTCGGCGCGCACGCCCAGACCTCCGAGGCGAGTCCGCACCGTCTGGTGCAAATGCTGATGGAAGGCGGGCTGGCCCGCATCGCTCAGGCCAAGGGTGCCATCGAGCGCAAGGACATTCCTGGCAAATGCACCTCGATCAGCAAGGCCATTGGCATTGTCAGCGGGCTGCGCGAAGGTCTGGATCTGGAAAAGTGTGCCGATGAACTGGCCGATCTGGACGGGCTGTACATCTACATGATGAAACGTCTCGCCGAGGCCAACATCAACAGCGATCCGCGCATTCTCGATGAGGTCGCCGGCTTGCTGAGCACGGTCAAAGAAGGCTGGGATGCCATCGCCCCCGAGCCTGCTCCGCAGTTTTAAAGGAGAGCACCATGAGTCTTGTATTGCAGCGAATTGCCGACACCCGTGAAGCGCTGGTCAGTGCGCTGGCCGAACGCAACTGGGAAGCCATTGGCGAGCTGGATCTGGCTTGCCGTTCCTGCATGGAAGACGTCATGGCCGAGGCCTCGCTGGATGAGGAGGCCCTGCGCAGTAACCTTGAGGAATTGCTCCACGTTTACAAGGAGCTTCTGGAGGCGGCGATGGGTGAGCGCCAGGCGATAGCCAATGAGATGTCGCAGATCACCCAAGCGCAAAAGGCGGCAAAGGTTTACCATCTGTTTGGTTAATTAACCCCCAGTTAATCCAGACATGTGCGCCATAAATTTGACTGTGCACGGTTTTTTGACTTAACTAGTGGCTGTTTTCAGATTTCAGGCGTCTACAGGCACAAGGTGTCCTGCAAGCGTCTCGCTTGCCCCATTTTTCGGGCATTGAGTTGACTAGGGAAGTTGCTATTGCATGTGGCGTGAAACCAAAATTCTGCTGATCGATGACGATAGCGTCCGCCGCCGCGACCTGGCGGTGATTTTAAATTTTCTCGGCGAAGAAAATTTACCCTGCGGCAGCCATGACTGGCAGCAGGCTGTCGGCTCTTTGTCATCGAGTCGTGAAGTCATCTGTGTACTGATCGGGACGGTAAATGCTCCGGGTGCACTTTTGGGCTTGTTAAAGACACTCTCGACGTGGGATGAGTTCCTTCCGGTTTTGCTGATGGGCGATAATTCTTCCGTCGACCTGCCGGAAGACCAGCGCCGCCGGGTGCTTTCGACCCTGGAAATGCCGCCCAGCTACAGCAAACTGCTCGACTCCCTGCACCGTGCCCAGGTCTATCGCGAGATGTACGACCAGGCCCGCGAGCGCGGTCGTCATCGCGAGCCCAACCTGTTCCGCAGCCTTGTCGGCACCAGCCGGGCGATTCAGCACGTCCGGCAGATGATGCAGCAAGTGGCTGATACCGACGCCAGCGTGCTGATCCTCGGCGAGTCCGGCACCGGCAAGGAAGTGGTTGCGCGCAACCTGCATTACCACTCCAAGCGTCGCGACGCGCCTTTCGTGCCGGTCAACTGCGGGGCGATCCCGGCAGAGCTGCTGGAAAGCGAACTGTTTGGCCACGAGAAGGGCGCCTTCACCGGTGCGATCACCAGCCGTGCCGGGCGTTTCGAACTGGCCAACGGCGGTACGCTGTTCCTCGACGAAATCGGCGATATGCCGCTACCGATGCAGGTCAAGCTGCTGCGCGTGCTGCAGGAACGCACCTTCGAACGCGTGGGCAGCAACAAGACCCAGAGCGTCGACGTGCGCATCATTGCCGCGACCCACAAGAATCTCGAAAGCATGATCGAGATCGGCACCTTCCGCGAAGACCTCTACTATCGCCTGAACGTGTTCCCGATCGAGATGGCGCCGCTGCGTGAGCGCGTCGAAGACATCCCGCTGCTGATGAACGAACTGATCTCGCGCATGGAACACGAAAAGCGCGGTTCGATCCGTTTCAACTCGGCGGCGATCATGTCGCTGTGCCGTCACGGCTGGCCGGGCAACGTCCGCGAGCTTGCCAACCTGGTGGAGCGCATGGCGATCATGCATCCGTACGGGGTGATCGGCGTGGTCGAGTTGCCGAAGAAATTCCGCTACGTCGACGACGAAGACGAGCAGATGGTCGACAGCCTGCGCAGCGATCTCGAAGAGCGCGTGGCGATCAACGGTCATACGCCGGACTTCACCGCCAACGCGATGCTGCCGCCGGAAGGCCTGGACCTTAAGGACTACCTCGGTGGTCTGGAACAGGGCCTGATCCAGCAGGCGCTGGACGACGCCAATGGCATCGTGGCGCGCGCCGCCGAACGCCTGCGCATTCGTCGCACCACGCTGGTGGAGAAGATGCGCAAGTACGGCATGAGCCGGCGCGAAGGAGACGAACAGGCGGATGATTGACGCCTGTTTTTCAACGCCTTCATTTATAAGCAGTTTTTTTTAGGCACGGGTATTGCTACATCCCTCGCAACGTTCCGTTTAACTGACGGTCAGCCAAGCGAGAGAACACAATGCCCCACGCCCAGATGTCATCTGCCTCCCATGCCGAGGGGCAACCGTCGTCCGTAGAGCAGGCGAGTCGTCAGGGTCTTGAGCACGCGTTCGCGCTGTTCAATCAGATGTCCAGTCAACTGACCGATTCCTACAGCATGCTTGAAGCCCGGGTTACCGAGCTCAAGGGCGAGCTGGCGGTGGTCAGTGCCCAGCGCATGCAGGAGCTGGCCGAAAAAGAACGTTTGGCCAACCGTCTGCAAAACCTCCTTGATCTGTTGCCCGGTGGCGTCATCGTGATCGACGGCCACGGTATGGTGCGCGAAGCCAACCCGGCGGCGATCGATTTGTTGGGGCTGCCGCTGGAAGGCGAGTTGTGGCGCCACGTCATCGCCCGTTGCTTCGCCCCGCGTGAAGACGACGGTCATGAAATCTCTCTGAAAAACGGTCGACGCCTGTCGATTGCCACGCGCTCGCTGGATGCCGAGCCGGGGCAGTTGGTGCTGCTCAACGACCTGACAGAAACCCGCCACCTTCAAGATCAACTGGCGCGCCACGAGCGCCTGTCGTCGCTCGGACGGATGGTCGCCTCGCTGGCCCATCAGATCCGCACGCCGTTGTCCGCTGCGTTGCTCTACGCCAGTCATTTGACTGAGCAGGAATTGCCCGTCGCCACCCAGCAGCGCTTCGCCGGCCGTCTCAAAGAACGCCTGCATGAGCTGGAGCATCAGGTGCGCGACATGTTGGTGTTCGCCCGTGGCGAGCTGCCACTGACCGACCGCATCACCCCGAATACTTTGATGCAGGCGCTGCAAGCGGCGGCGCTGACCCATGTGCAGGATCTGCCAATCCGCTGGCAGTGCGACAGCCATGCCGGCGAGCTGCTGTGCAACCGCGACACCCTGGTCGGGGCGATTCTCAATCTGATCGAAAACGCGATTCAGGCCAGCGATGGCAACGTGCGCCTGAAAGTGCACTGCTACACCCGCGACAACAGCCTGCGCCTGTGTGTCAGCGACAGCGGCAGCGGCATTGATCCGCTGGTGCTGGAGCGTCTCGGTGAGCCATTTTTTACTACCAAAGTAACCGGCACCGGGCTTGGCCTGACCGTGGTCAAGGCTGTGGCGCGGGCACATCAGGGAGAATTGCAGCTGCGCTCGCGAGTCGGGCGCGGCACGTGCGCGCAGGTGATCCTGCCGCTGTTTTCCGCTGTACACGGAGCTGAGTAAACGTCATGAGCATCAAGGTTTTGCTGGTCGAGGATGACCGCTCGTTGCGCGAAGCGCTGGCCGATACGCTGTTGCTGGCGGGCCACGACTACCATGCAGTCGGCAGCGCCGAAGAGGCGTTGCAGGCGGTCGAGCGCGAAGCGTTCAGTCTGGTGGTCAGCGACGTCAACATGCCCGGCATGGATGGCCATCAACTGCTCGGTTTGCTGCGTGCGCGGCAGCCGCAATTGCCGGTGTTGCTGATGACTGCGCATGGCGCGGTCGAGCGCGCAGTCGATGCGATGCGTCAGGGCGCGGCGGATTACCTGGTCAAGCCTTTCGAACCCAAGGCTCTGCTGGACCTGGTGTCGCGGCATGCTCTGGGCTGCATCAGTGTGACGGAGGGTGAAGGTCCGGTGGCAGTCGAGCCGGCCAGTGCGCAGTTGCTCGAACTGGCGGCGCGGGTGGCACGCAGTGATTCCACGGTGCTGATCTCCGGCGAGTCCGGCACCGGCAAGGAAGTGCTGGCGCGTTACATCCACCAGCAATCCCACCGTGCGAGCCAGCCGTTCATCGCGATCAACTGCGCGGCGATTCCTGACAACATGCTTGAAGCCACGCTGTTCGGTCACGAGAAGGGCTCGTTCACCGGCGCCATTGCGGCTCAGGCCGGCAAATTCGAGCAGGCCGATGGCGGCACCATTCTGCTCGACGAGATTTCCGAGATGCCCCTGGGCCTGCAAGCCAAGTTGCTGCGGGTGTTGCAGGAGCGCGAGGTCGAGCGCGTCGGCGCGCGCAAGCCGATCACCCTGGATATTCGCGTGGTGGCGACCACCAACCGTGATCTGGCTGGCGAAGTGGCGGCGGGGCGTTTTCGTGAAGACTTGTTCTACCGCTTGTCGGTTTTTCCCCTGGCGTGGCGTCCACTTCGCGAGCGCACTGCCGATATCCTGCCGCTGGCCGAGCGGTTGCTGAACAAACACGTCAATAAAATGAAGCATGCGGCGGCGAAACTTTCGCCAGAAGCCCAGGCTTGCCTGACCCACTACCCGTGGCCGGGCAACGTGCGTGAGCTGGATAACGCGATTCAACGGGCGCTGATTCTGCAGCAGGGCGGTTTGATCCAGCCACAGGATTTCTGTCTGACCGGCGCAGTGACCTATACCGCGGCGCCGGTGCAACCGCTGGTGCGCGAAATCGAAGTCGAGGCTGAATCCGCCGGGGCGCTGGGCGATGACCTGCGGCGACGGGAGTTTCAGATGATCATCGACACCCTGCGCACCGAGCGTGGCCGGCGCAAGGAGGCTGCGGAGAAGCTCGGTATCAGCCCGCGTACCCTGCGTTACAAACTGGCGCAGATGCGTGATGCCGGGATGGACGTCGAAGGTTATCTGTTCGCCACCTGAAAGTTGACGCGAATAACGGTGGGAGGGGGCTTGCTCCCGAAGAGGTCAGGTCTGTCACATCATTGTTGAATGACACGCCGCCTTCGGGAGCAAGCCCCCTCCCACAGTTGTTTTGCGGTGATCCCGACATAGCGCACAGACCACAGCGGCATTTATGAAACAAGACCAGCCGAGCTGGCACCCTTGTTGCTAACACCTGTGTACCCGCCGAGTGAGTGTCAAAAAATTGCGGGCCGCCCAAGAGAGTAGACCATGAGCCAAGGTATTGAATTCAATCGGTTGATGATGGACATGAAGGCCATGAAAATGGACGCCATGGCCACGCCGAAATCGACTGCCGCCGTCCCTGAACTGGCAGGCAGCAGCTTTTCCGACATGCTCGGTCAGGCCATCAACAAAGTCAGCGATACCCAACAGGCGTCGACTCAGTTGGCCAACGCATTTGAAATCGGCAAGAGCGGCGTCGATCTGACGGACGTGATGATCGCCTCGCAGAAAGCCAGCGTGTCGTTCCAGGCTCTGACCCAGGTGCGCAACAAGCTGGTTCAGGCTTATCAAGACATCATGCAGATGCCGGTTTAAGGACGAGATTGAGTCATGGCAGAAGCAGTCGCCGATAATGTTCCGGCCAAGGCCACCCCGATAGACGGCAAACCGCCGCTGTTCGGCCTGTCCTTCCTGGAAAACCTCTCCGAGATGACCATGCTGCGTCAGGTGGGCCTGTTGGTCGGCCTGGCTGCGAGCGTGGCGATTGGCTTTGCCGTGGTGCTGTGGTCGCAGCAGCCGGATTACCGTCCGTTGTACGGCAGCCTTGCCGGCATGGACGCCAAGCAGGTCATGGACACCCTGGCTTCCGCCGACATCCCTTACACCGTCGAGCCGAACTCCGGCGCCTTGCTGGTCAAGGCTGACGACCTGTCCCGTGCGCGGATGAAACTCGCGGCCGCTGGTGTCACTCCCAGCGACGGCAACATCGGTTTCGAAATCCTCGACAAGGAACAGGGTCTGGGCACCAGCCAGTTCATGGAAGCGACGCGTTACCGTCGCGGCCTCGAGGGCGAACTGGCGCGCACCATCTCCAGCCTGAACAACGTCAAGGGCGCCCGCGTGCACCTGGCGATTCCGAAAAGTTCGGTGTTCGTGCGTGATGAACGCAAGCCAAGCGCTTCGGTATTGGTCGAGCTGTACTCCGGGCGTTCGCTGGAGCCGGGTCAGGTGGTGGCGATCATCAACCTGGTGGCGACCTCCGTGCCTGAATTGAGCAAATCGCAGATCACCGTCGTTGATCAGAAGGGCAACCTGCTCTCCGATCAGGCGGAAAACTCCGAAATGACCATGGCCGGCAAGCAGTTCGATTACAGCCGCCGCATGGAAAGCATGCTTACCCAGCGCGTACACAACATTCTGCAGCCGGTACTGGGCAACGATCGCTACAAGGCTGAAGTCTCCGCCGACATCGATTTCAGTGCCGTCGAATCGACCGCCGAGCAGTTCAACCCGGACCAGCCGGCGTTGCGCAGCGAGCAGTCGGTCAACGAACAACGCACCGCCAGCAATGGCCCGCAAGGTGTGCCGGGTGCCCTGAGCAACCAGCCGCCAGCGCCGGCCTCGGCCCCGCAAACCACCGGTGGCGCGCAAGGCTCTACCGGCATGATTCAGCCAGGTCAGCCACTGGTCGATGCCAACGGTCAGCAGATCATGGACCCGGCCACCGGCCAGCCGATGCTCGCGCCGTATCCGGCCGACAAGCGTCAACAATCCACCAAGAACTTCGAGCTTGATCGTTCCATCAGCCACACCAAACAGCAGCAGGGTCGCCTGAATCGTCTGTCGGTGTCGGTGGTGGTCGACGATCAGGTCAAGGTAAACGCGGCCAACGGTGAAACCACCCGCGCGCCGTGGAGCGCCGATGAACTGGCGCGCTTCACCCGCCTGGTGCAGGACGCGGTCGGCTTCGATGCCAGCCGTGGCGACAGCGTCAGCGTGATCAACATGCCGTTCTCCGCCGAGCGCGGTGAAGTGGTCGCCGATATACCGTTCTACTCCCAGCCATGGTTCTGGGACATCGTCAAGCAAGTGCTGGGTGTGTTGTTCATTCTGGTGCTGGTGTTTGGTGTGCTGCGTCCGGTGTTGAACAACATCACCGGCGGCGGCAAAGGCAAGGAGCTGGCCGGTCTGGGCAGCGACGTGGAACTCGGTGGCATGGGCGGCCTGGACGGCGACCTGGCCAACGACCGCGTGAGCCTCGGTGGTCCGCAGAGCATTCTGTTGCCGAGCCCGAGTGAGGGTTACGACGCACAACTGAATGCAATCAAGAGCTTGGTGGCCGAGGATCCGGGTCGCGTGGCTCAGGTCGTGAAAGAGTGGATTAACGCAGATGAGTGATAACCGAGCCGCAACCGTCAAACTGAACAAGGTCGACAAAGCCGCGATTCTGCTGCTGTCCCTGGGTTCGACCGATGCAGCCCAAGTGCTGCGCCACATGGGCCCGAAAGAGGTTCAGCGTGTGGGTGTGGCCATGGCCCAGATGGGCAACGTCCATCGCGAGCAGGTCGAGCAGGTCATGAGCGAGTTCGTCGACATCGTCGGCGACCAGACCAGCCTCGGCGTCGGCTCCGACGACTACGTGCGCAAAATGCTCACCCAGGCGCTGGGTGAAGACAAGGCCAACGGCCTGATCGACCGCATCCTGCTCGGGGGCAACACCAGTGGCCTCGACAGTCTGAAATGGATGGAGCCGCGCGCTGTTGCCGACGTGATCCGTTACGAACACCCGCAGATCCAGGCCATCGTGGTGGCGTACCTCGACCCGGATCAGGCCGGTGAAGTACTGGGCAACTTCGACCACAAGGTGCGTCTGGACATCATCCTGCGCGTCTCGTCGTTGAACACCGTGCAACCGGCCGCCCTGAAAGAGCTGAACCAGATTCTCGAGAAGCAGTTCTCCGGCAACTCGAACGCCTCGCGCACCACCCTGGGTGGCATCAAGCGTGCGGCGGACATCATGAACTTCCTCGACAGCTCGATCGAAGGCCAGCTCATGGACTCGATCCGCGAAGTCGACGAAGACCTGTCCGGTCAGATCGAAGACCTCATGTTCGTGTTCAACAACCTGGCCGATGTCGACGACCGTGGCATCCAGGCGCTGTTGCGCGAAGTGTCCTCCGACGTGCTGGTGCTGGCCCTCAAGGGTTCGGACGAAGGTGTCAAAGAAAAGATCTTCAAGAACATGTCCAAGCGTGCGGCCGAACTGTTGCGCGACGACCTCGAGGCCAAAGGCCCGGTGCGCGTCAGCGACGTGGAAACCGCGCAGAAAGAAATCCTCACCATTGCCCGTCGCATGGCCGAAGCCGGCGAAATCGTGCTCGGTGGCAAGGGCGGCGAGGAAATGATCTAAGCCCATGGACAAGCATGACGAGTCAGTGACGGATCTGATCCGCGCCCGCGATGTCCGTGGTTTCGAATCCTGGGCGCTGCCCAGCTTCGATCCGCCGAAACCGGAACCCGAACCGGAACCGGAGCCCGAACCGCCGGAAATGGAAGAAGTGCCGCTGGAAGAAGTCCAGCCACTGACCCTGGAAGAACTCGAAAGCATCCGTCAGGAGGCTTACAACGAGGGCTTTGGCATCGGCGAGAAGGAAGGTTTTCACAGCGCCACGCTCAAGGTGCGTCAGGAAGCCGAGGTGGCGCTGGCGGCGAAACTGGCCAGCCTCGAGCAACTGATGACCCACCTGTTCGAGCCGATTGCCGAGCAGGACACCCAGATCGAAAAGTCGCTGGTCGACCTCGTGCAACACATCACCAGACAGGTGATCAAGCGCGAATTGGCCATCGATTCCAGCCAGATCGAACACGTCATGCGCGACGCGCTCAAGCTGCTGCCGTTGGGCGTGGAAAACGTGCGTCTGTACGTCAATCCGCAGGACTTCGAGCAGGCCAAGGCCTTGCGCGAGCGTCATGAGGAATCCTGGCGCATCGTCGAAGACGACTCGCTGCTGCCGGGCGGTTGCCGGGTTGAAACCGAGCACAGCCGCATCGACGCCAGCATCGAGACCCGCGTGACCCAGGTCATGGCCAAACTGTTCGACCAGTTGCACGAACAGGCTCTGCACCCGGCCGCGCCGGACCTGAGCCTGGACATTCCTGAAGAAAGCCAACTGACGGCTGCGCCTGAAGAGCCGCTCGCGGACACCCCCGATGCGCCTTGAACGCACCAGTTTCGCCAAGCGCCTCAGCACCTATGCCGACGCCACTGAAATCGCCGGCGCGCCGATTCTCGAAGGCCGCCTGCTGCGCATGGTCGGCCTCACCCTCGAAGCCGAAGGCCTGCGCGCCGCCATGGGCACGCGCTGCCTGGTCATCAATGACGACAGCTATCACCCGTCCCAGGTGGAAGCGGAAGTCATGGGCTTCTCTGGCAGCAAAGTCTTTCTGATGCCGGTCGGCAGCGTCGCCGGTATCGCCCCGGGCGCCCGCGTGGTGCCGCTGGCAGAAACCGGTCGCTTGCCGATGGGCATGAGCATGCTCGGTCGCGTCCTCGATGGGGCCGGACGCGCGCTGGACGGCAAGGGCGGGATGAAGGCTGAAGACTGGGTGCCGATGGACGGCCCGACGATCAACCCGCTCAACCGTGACCCGATCCACGAACCGCTGGATGTCGGCATTCGTTGCATCAACGGCTTGCTGACGGTCGGGCGTGGTCAGCGTCTGGGCCTGTTCGCCGGTACCGGTGTCGGTAAATCGGTGCTGCTGGGCATGATGACCCGCTTCACCGAGGCCGACATTATCGTCGTCGGTCTGATCGGTGAGCGGGGTCGAGAAGTTAAGGAGTTCATCGAGCACATCCTCGGTGAAGAAGGCCTCAAGCGTTCGGTGGTCGTCGCCTCGCCGGCGGACGATGCGCCGCTGATGCGTCTGCGCGCGGCGATGTACTGCACGCGGATCGCCGAGTATTTCCGCGACAAGGGCAAAAACGTTCTGTTGCTGATGGATTCGCTGACCCGTTTCGCTCAGGCCCAGCGGGAAATCGCCCTGGCCATCGGCGAGCCGCCGGCGACCAAGGGGTATCCGCCCTCGGTGTTCGCCAAACTGCCGAAATTGGTGGAGCGCGCCGGTAATGCGGAGAAGGGCGGCGGTTCGATCACTGCGTTCTACACCGTATTGTCCGAAGGCGATGACCAGCAGGATCCGATTGCCGACTCGGCGCGGGGCGTGCTCGACGGCCACATCGTGTTGTCCCGGCGTCTGGCCGAGGAAGGGCACTACCCGGCCATCGACATCGAAGCCTCGATCAGCCGGGTGATGCCGGCCGTGGTCTCGGCGGAACACATGCAGCGCGCGCAGTACTTCAAGCAGCTGTGGTCGCGCTATCAGCAGAGCCGCGATCTGATCAGCGTCGGCGCTTACGTCGCCGGTGGCGACCGCGAGACCGATCTGGCGATCTCGCTGCAACCGCAACTGACCCGCTACCAGCGGCAGGGGCTGAACGACAAGATCAACATGGGCGAGAGCCAGGCTTACCTCGAAACCCTGTTCGCGCCTGCGGCGGGCGGGTAACCGGCCATGGCCGTGAGCCGAGCTGCGCGCCTGGCGCCGGTGGTGGAAATGGCCGAACAGGCCGAGAAAACCGCCGTGCAACGCCTGGGTTACTTTCAAGGCCAGGTCAAAGTCGCTGAAAGCAAACTCGCCGACCTCGACGCCTTTCGTCTGGATTATCAGGAACAGTGGATCGTGCGCGGCAGCGACGGGGTTTCCGGGCAATGGCTGCTGGGGTATCACGGCTTTCTGGCGCAACTGGACACCGCGATCGACCAGCAGCGCCAGAGCCTGGTCTGGCACCAGAACAACCTGATCAAGGCGCGCGACGCCTGGCAGCAGGCGTTCGCCAAGGTCGAAGGCTTGCGCAAACTGGTGCAGCGCTACCGCGAAGAGGCGCAACGCCTCGAAGACAAGCGCGAGCAGAAGCTGCTGGACGAGTTGTCGCAGCGCTTGCCGCGGCACGATCCGTATTAACGTGCCGCAGCAGTGGTGCTAGAGGATGGACGGAGTCATTTGTCCAATATTGTGAAGCTGAAGCCTTTGGAACGACCCAGGAGTTTGGAGTCTCGGATCACATCGAAGAACATATATATTTGTTTGCCCACTAACTCCCATTCCCAGTAGTCAGTGATGGGTAGAGCGTAATCCGGCCGATCACTAAGGTTTATTTGCCACTTTCTATGGGTATCAACGTCTTCGGCCACAAGGTAAAACGCAAGTTCGTCGCCTGCTTTACCTGGGTAGGTCGCCTTCACGCGGGAATCACCCTTAAGGTATTCATCATGAGTGATGATGGTTGGTGACGCGGTGTTAGTCAGTGACGGTTTTTCAAAGCGTTCAAAAAGCGGGTCCATGATGCAGTCCTTTGACCTGAGCGCAGCGAAATTGCTGCCGCTTGATTAAGGGCTATGCCTCTTTCCTCGATCTACTGTCAGATCTGACAGTGGCGACAAGCGGCAGTCGCGAAGTGGCTGCAGGGCCTCGGTTCTCCTGCGCAAACGGGTGCAGCGCTACGGCGAAGAGGCGCAACGCCTCGAAGACAAGCGCGAGCAGAAGCTGCTGGACCAGTTGTCGCAGCGCCTGCAGCGGCACAACCCTTTTCAAATTGCCCAAAAATTCCCTGTGGGAGCGGGCTTGCTCGCGAAAGCGGTGTGTCAGAGACAGCAATGTTGACTGACACACCGCTTACGCGAGCAAGC
>NZ_JAJSLU010000003.1:87766-141765 GCF_023063025.1 Pseudomonas sp. YL2 | reverse complement strand
GTCGGATGGGAGGGGGGAGGGAACGGTGGTTTCAACGGTTGCTCGGTGTTGGGGGTTGGTCTCAGCTCTCCCACATTTGCTTCTGCGCTGAGCCTTGCCCCAACCCTGTCCAGGTGCTAAACCTTGTACACGTTCGTCAATGACAAGGAAGCCAGTCAATGTCAGTCGTTACAGAAGTCTCTCCGGATGGTCAAAAACTGACGATTTCGGTCAAGGGGCGGTTCGATTTTGGGCGCCATCAGGAGTTTCGCGAATCCTATGAGCGACTTGACCAGAAACCCGACTCCATCGTGGTTGATCTGAAAGATGCCACCTACCTCGACAGCTCCGCGCTGGGCATGCTGCTCCTGCTGCGCGATCACGCTGGCGGCGACGACTCGGATGTACGCGTGATCAACAGCAACTCCGACGTGCGCAAGATCCTCGCCATCTCCAACTTCGACAAACTGTTCGACATCAGTTGACGGCCATGCAGGCGCAAGAGCCGCTTACGATCCTGATCGCCGAAGACAGCGCCGCCGACCGTCTGCTGTTGTCGACCATCGTCCGCCGTCAGGGCCATGAAGTGCTGACCGCCGCCAATGGCGCCGAAGCGCTCGAGGTGTTCAAGCGTCAGCCACCGCATCTGGTGCTGATGGACGCAATGATGCCGGTGATGGACGGCTTTGAGGCGGCGCGGCAGATCAAGGCGCTGGCGGGGGAAACCCTGGTGCCGATCATCTTTCTGACTTCGCTGACCGAAAGTGAAGCGCTGGCCCGTTGTCTGGAGGCGGGTGGCGACGACTTTCTGGCGAAGCCTTACAACCAGGTGATCCTCGCCGCCAAAATCAAGGCGATGGATCGCTTGCGCCGCTTGCAGGCCACGGTGCTGCAGCAGCGCGATCTGATCGCCAGACATCACGATTACCTGCTCAACGAACAGCGCGTGGCCAAAGCCGTTTTCGACAAGGTCGCGCATTCCGGTTGCCTGAGTGCACCGAATATTCGTTATCTGCAATCGCCCTATGCGTTGTTCAACGGCGACCTGCTGCTGGCGGCCTACACCCCGGCCGGCGACATGCATGTGCTGCTCGGTGATTTCACCGGTCACGGATTGCCGGCGGCGGTGGGGGCGATGCCGCTGGCCGAAGTGTTCTACGGCATGACTGCCAAGGGCTACGGCCTGGCCGAAACCCTGCGCGAGATGAACGCCAAGCTCAAGCGCATCCTGCCGGTGGACATGTTCTGCTGCGCGACCATGCTTTGTCTGAGTTTTCAGCGGCGTTCGGTAGAGGTGTGGAACGGCGGCATGCCTGACGGTTATCTGCACCGGATCGCCACCGGCGAACGGGTGCCGCTGGCGGCGCGCCATTTGCCGCTGGGGGTGCTCAGTCCGCAAGCGTTTGATGATCGTACCGAAGTACAGACCATGGCCGTGGGCGACCGGGTGTTCCTGCTGTCAGACGGGGTGATCGATACCACTGACGCCGACGACCGGTTGTTTGGTGTCGAGCGTTTGCAGCAGCTGTTCGCCGCCAATCGTGAGCCGGACAACCTGTTCGCCGAGATCGAGCAGGCCTTGCACGCCTTTCGCGGTGAGCCCCGCGACGATGTGAGCATGGTCGAGATCAGCTTGCTGGAGGCGGCGCAGGTGATGCCGTCGGCACCGGTGTATTCCGACAGTGGTCAATCCTGTCCGCTGGACTGGTCGGTAGGTTTCGAGTTTCGCGGGGCGACGCTCAGGCGCTTCAATCCTTTGCCGTATCTGCTGCAGTTGTTGCAGGAAGTGCACGGTTTGCGCACCCAGGGCGGGGCGATCTACAGCGTGCTCGCCGAGCTGTACTCCAACGCGCTGGAGCACGGTGTTCTTGGTCTGGATTCCAGCCTGAAGCGTGATGCCAGTGGCTTCGCTCGTTACTATGAACAGCGCAACGAGCGGCTCGAAGCCCTGCAGGACGGTTACGTGCGCGTGCATCTACAGGTCAAGCCGCAAGGTGCCGGTGGTTGTCTGGTGATCCGCGTCGAGGACAGCGGCAAGGGTTTTGACGTGGCGCGGGTGATGGAGCGGCCGCTGGATGGTGTCCGTCTGTCGGGGCGCGGGGTCAGCCTGATCCGCCAGTTAGGGCATAACGCCAGTTGGTCGGACGAAGGTCGCAGTGCTTGCGTGGAGTTTTTCTGGGAGGGTTGAGGCATAATTCGCCGATTCTTGATCAAGGAGTGAACAAGTGACTGACACACATATTGATCGCGAGGCGCTGAGCGTACTGCGCGAAGTCATGGAGGAGGGTTATCCGGAGCTTCTGGATACCTTTCTGGCCGATTCCGAAAGTCGCTTGGCTGAGCTGCAGAACACGGCGGATGCCAAGGCTTTGTCTGAAGTTGCCCACAGCTTCAAGGGCAGCGCCAGCAACATGGGAGCTGTCCGGTTGGCAGCGCTCTGCCAGGAGCTGGAATCGGAAGCCAAAAATAAAATCCCCTCGGACATTGCCAGGCTGGTGGCTGACATCAGTCGCGAGTTCGCCGATGTTCGCCCGATCTACGAAGACGAACGCCAGCACGCCCTGACCCATTGAACCCTGCCGTCCGGCGCTTTTCGCAAGCGCCGGACAAATCTGGCCCGACACTTGCAATATTCCTCGTCAACTGTACCTACGATCCCAGTGCAGCGGAGACCGTGTCATGCCTGCGACCCCCAATGTTCTTCTTCAATCTGCCGCCCAGGCCAAGGCGCAAGCCGCCGCCGCGAAAACGCCGGTCATGGCCGCAGACACCGGGGACAAGGCCTCAAGCTTCGCTCAGGTGTTCGCCGATCAAGGCCCGAAAAAGACTCTTGCGAACTCTGACAGTTCGTTGAAACCGGCGCGCGACAAGGTTGCCGACAACAGCGACAAGAAAGATTTCGCCAAGGATAAGTCTGCCGCCACGCAACAGACCGTTGCCGATAGCGGCAATGCCTTGCCTGCCGACAAGACCGCGTCGACCACCACCGATGATCAGGCCGCCGCTGACAAGGCCGCCGCCGATGCTGCTGCCGACAGCGCGCAGACGCCAGTGGCGGACACCACCCCGGTGGATCCGGCGCTGGATCCGGCACTTGCGCAAACCGTGCAGCCGCTGGTGACCGCGCCGGTGGTGGCAGCGCCAGTCGCTGCAACACCGGAACCGGCCAAAACCGAAACGCCGGTCGTGGCCGCCACCTTGGCGCCAGCCGTGGTCAAAGATCCGGCGGCATCAACCGATAGCGCGTTCGACCCGGCGGCCGATCCACTCGACTCGTTGCCGGCGCTGCGTATGGCGATGGAGCAGGGCGGGCACATTTCCGCCAGCAGCCAGGCCCAACCCAAAGCTACACCGGCCCAGGCTCAGGCCGACGGTGAATTGACTGCGGCGCAGAACTTCGCTGCCGGCATGGCGAGCATGCTCGACGTGCAGGCCGACAAGGACAGCACCAGTCAGAATGGTGAAAAGGCCTTCAGCGGCCTGATCGACGATGGCCTGAAAGATCTGAAGGCTGCTACCAGCGACACCCGTGTCGATGATTTCGCCAACCGTCTGGCGGCGCTGACTCAGGCGGCCACTCCGAAAACCGCGAACGCGGTGCCGGTGAATCAACCGATCGCCATGCACCAGAGCGGCTGGACCGAAGAAATCGTCAACCGCGTCATGTACCTGTCCAGCGCCAACCTGAAGGCGGCGGATATTCAATTGCAGCCGGCGGAACTCGGGCGTCTGGATATTCGGGTGAACATGGTTCCGGACCAGCAGACCCAGGTGACCTTCATGAGCGCGCACCCAAGCGTGCGCGAAGCGCTCGACGGTCAGATGCATCGCTTGCGTGACATGTTCACCCAGCAGGGCATGGGCCAGGTCGACGTCAATGTCTCCGACCAGAGCCGTGGCTGGCAGGGTCAGCAGGGTCAGGAACAGGCGCAGCAGGGCCAGAGTGGTCGCACCAGCGCCGTTGGTGGACGCCTGGATTCGGCGGAAGAAGAGCTGACGCCGGCGGCAGTGGCTGAAGCCGCTGAACAAACCACCAGCGTGATCGGCAGCAGCGCGGTCGACTATTACGCCTGATACAACGCTCTATCCCCCTGTGGGAGCGGGCTTGCTCGCGAATGCGGTTGTTCAATCGACATCAATGTCGGCTGCCACAACGCATTCGCGAGCAAGCCCGCTCCCACATTGGTTTTACAGTGCCTTCCAATCTGACCCGACACTTCTGGCATAACACTTGCTCTTGCCTTGCCGTGCGACTGTGAAAACCCGATTAGTGACGGATTATTGGCATGGCGAAGAGCGAAGCAGCAGCTGTAAAAGACCCCGCGACCAAAGGCAAACTCAAGATGATCATCCTGATCGTGGTGGCTCTGCTGCTGGCGATCGGTGTGTCCGTGGGCGCGACCTGGTACTTCATGCACAGCGCTCAGAGCAAGCCTGCCGCAGCGGCCGAGGCTGCGCCGGTCGGCAAGCAACCGGCGATCTTCGAGCCGATGGCACCGGCGTTTGTCGCCAACTACAACCAGAACGGCCGTCAGCGCTACATGCAGGTGAGCATCACCATGCTGGCGCGTAACCAGGCCGATCTGGAGGCGCTCAAAGTGCACATGCCGGTGATCCGCAACAACCTGGTGATGCTCTTCTCCGGTCAGGATTTCGCCACGCTGGCGACCCCGGTCGGCCAGGAGATGTTGCGCCAGAAGGCTACCGCCAGCGTCCAGGAAGTGGCGCAGAAAGAGCTGGGCAAAGTGGTGATCGAACAGTTGCTTTTCACTAATTTCGTACTGCAGTAGGAACACGACATGGCCGTGCAGGATCTGCTGTCCCAGGATGAAATCGACGCGCTGTTGCATGGCGTCGACGATGGTCTGGTACAGACCGATAACGCTGCCGAACCCGGCAGTGTCAAAAGCTACGACCTGACCAGCCAGGATCGCATCGTCCGTGGACGCATGCCGACTCTGGAAATGATCAACGAGCGTTTTGCCCGTTACACCCGCATCAGCATGTTCAACATGCTGCGCCGCTCGGCGGACGTTGCCGTCGGTGGCGTCCAGGTGATGAAGTTCGGCGAATACGTGCACTCGCTGTACGTGCCGACCAGCCTCAACCTGGTCAAGATCAAACCGCTGCGCGGCACCGCGCTGTTCATCCTTGACGCCAAACTGGTGTTCAAACTGGTGGACAACTTCTTCGGCGGCGACGGCCGTCACGCCAAGATCGAAGGGCGTGAATTCACCCCGACCGAATTGCGTGTGGTGCGCATGGTGCTGGAGCAGGCCTTCGTCGATCTGAAGGAAGCCTGGCAGGCGATCATGGAAGTCAATTTCGAGTACATCAACTCGGAAGTGAACCCGGCCATGGCCAACATCGTCGGCCCGAGCGAAGCAATCGTGGTCTCCACCTTCCACATCGAACTCGATGGCGGTGGCGGTGACCTGCACGTAACCATGCCGTACTCGATGATCGAGCCGGTGCGTGAAATGCTCGATGCCGGTTTCCAGTCGGACCTCGACGATCAGGACGAGCGCTGGGTCAACGCCCTGCGTCAGGACGTGCTCGATGTCGATGTACCGATCGGCGCCACTGTGGCCCGCCGCCAGTTGAAGCTGCGCGACATCCTGCACATGCAGCCGGGGGATGTGATCCCGGTCGAGATGCCGGAAGACATGATCATGCGCGCCAACGGCGTACCGGCCTTCAAGGTCAAGATGGGCTCGCACAAAGGCAACCTCGCGTTGCAGGTGATCGAGCCGATCGAGCGTCGCTGAAGCGGCGCTCTTACCCCACGTATTTAACTGAATTGTTGCCCGCCGAGGACACATGATGAACGACGAAATGAACGCCCAGGACGATCAGGCACTGGCCGACGAATGGGCTGCGGCCCTGGAAGAGACCGGTGATGGCAGCCAGGCTGACATCGACGCGCTGCTGGCCGCCGACGCTGGCGCCGCAAGCTCCAACCGCCTGCCGATGGAAGAGTTCGGCAGCGTGCCGAAGAACAACGATCCGGTGACGCTGGACGGTCCGAACCTGGACGTGATCCTCGACATCCCGGTGTCGATCTCGATGGAAGTGGGCAGCACCGACATCAACATCCGCAACCTGCTGCAACTGAACCAGGGTTCGGTGATCGAGCTTGATCGTCTGGCCGGCGAGCCGCTGGACGTGCTGGTCAACGGCACGCTGATCGCGCACGGTGAAGTGGTGGTGGTCAACGAGAAGTTCGGCATCCGCCTGACCGACGTGATCAGCCCAAGCGAACGCATCAAGAAGCTGCGCTGAGTGAAACGGTTTCTCTGGGCTTTGCTGGCACTGCCATTGAGCGTGCTGGCCGCCGAGCCGTCGACGGCGACGACCGTGCCTGCTGCCACCGCGCCGATGGTCAGCAGCGGCGTGGCCGGGCAACTGACGCAACTGGTGTTCGGTCTGTTGCTGGTGCTGGGCTTGATCTTCTTCCTCGCCTGGCTGCTGCGCCGGGTGCAGCAATCGGGGCCAGCAGGCAAGGGCCAGGTGATCGAGCTGATCGGCTCCCGCGCACTCGGTCCGCGTGACCGGTTGATGCTGGTGCAGGTCGGCAACGAGCAGATTCTGCTCGGCCTCAGCCCTGGCACCATCACTGCGCTGCATGTGCTCAAGGAGCCGGTGCAAGTGCCGAGCAGCAGCGAAAAAGCGACCCCGGAATTTGCCCAGCATCTGCTGAAGATTCTCGGCAAGGATCAGAAGGATAAGAAGTAATGGGTGCGCTACGCATCGTCTTGACGCTGGCCTTGATGCTGGCCGCGCCGCTGGCGTTCGCCGCCGATCCGTTGTCGATCCCGGCGATCACGCTGGGCACCAACGCCGATGGCGCGCAGGAGTATTCGGTCAGCCTGCAGATCCTGCTGATCATGACGGCGCTGAGCTTCATTCCGGCGGCCGTGATCCTGATGACCAGTTTCACCCGGATCATCATCGTCTTCTCGATCCTGCGTCAGGCCCTCGGCCTGCAACAGACGCCGTCGAACCAGATCCTCACCGGCATGGCCCTGTTCCTCACCATGTTCATCATGGCCCCGGTGTTCGATCGGGTGAACAACGATGCGCTGCAGCCGTATCTGGCGGAAAAACTCACCGCGCAGCAGGCGGTGGAAAAGGCTCAGGTACCGATCAAGGACTTCATGCTCGCCCAGACCCGCACCAGCGATCTGGAGCTGTTCATGCGTCTGTCCAAGCGCACTGACATTGCCACCCCGGATCAGGCGCCGCTGACCATTCTGGTGCCGGCGTTTGTCACTTCCGAGCTTAAAACCGCGTTCCAGATCGGTTTCATGATCTTCATCCCGTTCCTGATCATCGACCTGGTCGTGGCCAGTGTGTTGATGGCGATGGGTATGATGATGCTCTCGCCACTGATCATTTCGCTGCCGTTCAAGATCATGCTGTTCGTACTGGTGGATGGCTGGGCGCTGATTATTGGCACTCTGGCCAGCAGTTTCGGAGGTGTCTCGCCATGACGCCGGAAGTTGCGGTCGATATCTTTCGTGAAGCGCTGTGGCTGACCACTTTGATGGTCGCGATTCTGGTGGTGCCGAGCCTGTTGGTCGGTTTGCTGGTGGCGATGTTTCAGGCGGCAACGCAGATCAACGAACAGACCCTGAGCTTCCTGCCACGTCTGCTGGTGATGCTGGTGACGCTGATCGTCGCCGGCCCGTGGATCGTGCAGACGTTCATGGAATACATCATTCAGTTGTACAAAAACATTCCGATGGTCATCGGCTAAGCCATGCAATCGCTGCTTCAGTTGACCGACACCCAGATTAGTACCTGGGTGGCGTCGTTCATGTTGCCACTGTTTCGCGTCGCCTCGATGCTGATGGTCATGCCGGTGTTCGGCACCACGTTGGTGTCGCGGCGGATACGCCTGTATTTCGCCGTGGCCATCACCGTATGCATTGCCCCGGGGCTGCCGCCGATGCCAGACGTCAGTCCGCTTGCTCTCAGTGGCTGGTTACTGATTGCCGAGCAGATTCTGGTGGGTGCGGTGCTGGGGTTTTCCCTGCAACTGTTTTTTCAGGCGTTTGCCGTGGCCGGGCAGATTGTCGCGATCCAGATGGGCATGGGTTTCGCCTCGATGGTCGACCCGGCCAACGGTGTCTCGGTGGCGGTGATCGGGCAGTTCTTCACCATGCTGGTGACCTTGCTGTTCCTGTCGATGAACGGCCACTTGGTGGTCTTCGAAGTGCTCACCGAAAGCTTCACCACGCTGCCGGTCGGCGGCGGGTTGATGACCGCGCAATACTGGGAGCTGGCCGGCAAGCTTGGCTGGGTTCTCGGGGCGGCGTTGCTGCTGGTGCTGCCGGCGGTCACCGCGCTGCTGGTGGTCAACATCGCCTTCGGCGTGATGACCCGCGCCGCGCCGCAACTGAACATTTTCTCCATCGGTTTCCCGCTGACCCTGGTGCTGGGCCTGTTCATCGTCTGGGTCGGTCTGGCGGACATCCTCAATCAGTATCAACCGCTGGCCTCCGAGGCCTTGCAGTTGTTACGCGAACTGGCACGGGCGCGCTGAGCCATGGCAGAGAGCGAAAGCGGTCAGGACAAAACAGAAGACCCCACGGACAAACGCAAAAAGGACTCCCGTGAGAAGGGTGAGATTGCCCGTTCCAAAGAGCTCAACACCCTCGCCGTGATGATGGCCGGTGCCGGTGCGCTGCTGGTGTTCGGCGGCATGCTGGCCGAAGACCTGATGGAGCTGATGCGCCTGAACTTCACCCTCTCGCGCGAGGTGGTCATGGATCAGGGGGCCATGGGCAGGTTCCTGTTGCAGTCCGGCCAGATGGCACTGTTGGCGATCCAGCCGATCATGATCACCCTGTTGCTGGCGGCATTGATCGGGCCGATCTCCCTCGGTGGCTGGCTGTTTGCGGCCGGCTCCATGGCGCCGAAATTCAGCCGGATGAACCCGGCGGCGGGCCTGAAGCGGATGTTCTCGTTCAAGGCTGTGGTCGAGCTGCTCAAGGCGCTGGCCAAGTTTCTGATCACCCTGGGGGTGGCGTTGGTGGTGTTGTCGGCGGACGTCGATGATTTCTTGCGGATCGCCCACGAGCCGCTCGAAATGGCGATCATTCACAGCGTCACGCTGGTCGGCTGGAGTACGCTGTGGCTGGCCTGCGGCCTGATCATCATTGCCGCCGTCGACGTGCCGGTGCAGCTCTGGGAAGCGCACAAGAAACTGCTGATGACCAAGCAGGAAGTGCGCGACGAGCACAAGGATCAGGAAGGTCGGCCGGAGGTCAAGCAGCGCATCCGTCAGACCCAGCGCGAGATGTCGCAGCGGCGGATGATGGCGGCGATTCCCGACGCCGACGTGGTCATCACCAACCCGACCCACTACGCCGTCGCGCTCAAGTACGACTCGGAGAAGGGCGGCGCGCCGATGCTGCTGGCCAAGGGCAGCGACTTCCTCGCGCTGAAGATCCGCGAAATCGCCGTCGCCAACAACGTCATGCTCCTCGAATCGCCGGGGCTGGCGCGTTCGATCTACTACTCCACCGAACTCGAGCAGGAAATCCCCGGCGGCCTGTACCTGGCGGTCGCTCAGGTATTGGCCTACGTCTACCAGATCCGCCAGTACCGCGCCGGCAAGGGCAAGCGCCCGGATCCGCTGAAAGACGATCTGCCGATCCCGCCGGATCTGCGGCGCGATTCCTGACTTGACAGTGACGCAATAAAAACCGCCATCCCGATTGAACGGGGCGGCGGTTTTTTTAAGCCTGAAGACATGTGTCGACTGTGAGGCCGCCTTCGCGAGCAAGCCCGCTCCCACGGGTTCGGCGTGCAGGCACAGGTTTGTGATCGACACCAATCCCTGTGGGAGCAGGCTTGCTCGCGAAGACGTCAGCAGCCACAACGCTTCATTCAAGGCTTGTCACCGATTCCTGCTACTGCGGCAACCCCAGATTATCCAGCACCCGATTCACCGCCAACTCGCCGAGCATGATCAGTTGCGCGATCCCCAGCAGCGTCCTGCGCTGCGACGCCGGTATGAGGTGGGCAAAGTTATTTACAGAAATCAGTTGAACATGAAATTGTCAAAAATTACTTGTTCTACGCCCTCGTTATGAAATTCAATGTAATTTATATTTGGTGCGGAAAAAATTAACTGTGAAATACCTGCGCTGCTGATTAGTGGTCTTTCGTCTATATATCCCTCTGGGCCATAGAACAGGATCTTTCCGAGGGTGGCTTGAACGTCTGCGTAGTAAAAGCTTAATTTTTGCACGGGGGCTTTGAGCTCTATCCTGAATTTGGTTACAGCGCTCTCGTTAATTAACACGTTTCCTTCTATCGCCCCTGAAGCGCTATCCCTATTAAATGTGACGATTTTCAGTGATCCTGTTGAGCTTTGATTAATGATGCTTATCGCACCAGTATCCAAAGTTTCCAATGGCCCTATAAGTTGAGGCGGGACATTATCAAAGTTTTCATCTCTCTGGGTGCCTCTAAGGTTATAGATTCGAGGTGGGCAGGCTGTCGCGGTCAACTCACTGGCTATTCCGTCAAGATTTACTTTCACGCTGATCGTCAGCTCAGTTCCGTCCTTCAGTTCTTTTAACCACTCAATCGGAGCCGCTAGGGACAATCCATCCGGCGAGTCATTGGGCTCTCCCGACCTGACGTCGTTGGTTATCGGCTCGCCGTTCTTGTCAAAGCCTCTACAGGTTGCCCAGATCGGTTGTCCTGGTTCGAACAAGGGCCATCTTTGCGCGAGAATCCGTGCGTCTGTTGTGAGGTCTTGAACGCTCAACTCTTTACTGGTGTTGCCGTCGATATTAGGTGTTGGAAGACGCGGGTCTTCATCGATAATTTTCAGCAGTCTCACCTTGATCGCGTCTGATTGGCCAGCGTGGCCACCGTTGCGATACAAGTTCCCGCGCAGCTCGATCACCGTTCCATGTCGCGCCGCCAAGAATGCGGGGCTCAACAGTGTGTTCACTCGCTTGTTGCTGTTGAATTCCACCAAAGGAAACGGCGGCCAACCTGCCGGTGGATTGTCTTCCTCCAGGCATGCCTGGTCGCCGCTCAATGCTTCAAGGAACTCGATGCGCACCGTCACCCCGTCCGGGTAGGCCAGGACATCAATCGGATCGGTGGCCGGTGCTACAAGGAACGGTGGCGGCAGCTCCCCCAGCGCCGTCCCGATGCGCAACGCCAACTCATGAGAATGCCCCAGTGTCTCGCCCGCCCGCTGAATGCTGTAATCGGCAACCACCGTACCGTTCAGGTTGGTGGTCACGTATTTTTTATCCACGGTAATGCGCACAGGCTTGCCGGCAGAGGCGGGGATCAGATCGACATGACTACTGATGCTGCCGCCGCTGGCGGAGCCGCGCCAACGGTAGCTCACGCGATCTTTGTCGCGGGTGCCGAGGTACGGCACCACCAGCGTGGCACCGGTGGGTGGCACGTTGTCCGGATCGAGCACGTCGTTGGCATCTGCGCCCTCGACTTCAGGCCGGTCGAACGTCGGCAGTGCCACGCCGACCTGCATCATGAACGGCAGCGACTCGCGAACGCTCAACAGCCCCGTTTCGCTGTTGGTGACGACGTAATAGACCTTGACGTTCAGGCCGTTGAAACGCTGGATTTCGGCATTGCTCACGCTGCGCAGGACGGGCTGATTGTCCGCTACGTTGCCGACCGGACGCGAGTCTTCGTAATAAACGGTGCCGCCACCGGGGGCCTGGGCTTGCCAGATCAGGTTGATCAGGTCGCTGCTGTTGCGACCGAAATACCAAGGGATCTGCACAGTCGCCCAGCGCGTTTCGGGTGGCAGCGTGCCGCCCGGTGCCTCGTCGACGGTGGGGGCGACTAACTGGCTGATGTCACCATTCACGGTGACGCTGGCATTTTTTGAGGGGCGGTCGCTTTCACCGCTGCGACGGCGCACATAGCCGACCGAGGCTGCGCCTTTGGCGATGGCTTTGACGGCGGCGTTGGGGATGGGGAAATCGAGCTGGAAGGGCACGTACAACACCTCTTTCTCCAGCGGCCCGACGATGATCTGCGAGCCTTGCGCCGGGGTGCCGATCCAGGTCAGGAGCACCTTGTCGCCCACCGCAAAATCGTCCTTGGTGAGGTACACGCGGGCGATCACATCGTCATCTCCGAGCTGGTCGAGGTCGATGCTGGCGGTTGGAATGCCGTTGACCAGCACCTGCGGTTCGTTCAGCCGATTGCCCCCCAGGTCCACCAGCAATTCACACGTCGCTGACCACGGCGCGCGTTCGTCCGGGTAATTACCGCAGCGGTCAATGACCTGATAAGCCACCGCCACATTATTGCCGTCCCCGGCGGCGTCGATCACGGCGCGGCTGAAGACAACCTCGATCGGGTTTCTGATCGGGTTCTGGGCCTGTTCCGGCGTAACGACATGCACCTCTTGCTGGCTGCCCCAGCGGGCGAGAATGCGGTCGTATCGGGTGAGGTTGCGGTAGGGCACGATGTACATCGTCACCCCGCTGGGCGGCAGGTTTTCATCGACCTCTTTATGGGAGAGGGAGAAATTGAGATCGGAGTGGCCGTCATCGCCGGGAATGTCGTCGTACTCGCCGGGACGCGTGAGTTTGACCAGCAAGGTCAGGACGGGCGTCGAGTCTTCCGGGATCTGGTTCTTGCGCGTGATGCGGTAGAACACTGGCGTGGCATCCCCCTCAAGTACCTGGCCCTTGGCAATGGTGAAAACCACGTCCTGGTTGAGCTCGGTATCGTTCTCGAGGGTCTTGCTCCAGACCGCGGCGCTGTCATTGCCCCAGAACACCTCGGCCAGATCGCCAACGGACATGGTCAGCCAGGCGGGAATGATGCCTTGCAGATCGCCTTCCACGGCTCTGATGGGTATGCCGCCGTCATAGTGTTCGGCAGGGCTGAGGTTGACCAGTGCCGGAAAATACAGAGGTCTGAGGGCTTGAGGGGTTTGCTGGCTGGACATTTGACGAACTCCGGTCGGGGCGCTGGATAACGGAGTTATTGAGCGCGCGTTGGAGGAATCAGGCACCTGTCAGATCTAACAGGTGCCGGCGGGTTTCCGACAAGTGGTCATGTGGGCTGAAGGAAAGAGGCGACAAACCGCAGTCCGGTCAAATGAGGTGGCGGTTTTTTTATGCCTGAAGACATGTGTCGACTGTGAGGCCGCTTTCGCGAGCAAGCCCGCTCCCACGGGTTCGGCGTGCAGGCACGGGTTTGTGATCGACACCAATCCCTGTGGGAGCGGGCTTGCTCGCGAAGACGTCAGCAGCCACAACGCCTCACTCAGGGCTTGTCACAGATCCCTGCTACTGCGGCAACTCAAGATTATCCAGAGCCCGATTCACCGCCAGCTCGCCGAGCATGATCAATTGCGCAATACCCAACAGCGTCCTGCGCTGCGACGCCGGTATCAGATGGGCGAAGTCATTGGCGATGGTTCTGGCTGAAGCGAGTGTTTCGCAGGCATCGGCCAGCAGTTCTTCGTTTTTGAAGTCTGCGGTCACGGCGTACATCGAGCGGGTTTTGCGTTGAATGGGCGTGGCGCCGGGCGAGCAGAGGTAGTGGTCGAGGGCGCGGTCGGCCGCTTCGTGGAGCTTTTTTGAGTCGAGGGATTCGTAGGGGGAGGTGGCGTCGGATTCGGGTGGGTTGGGTGTTGGTTTGATCATGGTGAAGCTCCTAGAGTCGACGGAGCTGCCACATTTCGCTGCGATACGAAAGGGAGGTGGCAGCTATACGCGGGTCGCAGACCGGGACTCTAGAACCGGCAGACCCAAAGGTCTCCCACGTACAGCCGCCATAAACGAGGACGGAAGTTGTGCGTCTAGAAATCAGCGGGCTGCGAGACCCGATCGCTGATTCGTCAGCGACCGACCCACAATAGAACCCGACCCCAAGGCGCACAAGCCGGCGGATTCTGGCGTAGCTGTAGGCAATGGCGCAAGAATATGTAGCCCGCAAGGCGTGTCTGGAGGTGTCTTTTAAACGCCAGCGTTTAAAAGTGCTGCTCATGATTCTGTGGTGGCGCAGATGGCCTCTTCGCGAGCAAGCCCGCTCCCACAGAGGATCTGTGTGATACCGCCAATCTGTGTTCATTGCGGCGCGATTCCTGATAATTCAGAAGACCGCGACCTTCCGTTTATCTGAAAAAGACCTCTACCTGTTAGTTCTGACAGTGGACACACAGGGCATTCAGCTATTCCATGTTCCTTGGCAGGTTTCACGGGCAAGTCGCCTTCTGACCTGTCTTTAACATTCGCCAAGGAGAAGGTCATGCCAGAGAATTACAGAAAGCTTGAAGGAATGAGGTTTGATTTCGTTTCCGGGTCGGTGGCGAAAGAGTCCGATCATATCGCTTGCACGTTCACTTTTAATGCGGTGTTGGACTTCACGCATTTCGTGCACATGAGCGATGCGTATGTGCCGGGCTATCTCGGTTCGTATATCAATGCGATCAAGCCAAGGTTGGACGGGGTAGCCCACCATAGTCTCTACAACCGATTCAATAGTGCCGCCGGCAACATTGGCACTGTTGAAGAGTTGGTCAGCGTTTTTTCTTCGCCCAACAACTACTACGATACATGGAGTAGCAATGGCGATGGCCTACTGATGCGTTATCACAAACCACAATTTCACATGGTCGGTGATCAGTTACAGGTCACCGGTGGGCAGGACTTTCGATGGGAGGTCGAGCCGGAGGTCGAACGGAAGATCGAGCCGCAGGATGTGCCGGACATTTACTTTGTCTGGGCACTGAGTGTGTTGAAGGCAAATCCCGACAATCCTTTTCATCAGCCTGAGGAAATCGTGACTTTGGGCGATTCTGAGGAAGCGCTTGTCGACGTGGGAGGGAAGCCGATCCGTAAGGGTACACGCTACCTGGTGGGCCGCGATTTGCGTCTTGGTGAGATTAATCCAGAGCAAATTTTGACTGCCGGGTATCCGTGAGTGCGCGGGTTTTCTGATTTTTTTCACCTGGGCTAAGGGTGATAGCCGTCTGCGTCTGTTTTGCGGTCGGCTCCATGGCGCCCAGCTTCTGGCAAGACAATTCCCCTGAAGCAAACCTCAATTTCAATCCCCGGCAAAAGTTGGAAGGCTTCTTGCAGTAGCCGCCGTGCGCCTGCTTTGGGCGTCAAAAGTTTGCTTTAAAGGAACGGGGAAAACCGGTGGATCGCTCTCAGTTATTCAACACTGCTCGCTCGAATGTTGCCGACCTCAGTCGAGGCAATCTGGGCGTGCCGTTGTTGCTGCTGGTCATGCTGGCGATGATGATGTTGCCGGTGCCGCCGTTCCTGCTGGACGTGTTTTTCACCTTCAACATCGCCCTGTCGATCGTCGTCCTGCTGGTCTGCGTGTATGCGCTGCGGCCGCTGGATTTCGCGGTGTTCCCGACCATTCTGCTGGTAGCGACGCTGCTGCGGCTGGCGTTGAACGTGGCCTCGACGCGGGTGGTGATGCTCCACGGTCAGGACGGCCACGCCGCTGCCGGTAAGGTGATTCAGGCCTTCGGTGAGGTGGTGATCGGCGGTAACTACGTGGTCGGTATCGTGGTGTTCGCGATCCTGATGATCATCAACTTCGTCGTGGTGACCAAGGGTGCCGGGCGGATTTCCGAGGTGAGCGCGCGCTTCACCCTTGATGCGATGCCCGGCAAGCAAATGGCGATCGACGCCGATCTCAACGCCGGGCTGATCGACCAGAACCAGGCCAAGGCGCGCCGTCAGGAAGTCGCCCAAGAGGCCGAGTTCTACGGTTCCATGGACGGTGCCAGCAAGTTCGTCCGTGGTGACGCCATCGCCGGCCTGCTGATTCTGTTCATCAACCTGATCGGCGGTATGGCCGTCGGTATCTTCCAGCACAACATGACCTTCGCCGACGCGGGCAAGGTTTACGCCTTGCTGACCATCGGTGACGGTTTGGTGGCGCAATTGCCATCACTGTTGTTATCGACAGCGGCAGCGATCATGGTGACCCGTGCTTCCGGTTCGGAAGACATGGGCAAACAGATCAACCGGCAGATGTTCGCCTCGCCAAAAGCGCTGGCGGTGGCCGCTGGTTTGATGGCGGTCATGGGTCTGGTCCCGGGCATGCCGCACTTCTCGTTCCTGAGCATGGCTGCGCTGGCGGCCGGTGGTGCGTACCTGTTCTGGAAAAAACAGAACGTCGCCAAGGTGCAGGCCCTGCAAGAGGTTCAGCGTCAGCAGGAACTGTTGCCGTCGCCGGCCCGCGCCATGGAAACCAAGGAGCTGGGCTGGGATGACGTGACGCCGATCGACATGATCGGCCTGGAAGTCGGTTACCGCCTGATTCCGCTGGTGGATCGCAATCAGGGCGGTCAGTTGCTGGCGCGGATCAAGGGCGTGCGCAAGAAGCTCTCGCAGGATCTGGGCTTCCTGATGCCGACCGTGCATATTCGCGACAACCTCGATCTGGCGCCGAGCGCCTATCGCCTGACCCTGATGGGCGTGATCCTGGCCGAAGCCGAGATCTACCCGGATCGCGAACTGGCGATCAACCCGGGGCAGGTCTACGGCACGCTCAACGGCATTACCGCCAAAGATCCGGCTTTCGGCCTGGAGGCGGTGTGGATCGAAGTCAGCCAGCGCGCCCAGGCGCAATCGCTCGGTTACACCGTGGTCGACGCCAGTACCGTGGTCGCGACCCACTTGAACCAGATTCTGTACAAGCACTCCAGCGAGCTGATCGGCCACGAGGAAGTGCAGCAACTCATGCAATTGCTGGCCAAAAGCTCGCCGAAACTGGCTGAAGAGCTGGTGCCGGGTGTGGTTTCGCTGTCGCAGTTGCTCAAAGTGCTGCAGGCGTTGCTCGCCGAACACGTGCCGGTACGCGATATCCGCAGCATAGCCGAGGCTATCGCCAACAACGCCGCCAAGAGTCAAGATACCGCCGCCTTGGTCGCCGCAGTACGCGTCGGCGTATCCCGCGCCATCGTCCAAAGCATTGTAGGCACTGACTCCGAGCTGCCTGTGATCACCTTGGAACCAAGGTTGGAACAAATATTGCTCAATAGTCTGCAGAAGGCAGGACAAGGCTCTGAAGAGGGCGTTCTGCTGGAGCCAAGCATGGCCGAGAAGCTGCAGCGTTCGCTCATCGAAGCGGCGCAGCGCCAGGAAATGCAAGGTCAACCGGTGATCCTGTTGGTAGCAGGCCCGATCCGCGCGATGCTCTCGCGTTTCGGTCGCCTCGCAGTCCCGGGGCTGCACGTGCTGGCCTATCAGGAAATTCCGGACAACAAGCAAGTGACCATCGTTGCGACAGTAGGGCCCAACGGCTGAGGTAGTGGTTTATGCAAGTTAAGCGTTTTTTCGCCGCCGATATGCGTCAGGCCATGAAGCTGGTTCGTGATGAGCTGGGCGCTGATGCCGCCATCATTGGCAACCGCCGCATTGCCGGCGGCGTCGAGCTGACGGCGGCACTGGATTACAAATTGTCGGCGCTGGCGCCACGGGTTCCGAACATGGAACTCGAGGACGAGCTGCGCAAGACCCAGTCGCGCATCGTTACTGCTCAGGCCGAGCTGAGCCTGCGTGGCGAAGCCGACGGCAACACCAATCGCCAGTTGTTCGCCGGGCTGCCGTTGACGGCCGGCCTGCCGCTGACTGCTGCCGAACCGTTGAGCGAACCGACTTACGCCGCCCCGGCGCGTCCGGCTCCGGCACCTGCACCGGCGGCCGCTGGGGTCGATCCGCGTGCGCTGGATTCGATGCGTTTCGAATTGAACAGCCTGCGTGAGCTGATGGAAGTGCAGCTCGGCACGCTGGCCTGGAATCAGCTGCAAGGCAGCCGTCCGGCACAAGCCAATCTGTATCGTCGTCTGCAACGCATCGGTCTGTCCGGGCCGTTGTCGCGCGATCTGCTGGCGATGATCACCGATATTGAAGAACCACGTCAGGCTTGGCGCATGCTGCTCGCGCACCTGGCGCGAATGATTGCCGTACCGGAAGTCGAGCCGCTGGAAGAGGGCGGGGTGATTGCCATGGTCGGTCCGGCCGGCATGGGCAAGACCACCACCCTGGCCAAACTCGCTGCGCGCTACGTGCTCAAGTACGGCGCGCAGAATGTCGCGCTGGTGAGCATGGACAGCTTCCGCATCGGCGCGCAGGAACAGCTGAAGACCCTGGGCCGCATTCTCAATGTGCCGGTGACCCACGTCGATCCGGGCCAGTCGCTGGTGCAGGCGCTCGACCCGCTGCTGCGCAAGCGCGTGGTGCTGATCGATACCGCCGGCTTGCAGGCCAGCGATCCGGCCCTGCGCATGCAGCTGGAAAGTCTGGCCGGGCGTGGCATCCGTTCAAAAAATTATCTGGTGCTGGCAACCACCAGCCAGAAACAGGTTCTAACCGCCGCGTACCACAGTTACAAGCGTTGCGGGCTAGCCGGCTGCATCCTGACTAAACTGGATGAGACGGCCAGCCTTGGCGAAGTGTTGAGCCTGGCGATCAGTCATGAACTGCCGGTCGCGTACCTGACCGATGGCCCACGGATTCCGGATGATCTGCATCTGCCGCGCCGTCATCAACTGGTCAGCCGCGCCGTCAGCGTGCAAATGCAGGAAGAACCCAGCGAAGAAGCCATGGCTGACATGTTCGCTGATATCTACCACAGCCCGACCAAGCAGGTTGGCTGAGGTAATGAACCGTTTTTGTACCTACATCGATGGTCTGCCATGCATTGTTCCGGTTGAGAACGCGCAGCCAGTAATGTGGCCTCCGTCTATGCAAGACAAGGTAAAGAAATAACATGGGCAGCATGCATCCCGTACAGGTGATCGCGGTGACCGGCGGCAAAGGTGGCGTCGGCAAGACTAACGTGTCAGTGAACTTGTCTCTGGCGCTGGCAGAGCTTGGCCGTCGGGTCATGCTGCTGGACGCCGATCTGGGGCTGGCGAACGTCGACGTTCTGCTGGGACTGACCCCCAAACGTACTCTGGCCGATGTGATCGAAGGCCGCTGTGAGCTGCGCGACGTGCTGTTGCAGGGCCCCGGCGGGATCCGCATCGTGCCGGCCGCTTCCGGCACCCAAAGCATGGTGCACCTGAGCCCGGCGCAACATGCCGGTCTAATTCAGGCTTTCAGCGACATCGGCGACAACCTCGATGTGCTGGTGATCGACACCGCTGCGGGTATTGGTGACTCGGTAGTCAGTTTTGTCCGCGCCGCGCAGGAAGTGTTGCTGGTGGTCTGCGACGAGCCGACCTCGATCACCGACGCCTACGCGCTGATCAAACTGCTCAACCGCGACTACGGCATGAACCGCTTCCGCGTGCTGGCCAACATGGCGCAGAGCCCGCAGGAAGGGCGCAACCTGTTCGCCAAGTTGACCAAGGTCACGGATCGCTTCCTCGACGTCGCCTTACAATACGTCGGCGCCGTGCCGTACGACGAAAGCGTGCGCAAGGCAGTGCAGAAGCAGCGAGCGGTCTATGAAGCCTTTCCGCGTTCCAAGTGCGCGCTGGCGTTCAAGGCGATCGCGCAGAAGGTCGATACCTGGCCGCTGCCTGCCAACCCGCGTGGCCACCTTGAGTTTTTCGTCGAGCGCCTCGTGCAGCAAACAGCAGGGCCTGTGTTATGACCGCGAGCGGTATGAACTACTACAAGAAGTCGGCACGTGACGCGCAGTACGAGTTGATTGAGCGTTACGCGCCACTGGTCAAGCGCATTGCCTATCACTTGCTGGCGCGCTTGCCGGCGAGTGTGCAGGTTGAAGACCTGATTCAGGCCGGGATGATCGGCCTGCTCGAAGTCTCGACCAAATATGACGCCAGCAAAGGCGCCAGTTTCGAAACGTACGCGGGCATCCGGATCCGCGGCGCGATGCTCGATGAAGTGCGCAAAGGGGATTGGGCACCGCGCTCGGTTCACCGCAATACCCGTATGGTCAGCGATGCCATTCGCTCAATTGAAGCTAAAACCGGCCGTGACGCTAAAGATCACGAGGTTGCGGCCGAACTCCAATTGAGTCTCGACGATTACTACGGGATTTTGAATGACACCCTGGGCAGCCGGCTGTTCAGTTTCGACGACCTGTTGCAGGACGGCGAACACGAAGGGCTGCACGAGGATGGCGCCAGTGCTCATCTTGAGCCGTCACGCGATCTGGAAGATGAACGCTTCCAGGCGGCGCTGGCGGACGCGATTGCCAATTTGCCGGAGCGTGAGCGACTGGTGTTGGCGCTGTACTACGACGAAGAGCTGAACCTCAAGGAGATCGGTGAAGTCCTTGGCGTCAGTGAATCGCGGGTCAGCCAGTTACACAGCCAGTGCGCGGCCCGTTTGCGGGGGCGTTTGGGGGAGTGGCGAGCGCGCTGAAGGCAGTGTGGGGACATTGCGAACGAGGCTGGTGCGGTGAGAACGGCACCGGTCTTGCTCTGTTGTGCTCCAGACAGTCTTCGAGTGCTGCGCCGATTGATTGAAGTGGCGCGTCCAGGTGCTGGGCGCGTTTAAGACTGCTTGGAGGTCGAATTGAACAAAGACATGAAAATCCTCATCGTTGATGACTTCTCAACGATGCGGCGGATCATCAAGAACCTGCTGCGCGATCTCGGGTTCACCAACACCGTCGAGGCCGACGATGGCACTACCGCCATTCCGGTACTCAACAGCGGCAGCATCGACTTTCTGGTAACGGACTGGAACATGCCGGGCATGACCGGTATCGACTTGCTGCGCCACGTGCGTGCCGATGAAAAACTCAAGCATCTGCCGGTGCTGATGGTGACCGCTGAAGCCAAGCGCGAGCAAATCATCGAGGCCGCTCAGGCCGGTGTGAACGGCTACGTGGTCAAACCTTTCACGGCTCAGGCGTTGAAAGACAAAATCGAGAAGATTTTCGAACGCATCGGCTGATGACGCGCGGGGGAGCTATGGAGCATAACGAATCTTCACAGGGCGATTTCGAGTCGACCCTGAAAAAACACGCGGTCGAACTGGTCGAGAGCCTTGAAAAAGGCAGGTTCGGCGACGCTGTGCAACTGATCCATGAGCTCAATCAGACCCGTGACCGCGGCCTGTATCAGGAAGTGGGCAAGCTCACACGCGAACTGCACAGTGCGATCGTCAATTTCCAGATCGATCCGCACATGCCGCAGGCCGAGGAAGTGTCGCAAATCACCGACGCCACCGAACGCCTGGGCTATGTGGTCAAGCTGACCGAAGCCGCGGCCAACCGCACCATGGATCTGGTGGAAAGCGCCACCCCGGTAGTCAATGGCCTGGCTGAAGAAGCCCAGGCCCTGAGCACCGATTGGGGCCGCTTCATGCGTCGTGAGGTCGGAGCTGAAGAGTTCCGCGAACTGGCGCGCCGGGTCGACGGTTTTCTGTCACGCAGCAGCACGGACAACCGTGCGGTGTCGAGCAACCTCAACGACATCCTGCTGGCTCAGGATTACCAGGACCTCACAGGTCAGGTGATCAAGCGTGTGACCCAACTGGTCACCGAAGTCGAAAGCAATTTGCTCAAACTCGTCCTCATGGCCAGTCAGGTTGACCGCTTTGCGGGCATCGAACACGACCGTGCCGCGATGCTTGCAGAAAAAGATCCACAAAAACATCTCTCGCAGGGTGAAGGTCCGCAGATTCATGCCGATAAACGAGAAGACGTTGTGTCCGGTCAGGACGATGTGGACGATTTGTTATCCAGCCTCGGATTCTAGAGTTTTGGAATTTTAGGTTTTTTGGGTTTTTAGACCTGTAGGAGCACCCCATTAATGAGCTTCGGCGCCGATGAAGAGATCCTTCAGGATTTCCTGGTTGAGGCCGGCGAGATTCTTGAGCAACTGTCCGAGCAACTGGTCGAGCTGGAAAGCCGCCCGGATGACGCAGATCTGCTCAACGCAATTTTTCGCGGTTTCCACACTGTAAAAGGGGGCGCCGGCTTCCTTCAGCTCAACGAGCTGGTGGAGTGCTGTCACATCGCCGAAAACGTGTTCGACATCCTGCGCAAGGGTGAGCGTCGCGTTGATGCAGAACTGATGGACGTGGTGCTTGAAGCACTGGACGCGGTGAACAGCATGTTCAGCGAAGTCCGTGAACGTGCACCGATCACTGCTGCAACCCCGGAACTGCTGGCCGCGCTGGCGCGTCTGGCCGAACCGCAAACGGCCGACGAAGCACCGGCTTCGCCAGTGGCCGAGATGATCGAAGAACTGGTCGTCGAAGGCGATTCGAGCGATTCGGGCGACATCACCGATAACGAATTTGAACAGCTGCTGGATTCGCTGAACGCCGTCAAGGCCGAAGCCGAAGCCCCGGCTGCTGCTGCACCTGCGCCGGCTGCCGATGCGACCGCCAGCGATGAAATCACCGACGCCGAATTCGAGTCGTTGCTCGATCAACTGCACGGCAAAGGCCAGTTCGCGCCAGACGCCGTCGCACCGACTGCGGCTGCTCCGGCGGCACCGGCGGCGGGCGACAGCTCGGACATCACCGACGACGAATTCGAAGCACTGCTCGATCAGTTGCATGGCAAGGGCAACTTTGCCGTGGAAGCGCTGGAATCGGCTATCGCTTCGGCACCGGTTGCGCCTGCCGCACCGGCGGCTGCCGCTGCCGGCAGCGATCTGATCAGCGATCACGAATTCGAATCGCTGCTTGACGAGCTGCACGGCAAAGGCAAGTTCACCGACGTTGGCGCCGCTGCTGCGGGCACCGCGTCGACTGTGGCCGCGCCTGCCGCCAAGGCTGCTGCCGCTCCGGCTGCTGCGCCGAAGGCTGCTCCCAAGCCTGAGCCGAAAGCCGAAGCGCCAAAACCTGCTGCCGCTGCTGCGCCGGCGCCGGCTCGTGCCGCCGCTGCTCCGCCACCGGAAAAACCGGCCAGCGAAGCCGAGACCACCGTGCGGGTCGATACCGCGCGTCTCGACGAAATCATGAACATGGTCGGCGAGCTGGTGCTGGTGCGTAACCGTCTGGTGCGCCTGGGTCTCAACAGCGGCGACGAAGCCATGTCCAAGGCCGTGTCGAACCTCGACGTGGTCACGGCTGACTTGCAGACCGCGGTGATGAAGACCCGGATGCAGCCGATCAAGAAGGTCTTCGGGCGCTTCCCGCGTCTGGTTCGCGACCTCGCGCGTCAGCTCAAGAAAGAGATCAATCTGGAACTGGTGGGTGAAGAAACCGACCTCGACAAAAACCTGGTCGAGGCCCTGGCCGACCCGTTGGTCCACTTGGTGCGTAACGCGGTCGACCACGGCATCGAATCGCCGGAAGAACGCGAAGCTTCGGGCAAGGCCCGTGGCGGTCGCGTGGTACTGGCCGCCGAGCAGGAAGGCGATCACATCCTGTTGTCGATCTCCGACGACGGCAAGGGCATGGACCCGAACGTCCTGCGTTCGATCGCGGTAAAACGCGGTGTGATGGACAAGGACGCGGCCGATCGCCTGAGCGATACCGAGTGCTACAACCTGATCTTCGCCCCGGGTTTCTCGACCAAGACCGAGATCTCCGACGTGTCCGGCCGCGGTGTCGGCATGGACGTGGTGAAAACCAAGATTTCCCAGCTCAACGGTTCGATCAACATCTACTCGACCAAGGGCCAGGGCTCGAAGATCGTCATCAAGGTGCCGCTGACGCTGGCGATCATGCCGACCCTGATGGTGATGCTCGGCAATCAGGCGTTTGCGTTCCCGCTGGTCAACGTCAACGAAATCTTCCACCTCGACTTGTCGACCACCAACGTGGTGGATGGACAGGAAGTGGTGATCGTGCGGGACAAGGCGCTGCCATTGTTCTACCTCAAGCGCTGGCTGGTCAGCTCCGCCGCTCACGAAGAGCAGCGCGAAGGCCATGTGGTGATCCTTTCGGTGGGCACCCAGCGGATCGGCTTCGTCGTCGATCAACTGGTCGGCCAGGAAGAAGTGGTCATCAAGCCATTGGGCAAAATGCTGCAGGGCACTCCGGGCATGTCCGGCGCCACCATCACCGGTGACGGCCGCATCGCGCTGATTCTCGATGTTCCAAGCATGCTCAAGCGTTACGCGACGAAGCGTATTTGAATCCGGGGCAGCGGGGCGACGACGTCCCGCTGCACCTAATGGAGTGTTTATGGCAGTCAAAGTCCTGGTGGTGGACGATTCGGGTTTTTTCCGCCGCCGCGTCTCGGAAATTCTTTCAGCGGATCCGAGCATCCAGGTGGTCGGTACGGCCACCAACGGTAAAGAGGCGATCGATCAGGCCCTGGCCCTCAAGCCGGACGTGATCACCATGGACTACGAGATGCCGATGATGGATGGCATCACGGCGGTGCGGCACATCATGCAGCGCTGCCCGACCCCGGTGTTGATGTTCTCCTCGCTGACGCACGAAGGCGCCCGGGTCACCCTGGATGCGCTGGACGCCGGCGCGGTGGATTTCCTGCCGAAGAATTTCGAAGACATCTCGCGCAATCCCGAGAAGGTCAAGCAACTGCTGTGCGAGAAGGTCCACAGCATCTCGCGCAGTAATCGTCGTTTCAGTGCCTACAGTGCGCCGGCTCCGGCCGCTGCACCGACGCCTGCGCCAGCCCCGGCGGCATCGAGCTTCAGCAGCCACAGCGCTGCTGCTCCAACGCGTCCGGCGCCTGCTCCGGCACCTGCTCGTGCGCCAGCCGCCAGCGCGTCGTCGCCGGCACCAAAGCGCAAAGCCTACAAGCTGGTTGCCATCGGGACTTCGACCGGCGGCCCGGTTGCCCTGCAACGGGTGCTGACCCAGTTGCCGGCGAACTTCCCGGCGCCGATCGTGCTGATCCAGCACATGCCGGCGGCGTTCACCAAGGCGTTTGCCGAGCGTCTGGACAAGCTGTGCCGCATCAGCGTCAAGGAAGCCGAGGATGGCGACATCCTGCGTCCGGGCCTGGCGCTGCTGGCTCCGGGTGGCAAGCAGATGATGATCGACGGCCGTGGCGCGGTGAAAATCCTGCCGGGCGACGAGCGTCTGAACTACAAGCCGTGCGTGGACATCACCTTCGGTTCCGCAGCCAAGTCCTACGGTGACAAAGTTCTGGCGGTGGTCCTCACCGGCATGGGCGCCGACGGCCGCGAAGGCGCGCGTCTGCTCAAACAGGGCGGCAGCTCGGTATGGGCACAAGACGAAGCAAGCTGCGTGATCTACGGCATGCCGATGGCCATCGTCAAAGCCGATCTGGCTGACGCGGTGTATGGCCTGGACGACATCGGCAAGCACATCGTCGAGGCGTGTATCTGATGGATGTTTTAAGCCTTATCGGGATTATCCTGGCGTTCGTCGCCATCATCGGCGGCAACTTCCTTGAGGGCGGACACCTCGGCGCGCTGGCCAACGGCCCGGCGGCGCTGATCGTGCTCGGGGGCACCATCGGTGCCGCGCTGCTGCAATCGCCGATGAGCGCGTTCAAGCGCGCCATGCAGATTCTCGCCTGGATCCTGTTTCCGCCACGGGTGGACCTGGCCGGCGGCATCGACCGCGTGGTCAACTGGAGCCTCACCGCACGCAAGGAAGGCTTGCTCGGGCTGGAAGGCGTGGCCGATGCCGAACCGGACAACTACTCGCGCAAGGGCCTGCAACTGCTGGTCGATGGCGCCGAGCCGGAAGCGATCCGCAGCATCCTCGAAGTGGATTTCTACACTCAGGAAGCCCGCGACATCGAAGCGGCCAAAGTCTTCGAAAGCATGGGCGGCTACGCGCCGACCATCGGCATCATCGGTGCGGTAATGGGCCTGATTCATGTGATGGGCAACCTCGCTGATCCGACGCAGTTGGGCAGCGGCATTGCCGTGGCATTCGTTGCGACCATCTACGGCGTGGCCAGTGCCAACCTGGTGTTGCTGCCGGTGGCGGCCAAGCTCAAGTCAATCGCGTTGCGGCAGTCGCGTTATCGCGAAATGTTGTTGGAAGGTATTTTGTCGATCGCCGAAGGTGAAAACCCTCGCTCTATCGAGCTGAAGCTTCAGGGCTTCATGGATTGATGGGGGTAATGGACTATGGCTCGCCGCAGGCATCAGGAAGAACACGTTAATCACGAGCGCTGGCTCGTGTCCTACGCGGATTTCATCACGCTGCTGTTCGCGTTCTTCGTGGTGATGTATTCCATCTCGTCGATCAACGAAGGCAAGTACAAGGTCATTTCCGAGGCGCTGATCGGGGTTTTCACCGACTCCGATCGCTCGCTCAAGCCGATCCCGATCGGTGAGGAACGGCCGAAAACCGTGACCCCGGCCAAGCCGCTGGTCAAGGATAGCGAGCAGGTCGATGCCGGTATCGCCGGGGCCAGCGATCCGCTGAAAAGCATTGCCGATGACATCAGTGCCGCGTTCGGCGACTTGATCGCTTCCAACCAGATGACCGTGCGCGGCAACGAGTTGTGGGTCGAGATCGAACTCAATTCCAGCCTGTTGTTCGGCAGTGGCGACGCAATGCCGAGTGATATCGCGTTCAACATCATCGACAAGGTCGCGGCGATCCTCAAACCGTTCGACAACCCGATTCACGTCGAAGGCTTCACCGACGATCAGCCGATCCGCACCGCGCAGTACCCGACCAACTGGGAACTGTCCTCGGCGCGTTCGGCGAGTATCGTTCGGATGCTGGCGATGCAGGGCGTGAACCCTGGCCGTCTGGCCTCGGTGGGTTACGGTGAGTTTCAGCCGGTGGCCAACAACGCCACCGCCGAAGGTCGGGCGAAGAATCGTCGTGTGGTGCTGGTGGTGTCGCGCAACCTCGATGTGCGCCGCAGTCTGACCGGTACCGGTACTGCCAATGCACAACCGGACGCGGCATTGAAGCGCGCTGGCACACAAACTGCACCGTCCCCGGTCAAGACGCCGGGACGCGAGAGTGCCGTCAATTCTCCGTCGCCCGCATTAATACGCTGAGCTATGTCTCGGTCGAGCATCTCGACCGGGAGGAACGAACCGAATGAGAGTCTGGGCAGTCGCCAATCAAAAGGGTGGTGTCGGTAAAACCACATCTTCCATCGCTTTAGCCGGATTGCTGGCGGAGGCGGGCAAGCGCGTGGTTGTGGTCGATCTCGACCCGCACGGCTCGATGACCAGCTATTTCGGCTACGACCCCGACAGCCTGGAACACAGCAACTACGACCTGTTTCTGCACAAGGGCAGCGTGCCGCAAGGCTTGCCCGGGCAGCTGCTGCTGTCGACCAGCGACGAACGCATCTCCCTGTTGCCGTCGAGTACCGCACTCGCCACCCTTGAGCGCCAGTCGCCGGGGCAGAGTGGTTTGGGCCTGGTGATCGCCAAGAGTCTGGCGCAGCTGTGGCAGGATTTCGATTACGCGATCATCGACAGCCCGCCGTTGCTCGGTGTGCTGATGGTCAACGCCCTGGCCGCGAGCCAGCAACTGGTGATCCCGGTGCAGACCGAGCACCTGGCCGTCAAAGGTCTGGAGCGCATGGTCAACACCCTGGCGATGATCAACCGCTCGCGCAAACAGGCGCTGCCGTTCAGCATCGTGCCGACCCTGTTCGACCGCCGCACCCAAGCGTCGCTGGGCACCTTGCGCGTGCTGCGTGACAAATTCCCGGAAGATATCTGGCAGGGTTACATCCCGGTCGACACGCGTCTGCGCGACGCCAGCCGGGCCGGGGTCACGCCTTCGCAGTTCGACGGCAAGAGTCGTGGCGTGCTGGCTTACCGCGCGCTGCTCAAGCATCTGCTGGCGCAACAACTTGTTCCGCAGGTGGCTTGAGCATGAATCGGCCGATCAAACTGACGTCGCGTCCGCAACTGGCGTTGCAGTCCTATCTGGACAGCCTGCTGCAGGAAATCCCTGACGAGTTGCCGCCGGTGGAAGTGCCGGTCGAGGCGCCGGTCGAGGTGGTCGAAAGCGCTGCGGCGCTGGATGAATTCCAGGCTGCGGTACTGGAAGAGCAGGCGCGTGATGCGCAGAAAACCACCAAACCTGCCGCCCCGGTTGCCGCGCCTGCCGCCGCACCGGTTGCCGCGCCTGCCGCCGCACCGATCGCCAAGGCGCCAGTGGCGTTGATCGAAGAAGCCGAGCCACCCCGCGCGCCGGTGTCGACACTCGCACCGCTGCTGCAAACCCAATTGCTGAAAACCGCGCCGGAACCGGTCGTGGCCGAACCGGCGCCGGTGGCACCGGCACCCGTCGAACAGACGCTGGTGCCGCCAGTGGTGGAAGTGCACCTGCCACCGAGCAACACGCCGCCACCGGTGGAAACCGATGGCCGTCCGGCCTGGGCTTCGGAAGCCTTCGAATGCCTGTTGTTCGATGTTGCCGGACTGACACTGGCGGTGCCGCTGGTGTGCCTCGGTTCGATCTATTCGCTGGCCGGCCACGAGTTGACGCCGCTGTTCGGGCAGCCGGAATGGTTCCTCGGGATTCTGCCGAGCCAGGCCGGCAATCTGAAAGTGTTGGACACGGCGCGTTGGGTCATGCCGGATCGCTATCGCGATGACTTCCGTCAGGGCCTGCAGTACGTGATTTCGGTACAAGGCTACGAGTGGGGCCTGGCGGTGCATCAGGTCAGCCGTTCGTTGCGTCTGGATCCGAATGAAATCAAATGGAGAAGTCACCGGGGTCAGCGGCCATGGCTTGCCGGCACGGTGATCGAGCACATGTGTGCATTACTTGATGTAGCCGCGCTGGCCGAGTTGATCGCCAGCGGCGGGGCAAAGCACTTGGGCGGCCACAAGCCGCTACATAAATCGACATAGCAGCCGACATAACAGTCAGGCGAAGGCATTGTTCAATGCCTCCACACAGAACACACACCGCCCAGTGCGGTTTTTTCGAGGGGTCAGGGTATGAGTAGTCAGGCGACGAATGCAAAAGGTTCTGAAGATCCGATCCTGCAATGGGTGACCTTCAAGCTGGACAACGAAACCTACGGCATCAACGTGATGCGCGTTCAGGAAGTCCTGCGTTACACCGAAATCGCGCCGGTACCGGGTGCGCCAAGCTACGTGCTGGGCATCATCAACCTGCGCGGTAACGTGGTCACCGTGATCGACACCCGTCAGCGCTTCGGCCTGAACAGCGGCGAGATCAGCGACAACACCCGTATCGTCATCATCGAAGCCGACAAGCAAGTGGTCGGGATCATGGTCGACAGCGTGGCCGAAGTGGTTTACCTGCGTCAGTCGGAAATCGAGACTGCGCCGAACGTCGGCAACGAAGAGTCGGCCAAGTTCATCCAGGGCGTGTGCAACAAGAACAACGAGTTGCTGATCCTGGTCGAGCTGGACAAGATGATGAGCGAAGAAGAATGGTCGGAACTGGAGAGCATCTGATTGATTCTCGAGGTAGCGGTCATTGTCCTGTTCCTCTTTTGGGCAGGCACGCTGGCAATGTTTCTGGCGTACATCAAGGCGCAGCGGGTGATCGCTGCGCAACAGGCCCAGGGCGATGCGCTGCGTGACCAGCGCATCAAGGACCTGGCCAAGCGTGTCGACGACTATCAGAACGGCAACGTGCGCATGGGCGAAGCCCTGCACGAGCTGCGCTCGGTCGTCGGCCCGTTGCCGGACAAGATTGTCGCGCTGGAACAACGCGACCCGTCGAGCCTTTCGTTCGCCCAGGCGGCGAAACTGGTGGGCATGGGCGCGAGCGTCGATGAGCTGACCCAGTCCTGCGGCTTGACCCAGGCCGAGGCGGAGTTGATGCGCAAGCTGCACAGAAGCTGATATGCGTAGAGGCATGTCATTTGAATAAGAATCGCCGGTCATGCCGGCGATTTTTTTTGCGCTCGATTTTGTTGCCTGATTCGCCCATGACCGTCTATCTGAACTGGTATTTCTGACAGTAGAGAATTTCGCTCATCGCTCCTCACACTTCTCGTGACTCGCGATAGTCCCGTCGGCTTTTTCAGGCAGACGCGTCTGATCGCCAATTCACCGATCCAGCCAATCGTGGAGTGGGTATGCATTTGCCAGCCAGAATCGAGCGCGTGAAAAAAGTCCGGTCACCCGGTGTTGCCGCCCTGTGGCTGGCAGTCGTGCTGCTCCTGACGGCTTGTCAGGCTCAGGTCAGCAGGCTTGCTCCAGAAGCCGATATTGCCGACCGGCAAAATTGTCACGGTGTCCACCTGGTCAATGTCGTTGCGCATATGGACGACGATCTGCTGTTTATTGATCCGCGGATTTCGCAAGTTCTGGCTGCCGGCGGCTGTGTGACCAGTATCTTCATGAACGGTGGCAGTTCTGGCGCCGGTTTCGACTATGTGTTGAAGCGCGAAAGCGCGTCGAGAAAAGCCTATGAAAAAATGCTGGGTTTTGCGACCGGATGGACGCCTTACCTGATATTCACTGATTCAGCCATTGTGATGAGCGTCAAGGCCAATGAGCGACCTGGATTGAAGCTCATATTTTTGCGTGTGCCGGGGGGGGACGTTCGTGGTGGAGATGTGCCGCTGGCCGATTTGCTCGACCTCGATAAAACTGTTCGGAGTTGGCCCTATCTGGACTCGGCTTCAGGTCCGGTAAACCTCTACAGTCGAACATCTTTTGTGCAGCTCTTGACTGAGCTGATCGTCAATGAAGGAGCCACCCGGGTGTATGCACTCAATCCGGATACCGTTCCGTACACGGAGCATCCTGATCATATTTATTCGGCACGTTTGACGCGCCTGGCCTTGCGCGGGATCAGTGCAGATATCCCGGTGGTTTATCACGAGACCTATCCCTCGGCGGCCGTCGCTCCTAACGTGGACCCGGCAGCGGTGCAGGCTAAACGGCATGTTGTCGCCAGTTACTTTCATTTTGAAGGGGCTGAGCCAGTCAGCAGTGCGTACAGTGAAGCCACCTGGAATGGCAATTGGGTGGCGCGACTCAATTTCACGCTCAGCCATGCTCACGCCGCCGGGCCACTGGTGAATATCCCTTTCAGACCGCTAGTCAATTTCCAGACGCAACAGTGCCTGGTTTCCAATGGATTGGGGCAGCAGGTGACACTGGATGGATGTGAGCCAGACGCTGACCAGCGCTGGGCGTTTGTGCCCTCCGACATTGCAGTCGGCGCGAGCAGGGGAGTTGCACTGCTGAAAACAGCCTCTGGCCATTGCATAGCGCGTCAGAATGGCCAATTGATCGAACGCGCATGTGAAAGCAGTGAGCCCTCTCAACACTGGACTCCGTGGGATTTCGGGAAAATTTATGTTCCCGGAGCGCAGGGGCAATGTCTGGACGGAGTACAGCCGAGCTTGATAGCGGATTGCAGGGAGTTTGCGGGTTCTACGTTGTGGGTGCGCAGCATCGATAACATCGACAGCAATGATTCGATGGAAGTGGCGCTGACGGGGGATGTCATCGGTGACGGGACGAACCGGACGGTGCAAGTGCAGCGCCGGGAGGATGGTCCAGGTGTCGATATTTGGGTCACGTCGCTGGACGCAGACGCGATTGCATCCGAGAAATGGTATGAGGACAGACTTCCATTTGATCCAGACTCTTTTGATTCCGGGTGTGCTACAGCCATTTGCTACGACGCTACGCGCTATCTGCTGGCTGATTTCACCGGTGACGGCAAGGCTGATCTGATGGCGATATCGCCCGGAAAAGCTGACGAAACCATTTTCAGGCTATTGAAGAATGAAGGCGGGCATTTTGCTGATCCGGTTATCTGGCGTTCGGTTCCGCAAGGACATGCCTACCGGCAAGCTCAGCAATATCTGGCTGGCGACTTCAGGGGCTTCGGCAAGCAAGATGTGTTGATCGTGCAAACCCTGAATAACACAGTGTCCGATTTCTGGCTGATGGAGAATAAAGGGGCGAGTCTGGGCGTTCCTGCTCACTGGGGAGATGCTCGAAAAAACCCATTGCCGGTCCATTTCTACAGCGCCAGGCTGGACAGCGATGGCAAGGATGATGTGCTCGCTGTTGATTCAAGTGCACAGTTCTTGAAGCTGCTCACCTACAGGAGCAGCGGCCGTTCTCTGGATTTTGAGAAAGCCTTGGAGTTGCCGGGCTTCTATTCTGCGCGTTCAAAGACCGCAGTGCTGGATTCGCCGATTACCAAACTGACCGATGTATGGGTGCTGCACGCTCGATCAGACGGTAGTGATATCAATTTCTGGAAAGTCGCAAATCTTGGCGGCGGAGAGTTCGAAGAGCCTTCGTCTCCGGCTTTCGAGACGAGCGTGCTTAATTGGGCCGACGTGCGGCCTTACGGGCTGGGGACGGGCAGGCAGATCCTGCTTCCCTATCGCGTCAACGATCCTGTGTATGAGTATTACTGGCGAATCGGGAAAGTTGGCTTCAAGGCACTGAATCTGTCCGAGCAAGGTATGCCCCTCGAGATCAAGGATTATGGACTTTCACCACGGTTTGAATGGGCGAACCTGCAGTGGCGAGCGCGCTTGAATTGAATAGCGAGCGAGGACGCGTGCACTTGAGCCTGTATCCGGCGCGGCCTAGTAATCAGCCCCGCGTTCGGTAACGTCCTTCTCGACCATCGGCGCATCCGGGTCCTGTCCCTCGGGGAATTTCCCTTTCAGGTTCCACGCAAACGCGATGATCTCGGCGATGGTGCGGTACAGCTCCTCGGGGATGCTGTCGCCCAGTTCCATGCGCGCCAACAGCCGTACCAGCTCGGCGTTTTCATAGATCGGCACTTCGCAGTCGCGGGCAATGCGCAGGATTTCTTCGGCCAGTTCATCGTCGCCCTTAGCTGTGAGGGTCGGGGCGTGGTTGCCGTCGTATTTGAGGGCGATGGCCTGGCGTGGAGCAGTGGAATCGTTCATGCGGTTTCATCGACCCAGCGGTGTTCGAGGCGGGTTTGATTGCCTTGCGGCGGGGTGCCGAGGTGGCAGTCGAGATCGCCGACATTCAGCCCGCGATCGAGCAGGCGCTGGCGCAGGGCGAACAGATTATTGCCGATCAGGTCGGCGGTGTATGGGCGTTCGGCCCAGAGCTGGCTCGACAGGCTGCCGGCAATCAACTGCGCCTGAATCTGCATCGGCCCCAACGGCTCCATGTCGAACGCCAGGTCGACGCGCCACAGCTGCTGTCTGGGCTCGCGTTCGTCACGGCGTTCGTTGGGTTGCGGTTCTCTTTCCGGCGCTTCTTCGCGCTGAAACTTGACCTGCAACGGCACGATGTCCTGCAGATTGCGCATGGGGATTTCCAGCTGCCAGGTGCTGAGCAGGCGGCCGTCGTCGGTGACTCCGGTCTGTTCCAGGCTCGACAGCTGATGGCTTTGCAGGCGCGACACGGCGGCTGCAGCGAGACGCAGCAGATGTTCCAGGTCAGCTTCACCGTCCTGGCTTTGCAGCAAGCGGTCGGGCAGCGGAAAACTGCTCGGCACGGGTTTGGCGCTGACCTGGCCGAGGGTGCCAAGTGCGTTGCGCACGAAACTCGGCAGCGCCTGCGCCAGGGTGTTGGCGGCGATGATCGCGTTGAAACTGGCATTGCCCGGTGCGCCCGGCGACAGCTGAGCGATCAGCTTGAGCAGATCGGCTTTCATGTCCGGGGCCAGCGCAGGATTTTGTCCGGTCAGCAATTTGGCTTCGAGGAAGGCGCCGCTGTTGGCCAGTGCCAGGGCCACGCCTTTGGCGCTGCTCATCTGCTGCACATCGGGCAGGTTGGCGAGCAGACGCACGACGGCAGCGCGCAGATCCTGTGAGGTCTGATCGTCGTCGCTCGGCAGGTTTTGCAGAGCATTGAGCAAACCGTCCAGCGAACCTTGGCGACTCTGCTGGCCGAGCAGTTGCTGGCTCACCGCCAATTGCTCCTGGCGGCTGCTCAGCGGCACGAACTTGAGGGTTTGCGAATCTTCGACCAGTGCCGAGAGCAGAGTGCCGATGCGCAGCGGCGTCGGGCTGTCGATGTCCAGCGTGGCACCGCTCTGCGCGGTGTTGAGCAGGCTCACCAGCGAGCGGTACACCGTCGGCTGTCCCGGCACTTGCGGCAGTGTCTGCGAGGTCAGCACCTTGCCTTGCAGCAGCGTGCCGACCGGCAACTGCGCGGTGTCGATGCGGGTGAGGGCGGCGACGCTGCTGGCAATCGCCTGTTGCACGGTGATCGCCAGATTGCCCGCCGACGGCTGAGTGACGGCCAGGTTGGTGCCGGTCGGCAACGGCAGGTTGCTGCTGGCTTGCACGGTGGTCTGCCGACCGCCGTCGACGGTGACCTTGAGCAGCAGTTGAAAGGTCTGATCCGCCTGCTTGAGTGACAACACCTCGGCCTGAGCGCTTTGCCCGGCGCCGATCAGGCCTTCGACCGGGGTCAACAGCTTGAGCAACTCACCGCTCATCACCAGCGGACGCGTGTTCGCCGGGGTGGTGGGCGGCAGCGGGAGGATGTTCATTTCGCCTGTCATACGCGGACACAACCTGAGGAAATTGCGCTCTTGGGAGTAAGGCACGGCATGTATAATGCCGCGCGTCTTGCGCTTCGTTCAGAAAACATAGCAATTGTTTGATCCAGCTCTCTGCTTCGCACCGTCATTGCATTTATCCTGCATCTCTTTAACGGCCGCGCCAGAGCCGACTTGAACCGTATAAGGCCCGTGATCCCTTGACCAGTCCTGTCCTGCAAACCGTTGCCCTTGCCTGTGAGCGAGACCTGCGGCTGCTCTTCGAAAATCTCGAATTGACACTGGCCAGTGGCGATATGGTGCAGATCAGCGGCCCCAACGGCAGCGGCAAGACCAGCCTGCTGCGTCTGTTGTCCGGGTTGATGCAGCCGACCAGCGGTCAAGTGCTGCTCAACGGCCAGCCCTTGACTGCACAACCGAGCGAACTGGCGCGCAACCTGTTGTGGATCGGCCACGCTGCCGGGATCAAGGACCTGCTGACCCCGGAAGAGAACCTGTCCTGGCTCTGCGCCCTGCATCGGCCGGCCGAGCGCGAGGCGATCTGGCAGGCACTGGCAGCCGTAGGATTGCGCGGATTCGAAGACGTTCCCTGCCACACCCTGTCCGCCGGTCAGCAACGCCGCGTGGCGCTGGCGCGGCTGTATCTGGACAGCCCGCCGCTGTGGATTCTCGACGAGCCGTTCACCGCGCTCGACAAACAGGGCGTGGCGCAGCTTGAAGAGCACTTGGCCGGGCACTGCGAGCGCGGCGGTCTGGTGGTGTTGACCACGCACCACACGCTGAGCCGGATGCCGGCCGGTTATCGCGATATCGATCTGGGGAACTGGGCAGTATGAGTGTGTTCGGCCTGCTGGTTGCCCGTGAGTCCCGTTTGCTGTTTCGTCGCCCGGCGGAACTGGCCAATCCGCTGATTTTCTTCGCCATCGTCATCGCCTTGTTCCCGCTGGCCGTCGGCCCGGAAACTCAAGTCTTGCAAAACCTGTCCCCGGGGTTAGTCTGGGTGGCCGCGTTGTTGTCGGTCCTGCTTTCGCTGGACGGACTGTTTCGCAGTGATTTCGAAGATGGCTCCCTGGAACAGTGGGTCCTTTCGCCGCACCCGCTGCCCCTACTGGTGCTGGCCAAGGTGCTGGCACACTGGCTGTTCTCGGGACTGGCACTGGTTCTGCTCTCGCCGTTGCTGGCGTTGATGCTCGGTTTGCCGGTCGCCTGCCTGCCGGTGTTGCTGTTGTCGTTGCTGCTGGGTACACCGGTGCTGAGCCTGCTCGGTGCGGTGGGCGCGGCGCTGACGGTTGGTTTGAAACGCGGCGGCCTATTGCTGGCGTTGCTGATTCTGCCGTTGTACATCCCGGTGTTGATCCTGGGCAGTGGCGCCTTGCAGGCCGCCTTGCAAGGCATGCCGGCGACCGGGTATCTGCTGTGGCTGGGTAGCCTGACCGCCCTGGCGATCACCCTGACACCTTTTGCAATAGCTGCTGGCCTGAAGATCAGCGTCGGCGAATAATGAGGTCTGGTTAAAATTTAACCAGCAAAGACCCTGAGACTGCTCACACCGATGAGCGGCACCCGTGATGGAAACAGTATGAACTGGACCTGGTTTCACAAGCTCGGCTCGCCCAAGTGGTTCTACGGCATCAGCAGCAGGTTTCTGCCGTGGCTGAGCATTGCCGCGTTGCTGCTGATCAGCGTTGGCGTCGTCTGGGGCCTGGCCTTCGCGCCGCCGGATTATCAGCAGGGCAACAGCTTCCGCATCATCTACATCCACGTTCCGGCGGCGATGCTGGCGCAGTCGATCTACGTGATGCTGGCGGTATGCGGCGTGGTCGGGCTGGTGTGGAAAATGAAACTGGCCGACGTCGCCCTGCAATGCGCGGCGCCGATCGGCGCGTGGATGACCGCTGTGGCGCTGGTCACCGGGGCGATCTGGGGCAAGCCGACCTGGGGCTCGTGGTGGGTCTGGGATGCGCGGCTGACGTCGATGCTGATTCTGCTGTTCCTGTATTTCGGCGTGATTGCGCTGGGCAATGCCATCAGCAATCGTGACAGCGCCGCCAAGGCCTGCGCCGTGCTGGCGATCGTCGGGGTGATCAACATCCCGATCATCAAGTACTCGGTGGAGTGGTGGAACACCCTGCACCAGGGCGCGACCTTCACCCTCACGGAAAAACCGGCGATGCCCGCTGAAATGTGGCTGCCGCTGTTGCTGACGGTGCTGGGGTTCTACTGCTTCTTCGGCGCCGTGCTGTTGTTGCGCATGCGCCTTGAAGTGCTCAAGCGCGAAGCCCGCGCCAGTTGGGTTAAAGAAGAAGTGCAGAACAGCCTGGAGGCCGCGCGATGAGTTTCGCTTCATTCGGCGACTTCCTCGCCATGGGCCATCATGGCCTGTATGTCTGGTCGGCCTACGGCATTTGTCTGACGGTGCTGATCCTCAACGTGGTCGCCCCGATCGCGGCCCGCAAGCGCTATCTGCAACAAGAGGCGCGTCGTCTGCGCCGGGAGAACGGCAAGTGAATCCGCTGCGCAAAAAACGTCTGACCCTCATTCTGGCGATCCTGGTCGGGGTCGGCGCTGCCGTCGGCCTGGCCCTCAGCGCCCTGCAGGAAAACATCAACCTGTTTTACACGCCGACCCAGATCGCCAACGGCGAAGCGCCGCACGACACGCGCATCCGCGCCGGCGGCATGGTCGAGAAGGGCTCGCTGCAACGTTCGCCGGACTCACTGGACGTCAAATTCGTTGTCACCGACTTCAACAAAGCCGTGACCATCACCTATCGCGGGATCCTCCCGGATCTGTTCCGCGAAGGGCAGGGCATCGTCGCATTGGGCAAACTCAACGCCGACGGCGTGGTGGTGGCCGATGAAGTGCTGGCCAAGCACGACGAGAAGTACATGCCGCCGGAAGTGACCAAAGCGCTGAAAGACAGTGGTCAATCGGCACCGACCCCAGCGAAGGAGGGTTGATCGATGACTTCTGCACTGTTTATTCCCGAACTCGGCCATCTGGCGATGATTCTGGCGCTGTGTTTTGCGCTGGTGCAGGCCGTGGTGCCGCTGTTCGGTGCGTGGCGCGGCGATCGTATGTGGATGGGCCTGGCCCAGCCGGCGGCGTGGGGTCAGTTTGCGTTCCTGCTGTTTGCCTTCGGTTGCCTGACCTACGCGTTCATGACCGACGATTTCTCGGTCGGTTATGTGGCGATGAACTCCAACAGCGCCTTGCCGTGGTACTACAAGTTCAGCGCGGTGTGGGGCGCCCACGAAGGTTCGCTGCTGCTGTGGGCGTTGATCCTCGGTGGCTGGACCTTCGCCGTGTCGGTATTCTCCCGGCAGTTGCCGCAAGTCATGCTCGCCCGTGTGCTGGCGGTGATGGGCATGATCAGCACCGGTTTCCTGTTGTTCCTGATCCTCACCTCCAACCCGTTCTCGCGGATTCTGCCGCAGATTCCGGCGGATGGGCGTGACCTCAATCCGCTGCTGCAAGACATCGGCCTGATCGTCCATCCACCGATGCTCTATATGGGTTATGTCGGGTTCTCGGTGGCCTTCGCCTTCGCCATTGCCGCACTGCTCGGTGGTCGTCTCGACGCCGCCTGGGCACGCTGGTCGCGCCCTTGGACGATTGTCGCCTGGGCCTTCCTCGGCATCGGCATCACCCTCGGTTCGTGGTGGGCTTACTACGAACTCGGCTGGGGCGGCTGGTGGTTCTGGGACCCGGTGGAAAACGCCTCGTTCATGCCATGGCTGGTCGGCACCGCGCTGATTCACTCGCTGGCAGTCACGGAAAAACGTGGCGTGTTCAAGAGCTGGACGGTGTTGCTGGCGATTGCCGCATTTTCGTTGAGCCTGCTCGGTACGTTCCTCGTGCGCTCCGGCGTGCTGACTTCGGTACATGCGTTTGCCTCGGACCCTGAGCGCGGCGTGTTCATTCTGATCTTCCTGCTGTTCGTGGTCGGCGGTTCGCTGACGCTGTTTGCGTTGCGCGCTCCGGTGGTCAAGAGCCAGGTCGGCTTCAACCTGTGGTCGCGGGAAACCCTGCTGCTGGGCAACAACCTGGTGCTGGTGGTGGCGGCGTCGATGATTCTGCTCGGCACCCTGTATCCGCTGATTCTCGATGCCTTGAGCGGCGCCAAACTGTCGGTTGGCCCACCGTACTTCAACGCGTTGTTCATCCCGTTGATGGCGTTGCTGATGGTGGTGATGGCGGTCGGCGTGATCGTGCGCTGGAAGGACACCCCGGTGAAGTGGCTGGCGAACATGCTGACCCCGGTGCTGCTCGGCAGCGTCGCATTGGCGGTGGTGGCCGGTATCGCTTACGGCGATTTCAACTGGGCGGTGATCGCGACGTTCCTGCTTGCCGCATGGGTGTTGCTCGCCGGTGTGCGCGACATCTTCGACAAGACTCGCCACAAGGGCCTGATCAAAGGCCTGCCAACCCTGACCCGCAGCTACTGGGGTATGCAGATCGCTCACCTGGGCATCGCCGTGTGCGCCCTCGGCGTGGTGCTGTCGAGTCAGAACAGTGCCGAGCGCGACCTGCGTCTGGCGCCGGGCGAGTCGATGTCCCTGGCCGGTTATCAGTTTGTGTTCGAAGGTGCCAAGCACTTCGAAGGGCCGAACTTCACCTCCGACAAGGGCACCGTTCGGGTGATCCGCGACGGCAAGGAAGTCAGCGTGCTGCACCCGGAAAAGCGCCTGTACACCGTGCAGAGTTCGATGATGACCGAGGCCGGGATCGACGCCGGTTTCACCCGCGATCTCTACGTCGCATTGGGCGAGCCGCTGGAAAACGGCGCGTGGGCGGTACGGGTTCACGTCAAACCGTTCGTGCGCTGGATCTGGTTCGGCGGTCTGCTGACCGGTCTGGGCGGATTGCTGGCGGCGCTGGATCGGCGTTATCGAGTCAAGGTCAAAGCCAAGGTGCGTGAAGCCCTCGGCCTGCAAGGAGCGGCTGCATGAGACGTTGGTTGATGCTGGTACCCCTGGCGATTTTCCTGCTGGTGGCGGTGTTTCTTTATCGCGGTCTGTACCTCGATCCGGCGGAACTGCCGTCGGCGATGATCAACAAGCCCTTCCCGGAATTCAGCCTGCCGAATGTGCAGGGCGACAAGACCCTGACCAAGGCTGACATTCTCGGCAAACCGGCGCTGGTCAACGTCTGGGGCACCTGGTGCATTTCCTGCCGGGTCGAGCACCCGGTGCTGAACAAACTGGCCGAGCGCGGTGTGGTGATCTACGGCATCAACTACAAGGACACCAACGCCGATGCGTTGAAGTGGCTGGCCGAATTCCACAACCCGTACCTACTGGATATTCGTGACGACGAAGGTTCGCTGGGCCTGAACCTCGGCGTGTACGGCGCGCCGGAAACCTTCTTCATCGACGCCAAGGGCATCATCCGCGACAAGTACGTCGGGGTGATCGACGAACAGGTCTGGCGCGAAAAACTCGCAGCCAAGTATCAGGCGCTGGTCGATGAGGCCAAGCCATGAAGCGCTTTATCGCTGCCGTGGTCTTGGGCCTGAGTCTGGCCGGTGTGGCGCATGCCGCGATCGACACCTACGAGTTCGCCAAGGAAGGCGATCGCGAGCGCTTTCGTGAACTGACCAAGGAACTGCGCTGCCCCAAGTGCCAGAACCAGGACATTGCCGATTCCAACGCGCCGATTGCCGCCGACCTGCGCAAAGAGATTTTCCGCATGCTCGGCGAGGGCAAGGACAATCAGCAGATCATCGATTTCATGGTCGATCGCTACGGTGATTTCGTCCGCTACAAACCGGCGCTCAATGCCAAGACAGCCTTGCTGTGGTTCGGCCCGGCCGGTCTGTTGTTCGGCGGTCTGGTGGTGATCGCGGTGATCGTTCGCCGACGCCGCGCGCATCGCACCGAGACCCCGCCATCGCTGTCAACCGAAGAGCGTCAGCGCCTCGACCAACTGTTGGATAAAAACCAAGAATGATTGATTTCTGGCTTGCCGCAGGGCTGTTGCTTCTGGTCGCCCTGAGTTTTCTGCTGATCCCGGTTTTGCGTGGCCGTCGCGCCCAGCGTGAAGAGGATCGAACTGCCCTGAACGTGGCGCTGTATCAGGAGCGCGTGGCCGAGTTGCAAGCGCAGCAGGCTGAAGGTGTACTCGATGTGGCGCAAATGGACAGCGGGCGCGCGGAAGCTGCGCGTGAGCTGCTCGCCGATACCGAAGGCGTTGCCGCACCGCGTGTATCGAGACTGGGCAAGCCGTTGCCGTTGTTGGCAGCGGTGCTGGTGCCGGTGTTGGGCCTGGGGCTGTACCTGCATTTCGGTGCTGCCGATAAAGTCGAACTGACCCGCGAATTCGCCCAGGCGCCGCAGTCGATGGAAGAGATGACCCGACGTCTGGAGCGTGCCGTCGCCGCGCAACCGGATTCGGCGGAAGGCCTGTACTTCCTCGGGCGCACCTACATGGCCCAGGATCGTCCGGCAGATGCGGCCAAGATGTTCGAACGCGCCGCCAACCTGGCCGGTCGCCAGCCGGAGCTGCTCGGCCAGTGGGCGCAGGCGCAGTATTTCGCCGACGGTAAAAAGTGGTCGGACAAGATCCAGGCCCTGACCGATGAAGCGCTGAAAGCCGATCCGAAAGAAGTCACCAGCCTCGGCCTGCTCGGCATCGCCGCGTTCGAGGGTGAGCGTTATCAGCAGGCAATCGACTATTGGAACCGGCTGCTGGCGCAGTTGCCAGAGGGCGACAACTCCCGCGCCGCCTTGCAGGGCGGGATCGAGCGAGCCACCGAGCGCCTGCAAGCCAGTGGCGGCAAGGTCGCCGCAGCGCCGGCCGCCAAGGTTGCCGCTCTGCTCAAGGTGCGCGTGGATCTGTCCAGCGAACTCAAAGGCAAGGTGCAACCGGGCGACAGCGTGTTCATCTTCGCCCGCGCCGTTTCCGGCCCACCGGCACCGCTGGCGGCCAAGCGTCTGACCGTGGCCGATCTGCCGGTCACTGTCGAACTGGGCGATGCCGACGCCATGATGCCGCAGTTGAAACTGTCGAACTTTCCTGAAGTCCAACTGGTTGCACGCATCTCTCGCGCCGGTCAGCCAACCGCCGGGGAGTGGGTAGGTCGCAGCGGCCCGCTGGCCAGCAGCACCACCTCGCCGCAAACACTGACCATCGACAGCCCCGACAAATAACCCCGGAACCCACAGGAAAGCACCGCCATGCACAGCCTCGCCCGCATCTCCGTCATCACATTGGCCTTGAGCATGAGCGCATGTGCGGTGCACCGACCGGAACCGACCACCAACCTGCCACCGATCCCGCCGTCACAACCGAGCCCGACCCCGTCGACCTCGCCGACTCCGGGCAAAAGCATCCCGGCCAAACCGTCCAAGCCAGTCCCACGCACCTCAGCCAGCTTCGCCCCACCACCGGGCGGCAACAGCCACTGGGACCAGAAGCTCGGCGTCTACGTCCTCGACGACCAGCCCAACACCTTCTACCGCCAGCGCACCTACTTCCGCTGGAACAACGGCTGGACTCGCTCCGTCAGCCCCAACGGCCCTTGGGAAGACACCGATATCCACGGCGTACCGCCGGGATTGGGCAAACAGTTCGGGCAGTAATGAAAAACGGCGATCTCTGGATCGCCGTTTGTTTGTCTGGTGTTCACAAAATGATTATTCAGAGAATCGCACGATAGGCGCTTAGCGCCCGAACTGACTCAACCAATCCCTGTCGCTGCAAAAGATCCAGAAACGGCTCAACGGCTATTGGCGGCAATTTAAGTTGTTGGCGCTGCCGTTGCGCTGCAGCGATAACAACTGCCTGATCAAGGTGAAACAGGTTTTCGACAAACTCATCAGGGTGTTGGGCCTCGACGCCATAGGGGGCGAGGCAGGTATCGGGAAAATCTTTCAGGTTGAACGTCACGATCACCCCTGCACCACAGCGTATGGCTGCGGCCAGAACATGGCGGTCGTTGGTATCGGGTAAGGAAAGTCCGGTGATCAGGTCCTCAAAATCGTAGACACAGGCATCCGGAATGGCACGGTCCATAAGCTCGGACGTGCGATCCAGTTGCTCTATCGTCAGATCGGTTCGGTTTTTCAATAAATTGCGTTTCCATTCGCGGTGAATCTGCTGAGTCCATCGGGCCCGAAATCGCCCCGATAGCGCGAGCCACATCAGGAAGTCTCTCAATGGGGCGGGGTACAAAACACATGCATCGTATACAGCGGTGAAAGGTGAATGCCTCACTCGTATCCTGTCCTTAACGCCTGTGCCTGCTCCGCGAGAAGCGCCATTGCCTGCTCGCTGGCGGTGTCGCGCCGGGTTTTATAGTCCATCAAATCGGCGAAACGCACACGTCGGTGCTTGCCGGTTTTGTGGTAGGACAACTCGCCACTTTCCAGCAGTTTTATCAGGTGCGGGCGTGAGACGTTGAGCAAGTCGGCGGCTTCCTGAGTGGTCAGCTCGGCGTGCACCGGTACGACTTTGACCGCGTTACCCTCGGCCAGCGCCGCCAGAATATCCATCAGCAGTTGTAATGCCGAGGTCGGCAGCTCGACCTGATGCGCCTGGTTCTGTTCGTCGAAAATCTGGATGTGCTGGGTTTCGAATTGGGTCGCGAGGTAGGCGGCAAGCGCGCGTTTGCCTTCAATTGCGGCTTTGACTTCGCGCTCCACCGGGAAGTTGATAGAGGGGTGAAGGACGATCGACATAATGGATTCCAGCATTCTGAATAGAGGATGCTGAAACGTTATTCGAATTAAACGAAAATCGCAATAAACGAAACGCGGCCTGTCAGGTCAGGTGTTTCAGCAAATTTTCCATGTACTCCACAAACGCCCGCGCCTTCGTACTGACCATCCGCCCCGTGGGAAACACCGCCCACAAGTCCTGATCCGGCAAACGCCAGTCACTCATCACCGCCCTGACCGCACCGCTTGCCAGCTCCGGGGCGAACATCCATTGCGAGGCGATGGTCAGGCCCTGGTCGGCCAGCACGGCTGCACGCAAACCCTCGGCGGCGCTGACCCGCAGGCGGCCGGTGAGGGTTTGCGTCTGTTGTTCGCTGCCCTGAGTGAAGGTCCAGGTGGCGCCGCCGCTGAGGTTGTAGACGATGCCTTGGTGCTTATCCAAATCGGCAGGGCAGCTCGGCTCGCCGTGGCGGGCGAAGTAGGCCGGGGTGCCGAGCACTACGCGGCGACAGTCGGCGATTTTACGCACGGTGAGGCTGGAGTCGCTGAGCGGGCCCATGCGCAGGGCGACGTCGATACCTTCTTCGACCAGATTGATATTGCGGTCATCGAGCATCAGGTCGATGTTCAGCTGTGGATGCTGCTCGAGAAACGGCCCCAGCTGCGGCACGACGTGCAGGCGGCCGAAAGTCACCGCAGCGCTGATCCGCAGGTTGCCGCTTAAACCGCTGGCGCTGCCACGGGCGGCGTTATCGGCTTCGTTGGCTTCGTCGATGGCGCGTCTGGCCCGTTCGAAAAACGCGAGTCCGGCTTCGGTCGGGGTCAGGCCGCGAGTCGAGCGCAGCAACAGGCTGACCGCCAGGCGTTTTTCCAACTGAGCGATGGTTTTCGACACGGCGGGCTGGCCGATATTCAGCCGTCGGGCGGCGGCGGAAAAGGAGCCGGTTTCGACCACGTAGACGAAGGTTTCCATGGCGGCGAGGCGGTCCATCATTCTTCCTGCAAATCTGAAAGTTGTCGTAGTCCCCTTGTGGGAGCGGGCTTGCTCGCGAAAGCGGTCTGACATTCAGCACATGTATTGGCTGATCCAACGCCTTCGCGAGCAAGCCCGCTCCCACAGGGAATAGGGTGCTGAGTGTAATCCGCGTCCATTCAATCACATGCGGTAAAACAACCAAACGTCGTCCTGCAGATTTATGTGCTTGAGTAAAGATAACTCTAGGGTTACTTTTATTCGGCCGAAGCAAGGAGGCGGTAGGTGCAAAGCAGGCTATTGATCAAGGAGCTGGAGGAGGCAGGCTGGACGCTGGATCGAGTCACCGGCAGTCATCACATCTTCACGCATCGTTACAACCCGTACACCATTCCCGTTCCTCACCCTAAAAAGGATTTGCCGCTGGGGACGGTCAAAAGCATCAGGAGGCGTGCCGGGTTGTACCACCCGCCAGCCAGCTACAAGGGAGATCCATAATGCAATATCCGATCTGCATCGAATGGGGTGACGACAACACCGCCATCGGTATTCAGATACCTGACATTCCCGGCGCCGTCACGGCCGGGGACACTTTCGAGGACGCCTATAACGCAGCCGTTGAAGTCGCCCATCTCATGTTGCAGGAGATGGCGGCGGACGGGGAATCGATTCCGATGCCGACGTCGGCAGCGGCGCATCGCAATAATCCGGAGTTTGCCGACATGGGCTGGGGGATGCTCGAGCTGGATATCTCGCCGTACATGGGCAAGACCGAGAAGGTCAACGTGACGTTGCCAGGCTATGTGATCCAGCGCATCGATCGCTATGTGCGTGAACACAATGTCAAAAGCCGCTCTTCGTTTCTGGCAGATGCGGCGATGGAGAAGCTGGTTCGGTATTAAGCGTCATCGCTCTCACAGGCCCAGTGAGCAACCTGTGGGAGCGAGCTTGCTCGACATCTTACGCCGTTGCCAAAGCACCACGCTGCGACGCACTCAGGAACCGCAACAACGCCAGCAGCGGGAAGGCGCTGCCGACAATCACGATCCACAACCAGCCGCCATGCTCATACACCGCACTGGCGACCGACGAGCCGAAAGCGCCGCCGATGAAGATGCTGGTCATGTACAGCGCGTTGAGGCGACCACGGCTTTTGGCGTCCAGCGAGTAGACCGCGCGCTGGCCGAGAACCATGTTCATCTGCACGCAGAAGTCCAGTACCACGCCGGTCACCGCGAGGCTGATGACGCTGTAGGCCGGGTGAATGAAGGCCGGCAGGAAGCTCAGGCTGGCGAACAGCATGGCCAGCAAGGAAGCGATGCGGGTGTGGCCGGCGTCTGCCAGGCGTCCGCTGATCGGCGCGGCGATGGCACCGATGGCACCGACCAGCGCGAAGATCGCGATCTCGCTTTGCGACAGGCCATGGTTGCGCGCCAGTTCCAGCGGCACCGCTGTCCAGAACAGGCTGAAGGTGGCGAACATGCAGCCCTGATAAAACGCCCGCTGACGCAGCACCGGTTGCTGGCGCAGCAGCGTCCACAGCGAGCCGAGCAACTGGCCGTAGGACGCGCTGTGATCCGGTTGGCGCTTGGGCACGGTCAGCGCCAGCACCACGCTGATCGCTGCCATCAACGCCGCAGCAATCATGAACATCGCACGCCAGCCGAAATGGTCAGCCACCACGCTCGACACCGGTCGCGCCAGCAGAATGCCCAGCAACAAGCCGCCCATGATCCCGCCGACCACCCGGCCCCGGGATTCTTCCGGCGCCAGGTGCGCGGCCAGCGGAATCAGGATTTGCACCGACACCGAACTGAAGCCCACCAGCAACGAGATCAGCAAAAACACATTCGGCTGGCTGGTGAACGCTGCACCGAGCAGGCTGGCAATCGCCACTACAGTGGTGATGATCATCAGTCGGCGGTTTTCCAGCAGGTCGCCCAGCGGCACCAGGAAGAACAGGCCCAGCGCATAACCGATCTGCGTCAGCGAGACGATGAAGCTGGCCATGGTGTCGGAAAGACCAATGTCCGGCGCGATCAGCCCGATGATGGGTTGCGCGTAGTAAATGTTGGCGACGATCGCGCCGCAGCAGAAGGCGAACAGCAGCACCATGCCTCGGGTCATTGCGTGAGTTGTGGCGTTCATAAGGTTTCTCGATCCAGCGAAAGGGAATGCGGTGAGGCTAAGGGACGCACCGAAGCGGCGGTAGAAGCCTTGTATCGATATCAGTTATTCCGTTGCGGAATGATTGGCTTCAACGGCGGTGTCGTCCATCGGCGAACCTTGCGTCCGGCCGGGGAGGGCTGATGATACATTCACTTACATCTTCTTCGATAGCGTGCTTATGTTTACCGCTGCGCTTTTACTGTTCATCAACGGAGGATTGCCATGTTGCGCCAGCTGCTGCGTCACACCACCACGATTGCCTTGATTGGCCTGCTCAGTGCCAATGCGGTGCAGGCCGCTGATGCCCCGGGTATGCGTCTCGGCGTGCGCGGTGAGATCACCGGGGTCAGCGCCGATTCGCTGAAAGTCCACGTCAACAGCGGCGAGAACGTGGTGATCCGGTTGACTGCGGACACCAAGGTGCGTGCCGTCACGCTGGCGAATATCGAAGACATCAAACCCGGCAGCTACATTGGCTCGGCCGCCATGCCGCAGGAAGATGGCACCCTCAAGGCAATGGAAGTGCACGTATTCCCGCCGGAACTGGCCGGCAGCGGTGACGGCCACCGGCCGTTTGATCTGGCCAAGGGCAGCAGCATGACCAATGGCAGTGTCGGTGATCTGGTGGTCAGCAATGGCCGGGTGCTGACCGTCAACTACAAGGGCGGGCAGCAGAAGATACTGGTGCCGGAGGACGTGCCGATCGTCAACCTGATGCCGGGGGATCGCAGCTTGCTCAAGGTCGGGGTGAAGATTGTCAGCTTCGTGACCCAGGACGCAGACGGCACGTTGACCGCGCAATCGATTTCCGCCGGCAAGGATGGCGTGACCCCACCGATGTAACTGGCTGACAAACAATCCCCTGTGGGAGCGGGCTTGCTCGCGAAGGCGGTGTGTCAGTCAAAAACATGTATCTGACACACCGCTTTTGCGAGCAAGCCCGCTCCCACAGGGGGAGGTGTGGTGATTTCCAATGCCCACAAAAAAGGCGCCCTGTTGAGGTCGCCTTTTTCATGTCCGCCAAATCTTACTGGCTGTAGATCTGATCAAAGATCCCGCCATCATTGAAGTGGGTCTTCTGTACCGAACGCCAGTCACCGAAGGTCTTTTCAACCGACAGGAAGTCGACTTTCGGGAAACGGTCGGTGTACTTCGCCAGCACTGCCGGGTCCCGTGGACGCAGGTAGTTGGCGGCGGCGATTTCCTGACCTTCCGGCGACCACAGATATTTCAGGTATTCATCGGCGGCGGCGCGGGTGCCTTTTTTGTCGACCACTTTGTCGACCACCGACACCGGTGGTTCGGCCTCGGCGGAGACGCTTGGGTAGATCACCTCGAACTGATCGCGACCGAACTCGCGAGCGATCATCTCGGCTTCGTTCTCGAAGGTCACCAGCACGTCGCCGATCTGGTTGGTCATGAACGTGGTAGTCGCGGCACGGCCACCGGTATCGAGCACCGGCGCCTGCTTGAACAGTTTGCCGACGAAGTCCTTGGCTTTGTTCTCGTCACCGCCGTTTTTCAGCACGTAGCCCCAGGCCGAGAGGTAGGTGTAGCGGCCGTTGCCCGAAGTTTTCGGGTTCGGCACGATCACTTGCACGCCGTCCTTGAGCAGGTCCGGCCAGTCTTTCAGGGCTTTCGGGTTGCCTTTGCGGACGATGAACACGGTGGCCGAGGTGAACGGTGCGCTGTTGTTCGGCAGGCGGCTGACCCAGTTTTCCGGCACCAGTTTGCCGTTGTCGGCGAGGGCGTTGATGTCGGTCGCCATGTTCATGGTGATGACGTCAGCCGGCAGGCCGTCGATCACCGAACGCGCCTGCTTGCTCGAACCGCCGAAGGACATTTGCACGGTGATGTTTTCGTTGTGCTCGGCCTGCCAGTGTTTCTGGAACGCAGTGTTGTAATCCTTGTAGAAATCGCGCATCACGTCATAGGAGACGTTAAGCAGGGTCGGTGCGGCTTGAGCCACGCTGCCAAAGGCAAGACCGGCGGCGAGAAGTGAGGCGCCAAAGAGTTTTTTCACTGCGCATTCCTTGTTGTGTCGGTGATAACGGTCGGGGGTGATACCGTTTTGCCAGCGACTATAGCCGGGCTGGCATAGTCATTTAAAGATTAAAAAGCTCTGTGCTTATTCCACTTTCTTAAACAGCTGACTGCCGCACCGCGAGCAAAACGCTGCGTTCTGTTCATGGCTGTTTTTCTTGCAAACCGGGCAGTCATGTTGCAGCTGTTCGCCGCGCATGGCGTTGGCCAGTTCTGCAGTGAAAATCCCGGTGGGCACGGCGATGATCGAGTAACCGGTGATCATCACCAGCGACGAAATCACCTGGCCCAGCGGGGTCTTCGGCACGATGTCGCCGAAGCCGACGGTGGTCAACGTCACAATAGCCCAATAGATGCCTTTGGGGATGCTGGTGAAGCCATGTTCCGGGCCTTCGATCACGTACATCAGGGTGCCGAACACCGTCACCAGGGTGCAGACGCTGACCAGAAACACCACGATCTTCTGCTTGCTGCCACGCAGCGCCGACATCAGGTAGTTGGCTTGCTTGAGGTACGGGCTGAGCTTGAGCACGCGAAAGATCCGCAGCATCCGGATGATGCGGATGATCAGCAGGTACTGCGCATCGCTGTAATACAGCGCCAGAATTCCCGGTACGATCGCCAGCAGATCCACCAGTCCGTAGAAACTGAAGGCGTAGCGCAACGGTTTCGGTGAGCAATACAGGCGCAGGATGTATTCACCGAGAAAAATGACGGTGAAACCCCACTCGATGTAGGCCAGCACATTGGCGTAGTTCTGGTGAATGCTGTCGATGCTGTCGAGCATCACCACCACCAGGCTGGCAAGGATGATCAACAGCAATGTGCCGTCGAAGCGCCGCCCGGCGAGGGTGTCGCTCTGGAAAATCATCACGTAAAGCCGTTCGCGCCAACTGTTGCTGCTGTCCATGGATAACGCCTGAATTGAAGATCAGCGCAGCCTAGGTTGATTGTCCCCCTGTGCGCAAGGCGTGGCGTCGACGGCCGCTTTGCCAAGCATCTGGATCCCGGCGCGGATCAGCCAGCAAGCGAGGATGAACGGCGCGGTCAGCGTCGCCAGACCGAGAGCGACGAACAGCGGGGTGACCAGCAGCGCAAGGACGATGCCCAGCAGCGACAGCCACGGTTGCTTGCGCTGCGCACTGAAGGCGAGGGCGGCGAGTACCGCGTTGTAACTGCCCAGTCCCAGCAATGCCGCGCCGGTTTCGTGGTGCAGCAGACTGGACGCAAGGCCGATGGCTGACGCGAATAATGCCCAGCAAAAGGCGCGGCGATCAGCGATCAACAAGCCAATGGCGATCAATGCGCCGGCCAGTGGATGATCAAGGAACATCACCTGACCCAGTCCACGCAACTCAGCGGCGAGCAAATTCAGCGTGTTCATCTCGATGTGCGCTGTCGGCGCGGACGGCTCGGCGAACAGCAGCAGGATCCAGCCGATGGCCACGAATGGCGAGGTGTAGGCCGGTATCGATCGACTGCGGTAAACGTGTTTGAGCCATTGCTGAGTGAGCATCGCACTGACGCCGCCAGCCGCCAGAATCAGCGGCGGCAGCAGCGGTGACCAGGGGAAATACAGACTCAGCAACAAGCCGAGCAGCACGCCGTTGTAGCTGAACAAACCGGCCTGACGATCCGCCTTGGCATAGTTACGTCGCTGTGCAGTGAGCAATCCAGCGACCGCCCCGAGCAGCGCGCCGGCAAACAGCACCGGCGCAGTGAGCAGGATCGCCAGCAGGCACAACAGGCCGCATAGCGGGTGGCGCTGAAGGAATATCTGACTGAAACCGTTGAGCAAAGCCTCGGCCCAGTCGGGGCAGTGGGTGTTGAAATGATTGGCAGGCATGTTGAGAAAATCTGGGCAGTTGGAAAATCAAAAGGTCTTGCCAATAACTGTGGCGAGGGAGCTTGCTCCCGCTGGGTCGCGAAGCGGCCCTAAAATGGGTCAATGCGGTTCTTCTGTGAAAACCGTCATGCCCTAAAAGCGACGACTGCTGCGCAGCCGAGCGGGAGCAAGCTCCCTCGCCACAGGTTTTGTGTTGCTAGTCAGATCAATGTCTCGATCCGCAGTGAGTTGGTCGATCCCGGCTGCCCGAACGGCACGCCGGCGGTGATCAACAAGGTATCGCCACGCTCGGCCATGCCTTGCGCCTGGGCGATTTCCAGCGCGGTCGAACACACTTCATCGACCTGACGCAGGCGATCGTTGACCACCGAATGAATACCCCACGCCACACTCAAACGTCGTGCCGTTTGCAGGTTCGGCGTCAGGTTGAGGATCGGCGCTTTCGGCCGTTCCCGCGCCGCACGTAATGTCGAGGCGCCCGACTCGCTGTAGTTGACCAGCACCGCCACAGGCAGCACGTTGCTGATGCGGCGGATCGCGCAACTGATCGCATCGGACACCGTCGCTTCGGCTTTCGGTCGGCTGACGTCGAGCTGCGTCTGATAGTCCGGACCGTTCTCCACCTGGCGGATGATCTTGCTCATCATCTGCACCGCTTCCAGCGGGTATTCGCCGGACGCGGTTTCGGCCGAAAGCATCACTGCATCCGCGCCTTCAGCCACAGCGTTGGCCACGTCAGTGACTTCAGCACGGGTCGGTGCCGGGGAGAAGCGCATCGATTCGAGCATCTGCGTCGCCACCACCACCGGTTTGCCGAGTTCACGGCAGGTTGTGATGATGTTTTTCTGGATCTGCGGCACGCTTTCCGCCGGCACTTCGACACCGAGGTCACCGCGCGCCACCATGATCGCGTCGCTCAGTTCGGCGATTTCGCGCAGTTGTTCAACCGCTGACGGCTTCTCGATTTTCGCCATCAGAAAGGCCTTGTCGCCGATCAGTTCGCGGGCTTCGAGAATGTCCTGCGGACGCTGCACGAACGACAGCGCCACCCAGTCCACGCCCAGCTCCAGACCGAAGCTCAGGTCGCGGCGATCCTTGGCGGTCAGCGGGCTCAAATCGAGCACCGCCTGCGGCACGTTCACGCCTTTGCGGTCCGACAGTTCGCCGCCGGCGAGCACGGTGGTGTCGATCGCGTCGGTGTATTTGCTGACCACGCGCAGGCGCAGTTTGCCGTCATCCAGCAGCAGATCCATGCCGGCTTCCAGCGCGGCGATGATCTCCGGATGCGGCAGATTCACCCGACGTTCATCGCCGGGTGTGGCGTCCAGATCGAGGCGGAACGCCTGACCGCGATGCAGTTGCACCTTGCCGTCGGCGAACTTGCCGACGCGCAGTTTCGGCCCCTGCAAATCCATCAGAATGCCCAGCGGATAGTTGAGCTGGCGTTCGACTTCGCGGATCCACTGATAGCGCTTGGCGTGGTCGGCGTGATCGCCGTGGCTGAAGTTCAGGCGGAAGATGTTGACCCCGGCCTCGACCAGTTCACGGATATCTTCGATGCCATCGACGGCAGGCCCGAGGGTGGCGAGGATTTTGACCTTTTTATCAGGCGTCATGATTTGCAGTTCTCAAGGATCAGGATGGCGCGGAAGTCGTTGACGTTGGTGCGGGTCGGCTCGGTGACGATCAGCGCGTCGAGCGCCTCGAAGTAACCGTAACCGTTGTTGTTATCCAGCTCGTCGCTGGCGCTCAAACCGAGGGCGGCGGCGCGGGCGTAGCTGTCCGGGGTCATGATTGCGCCGGCGTTGTCTTCCGAACCGTCGATGCCGTCGGTGTCGCCGGCCAGCGCATAAACGCCTGGCTGGCCCTTGAGGCTGTCGGTGAGGCTCAAGAGGAATTCGGCGTTGCGTCCGCCACGGCCATTGCCGCGCACGGTCACCGTGGTTTCACCGCCGGAGAGAATCACGCACGGCGCAGCGAGTGGCTGCCCATGATTGATGATCTGCCGAGCAATGCCGGCGTGGACCTTCGCCACTTCACGTGACTCACCTTCCAGGTCGCCAAGGATCAATGTGCTGAAACCGGCCTGACGGCATTTCACCGCCGCTGCATCCAGCGATTGCTGCGGGCGGGCGATCAACTGGAAATGGCTGCGAGCGAGGCTCGGATCACCGGGTTTGACCGTTTCCGATTCCGGGCTTTGCAGCCAGGTGCGCACCGAGGCCGGGACTTCAATGTTGTAGCGCTTGAGGATCGCCAGCGCTTCGGCCGAAGTGCTCGGGTCGGCCACGGTCGGGCCGGAGGCGATGACCGTGGCGAGGTCGCCCGGTACATCGGAAATTGCGTAGGTGTAGACGGTGGCAGGCCAGCAAGCCTTGCCGAGGCGGCCGCCCTTGATCGCCGAGAGGTGCTTGCGCACGCAGTTCATCTCGCCGATGGTCGCGCCGGATTTAAGCAGGGCTTTGTTGATCGACTGCTTGTCGGCCAGGGTGATGCCTTCGGCTGGCAGCGCGAGCAGGGCAGAACCGCCGCCGGACAGCAGGAAGATCACGCGGTCGTCTTCAGTCAGATTGCTGACCAGTTCCAGTACGCGTTTGGCCACGGCCAGACCGGCAGCGTCCGGTACCGGATGCGCGGCTTCGACCACTTCGATTTTTTCGCACGGAGCGCCGTGACCGTAACGGGTCACCACCAGACCGGATACTTCACCCTGCCAGCAGCGCTCGACCACCTGGGCCATGGCAGCTGCGGCTTTGCCGGCGCCGATGACGATCACCCGACCCGTGCGATCGGCGGGCAGATGGGCTTCGAGGACTTGGTTCGGATGGGCCGCGTCGATGGCTGTGGCAAACAGCTCGCGCAGCAGTTGTTGCGGATCGACCGACATGGCGGGCTCCCGGAATTCTTGTTATTCGAAAGGGCAACTCGGATCTTGTAGGAGTGAGCCTGCTCGCGATTCAGGCAGCGCGGTAAATCTGACTCACCGCGGCGATTTCATCGCGAGCAGGCTCACTCCTACAGGTTTAATGAAGGCTTTATTTTTTGTCGCGAATCGAGAAGTTGGCCATGTGTTCCAGGCCCTTGATCAGCGCCGAGTGGTCCCAGTTGCTGCCACCGATGGCCGCGCAGGTGCTGAACACTTGCTGGGCGTTGGCGGTGTTCGGCAGGTTGATGTTCAGCTCCTTGGCGCCTTGCAGGGCCAGGTTCAGGTCCTTCTGGTGCAGGCTGATGCGGAAGCCCGGATCGAAGGTGCCTTTGATCATGCGCTCGCCGTGCACTTCGAGGATCTTCGACGAAGCGAAACCGCCCATCAGCGCTTCACGCACCTTGGCCGGATCAGCACCGTTTTTCGAAGCGAACAGCAGGGCTTCAGCCACGGCCTGAATGTTCAGCGCGACGATGATCTGGTTCGCCACTTTGGCGGTCTGACCGTCTCCATTACCGCCGACCAGGGTGATGTTCTTGCCCATGGCCTGGAACAGCGGCAGTGCGCGTTCGAAGGCATCGGCGTCGCCACCGACCATGATGCTCAGGGTCGCAGCCTTGGCGCCGACTTCACCACCGGATACCGGGGCGTCGAGGTATTGCGCGCCTTTTTCGTTGATCTTCTTGGCGAAAGCCTTGGTGGCGGTCGGCGAGATCGAGCTCATGTCGATCACGACTTTGCCTTTGCCGATGCCGGCAGCAACGCCGTCGGCGCGGAACAGCACGTCGTCGACCTGCGGGGTGTCCGGCACCATGACGATGATGAATTCAGCTTCCTGCGCCACTTCGCGCGGGTTGGCCAGGGCGACCGCGCCAGCGGCAACCAGGTCGGCTGGAGCGGCGTCGTGGTGCGCCGACAGGAACAGGCTGTGACCGGCTTTCTGCAGGTTCGAAGCCATTGGGTGGCCCATGATGCCGGTGCCGATAAATCCGATTTTAGCCATGAGAAAATCCTCTTGTTTTTGTCTTGCTCAAGCGAAATAGGGGGTGTTGCTTTGGGTGGGAGCGGGGTATCGTGCGGAAGGCGGGGGGGAGTCCAAATACCCGTTGGTGTGTCCACCCCCCCCCCCAGCCCCACCGCC